>CBDUPF010000117.1:0-11206 GCA_965369035.1 uncultured Aliishimia sp.
GACACGAGGATTTTCAATCCACTGCTCTACCCCTGAGCTACCCGGGCACGGGTGATCGCACGGGCGATCGGGTGGCGGCGTTCTAGGCGGTGGGCGCGGGCGGTGCAAGCCCCAAATTGCGCGCAAAGATCAGTGCCGTGACTGCTCCGGATCACGGTCGGACCGAGCCATTTCTTCGTCGTCGTCGAGGGGCTCGTCCGACGGGATCGCGTAGCTGCCGGTGACCCAGCGGCCAAGGTCAAGATCGGCGCAGCGCCGTGAGCAGAACGGGCGGTACGCGTGCACCGTTTCGGATTTGCAGATCGGGCAGGTCATCGCAGGATATCCCGAAGCGGCGCGCGGGCGCGCTTGCGGTTGAGTTCGAAGTGGCCCATCGGGGTCCAGCCGATCAGCGCCGTCTCCACCCCGTCACTGCGGAAGGCTGCGCGGAGTGCTGCCTCGAACCCCTGCCGGTCTCTCTTCGGCATCGGCGCGGCATCCAGCACGATCTGGCCGCCAAGCCCACGGACACGGAGCGCGCGGGGCAAGGCGCGGGCGGCGGCGATATTGGCCTTCAGCCCGGCCGCGGGCGAGCTGTCATTGCCGGTATTCACATCGACGGCCACCAGCGCGCGGGTGGGTTCCACGTACATGGAACCACCGCTCGACAGCGGGACTTCCGTCCGCTGCGCCTCCGCCAGCCAGTCGTCGATCGAGCCTTCGTCGATTTCACCCGCGGGCCAGTCGCGCCAGGCGATCTCGTGCGGACCGGGTCCTTCGGTCAGCTTTTCGGGATCGCTGCCGCTGTCGCCAAGGACCGTCTGCGCGAGACCGATCATCGCATCGACATCCTCCGCGATCATGTCCGGATCGGCACCGGCGCAGGCGGAGCGCAGGATGATGCCAAAGCCGCAGCCTTCGGCCAGTTCGGTCTCCGCCGCCGCGCGGATCGCCAGACGGTCTTCCTCGTCGCGGATGCTGCGCGAGATGTTGATCCCCGGGGCGTCGGGGGTGACGATGGCGAACCGGCTCTTGAACAGCAGCTTGGTGCTCACCGGGATCGCCTTGCCCGGCTCGGCATAGCCCGAGACCTGCACCATCAGATGGTCACCGGGCGCGATGCCTTTCACGCCGCGCAGGAAACCGCTGCCGTCGGGCAAGTCGAGGAACATGCCGCCCTGCCCCTTCATCGGCCGGTTGGCGCGGGCGCGGTAGATGGCGCCGGGCCGGGGCGCGTCGCTGTCCACGAGCAGGTCGTCGAGCACGCCGTCAAGGATCAGCGCAGCGGCCTCGCGACCCGCAACCTCTCCCAGAACGATCTGAACGCCCTTCATGCGATCCCCTCGTAACCCGCGGCGCGCAGCAGGTTGGCCGTCTCCGCCAGCGGCAGGCCCACGATCCCGGTGAAGCTTCCCGAAATCCACGGGATCAACGCGCCGGCCGGCCCCTGGATTCCGTAGCCACCGGCCTTGCCCCGCCAGTCCCCGGTGGCGAGATAGGCGTCGATCTCGACCTGCGACAGCGACTTCATCTTGACCGCGCTCAGCACGTCCCGCTCCCATACCCGCTCGCCACGACGCACGCAGATCGCCGTGACGACGCGATGCCGGCGCCCGGAGAGCAGACGCAGGAACGCCTCAGCTTCCATGGCGTCATCGGGTTTGCCGAGGATCCGGCGCCCCAGGGCCACGGTGGTGTCGGCGCAAAGCACGACATCCTCGTCCCCCGCCTCGATCGCGCGCACCTTGGTCCGGGCGATGCGCCGGCAGTATTCGCGCGGCAACTCGCCCTTCAGAGGGGTTTCGTCGATGTCGGGGGGGCGGATGTCGTCCGGCACGATACCCAGCTGTCCCAGCAGCTCGCGCCGCCGGGGGCTTGCGGACCCCAGGATCAGCCGGGAAGAGTGCGCCGCAACCTGGCGCACCTTACTTGAAGCGGTAATTGATCCGTCCCTTGGTGAGGTCGTAGGGTGTCATCTCAACCTGCACCTTGTCGCCGGCAAGAACCCGGATCCGGTTCTTGCGCATCTTTCCTGCCGTGTGCGCGATGATCTCATGGCCGTTCTCCAGCTCGACCCGGAATGTCGCGTTCGGCAGGAGTTCCTTCACGACACCAGGAAATTCGAGCAGTTCTTCCTTGGCCATGGTCTCTCCTTTTTCAAGCGTCCGCCCGGAATGGCGGACGAAGGTTAGATGCGCTCAAAGCCGATTTTTTTCAAGTGTTAACTTGGATCGCAGATGCAACCGCGTCGAAAATGCTGAAAGCACCCAAACTGCGCAGAAATCGTCGGAAAAGTCCGTGAAACGGTGCTTGGTCGCTACTTCAGCACCGTGACCGGCGCCATCTCGGACCTGCCGTCCTGGCAGGACCAATCGCGACGATTGAGCACACCGCCATCCCTGCGCACATCTGCGACCGCCGAAAGCTCGACCTCCGCATAGGTCCAGCCGGGCGCATTGAGGTGTCCCGCCGCGAACACACCCGTCTCCGGGAAACCGCGGTCGGGCGGGCCGAAGATGCCGCCGGCCCCTATGGAGACATCCACCGCCTCCGACCAGTCGACTGTTCCCACGACGGAGGACATGACCGTGACGCACTGGTTCTCCAGCGCGCGGGCCTGTGCGCCGATCCGCACCCGCGAGTACCCGCGCAACGTTTCGGTGACGGACGGCACGAGGATGAGTTCCGCCTCGCTTAGCGCGCGGCCCAGCAAGGGGAACTCGCTGTCATAGCAGATCAGGATACCGATCCGTCCCAGTGCGGTATCGAAGAGCTGCAGGCCACCGCCGGGCACCACGTCCCAGGTTTCGGCCTCGAAACGCGTCATGATCTGCTTGTCCTGTATCCCCACCTGCCCTGTCGGCGTGAAAAGGCTCGCGCGGTTCACGGGACGGTCGCGATCCGGTTTCGGAGGGTGAAAGGACGGCGCGGAAGCGGAAAGAACATGCACCCCGAACTGCCGAGCAAGATGCGCGTGCAGCGCGTCGGCCTCCGGCATCCGCTCCGAAACGGCATGCAACGACTGTTCCAGATCGCCCGCCACGTCGCGCCCGGCCAGCGTAGCAAGCTCCATCGCGCCGTACTCGGGAAAGACGAGCAGGTCGGCCCCATGGCTCGCAGCCTCGTCGACCCAGTGGTGCAGCTTGTCCTCGTACTGTGCCCAGGACCCAAGGAAATCCAGCGGGTAGGCAGCGGCGGCGATCTTCATGCGCACCTCCTTTTCCGCGGACCCTGACGAACGCGCGCGCCGGACGCAAGGCCCCGCACACCGGTGTCAGCCTGCGAAATCAGGCGGAGGCCGCGTGACGCGGCCGGTCGGGTCCGCCGCGACGAATGTCGGCGGTCCGGGCGTGCCCCTCCATCCCCTCGATGCGCGAGATGAGCGCGGTGGCACCGGCAACAGGGTCGACCGCCTCGTCCGCCATCGTCTGCCAGGTCACGATCTTGAGGAACTTGTGCACGCTCAGCCCGCCGGTGTAGCGCGCGGCACCCGAAGTCGGCAGCACGTGGTTCGGCCCGCTTGCCTTGTCGCCAAAGGCCACGGTGGTGTTTTCGCCGAGAAACAGCGAGCCATAGACCTGTAGCCGCCCCAGCCACCAGCCAAGTTCGGTCGCCTGCACCTGCAGATGCTCCGGCCCGATGCGGTCGGCCACCTGGGCCATTTCCTCGCGGTCGCCGCAGAGAATCACCTCGCCCAGTTCCGCCCAGGCACGGCGCGCGCAATCGGCGTTGAGTTCGGGAAGGCTGTCGATCAGTTCCGGCACCTCGCGCATCACCGCCTCGGCGAGTGGACGGTGATCGGTCACCAGCCAGACCGGCGAATTCGCGCCATGCTCCGCCTGCCCCACGAGGTCCCAGGCCACGGTGTAGGGATCGGCGGACGCATCGGCGAGGATCATGCTGTCAGTGGGCCCCGCGAACATGTCGATGCCGAGCGGACCAAAGAGCTGCCGCTTGGCCTCTGCCACGAACTGGTTGCCCGGCCCGACGAGGATATCGGCCCGTTCACCGCCGAAAAAGCCATGCGCCATGGCGGCGATCCCCTGCACTCCGCCCATGGCAAGAACGCGGTCCGCGCCGGCGACCTGCATGGCGTAAAGGATCGACGCGGGGATCTTTCCGTCCTTGGGTGGCGTGCAGGCCGTGATGTGCCTTACGCCCGCCACTTTGGCCGTGGTGATCGTCATCAACGCGGAGGCCAGATGCGCATAGCGTCCACCGGGCACATAGCAACCGGCGGCCCGGACCGGGATCACGCGCTGGCCCGCGACGAGCCCGGGGCGCAGTTCGATTTCGGTTTCGGTCAGCGTGGCGCGCTGCGCCTCCGCGAACCTCCGGATGTTGGAATGTGCAAAATCGATGGCCGCGCGTTCGTCCTCGGGCAAATCGTCGGCGGCACGTTCCAGCTGCCCTTTCGTGACGATGACGTCACCCTCCCAGCCGTCGAGCGTGCGGGCATAATCCAGCGCCGCGGCCTCCCCTTCGGTCGCGATCCGGTCAAGCATGGTCCGAACCGTGGAGGAGACATCGGCCACGGTCTGGGGCGATTGGTCACGCGCTTGCTTCAGATACACGACGGTCATTATGTCGAACTCCCGGATTCACGATGCGTCTGACATGCCGTAGCACAGATCGCGGCAAGAAGGATGAAAGGCCGAATTTGATATTTCGAAATTCGGGCGCATCGCAGGTTCAACGATGATGGCGTTTTCACAACGGAGTTTCCAGACTCTCGAAATCATGGCAAGGTTGGCCCCATGTTGCCCAAAGGTGTGACCCTGCGCGGACTCGAAGTGTTCGAGGCACTTGCCGCCACCGGCTCCGTGGCCGGTGCCGCGGGGCTGACCGGACTGTCGCAACCCGCGGTCAGCCAGCAGCTTCGCAATCTCGAAACCGCGCTCGGCACCGATCTGGTGGATCACGACAAGCGGCCGATGCGCCTTACCCCCGCGGGCGACAGCTTCCGCACACGGGCCGAGGCTGCGCTGATGCAACTGCGCATGGCACAGTCGGAGCTCACGGTGATGGACCTCGCCCATCTGAGCTCGCTTTCGTTGGGCCTGATCGACGATTTCGACAACGATCTGACACCGCGGCTCGTGACCATCCTTGCCAAGAGCCTGACCAAGTGCCGGTTCCGGCTTATCACCTCGGCAAGCCACGAGATCATGGCGGCGATGCTCGACAAGAAGTTGCACATCGCGATATCCGCCTCGACAGGGCGCGTGCTGCCGGGGGTTCTGGAATACCCGCTGGTGCGCGATCCCTATATCCTCGTGGCCCCGCGGGGTGCGTTGCAGGCCGCACCGCAAAGCTTCGCGGAGTTGGGCGACCTGCCCTTCCTGCGCTATGACCGGGAACAGCTGATCGGGCGGCAGATCGAAAGCCACTTCGCGCGGCAACGAATCGAGTTCCCGCAACGGTTCGAGATCGGATCGCATCTGGCGCTCATGGCCATGGTGGCGCGCGGCATCGGCTGGGCGCTGACCACGCCGCTGGGCTACATGCGGGCGGGACGGTTCCACGACAAGGTCATGGCCTGGCCGCTCCCGATCCGGCCGTTTTCCCGGACCATCGTGCTTTATGCCGGTGCGGATTGGGCGGGGCCCGTACCCTTGGACATCGCCCGCACGGTCAGGCAGCTTGTCCAGGAGTTGATGATCGACCCGGCGACCGCGCAGCACCCCTGGCTGACCGGCGAATTCCGCCTCCTCGAAGCCTGATGCGGCTCACACCCCGCGCGCGGCGCGCAGTTCCGCCACGAGCCCGCGGACGGCCGCCTCCACGAGGTCCAGCGTCTCGTCGAAATCGCGCGTGAAATACGGGTCGGGAACCGTGTCGCGCCCGTCGCCCGCGTACGGGGCCAGTAGCTGCACCGGCGTCGTGGCGTCCGCCGGGCGCAAGCGTTCGATGTGTTC
The DNA here is from genome assembly GCA_965369035.1 of uncultured Aliishimia sp. Classification (GTDB taxonomy): domain Bacteria; phylum Pseudomonadota; class Alphaproteobacteria; order Rhodobacterales; family Rhodobacteraceae; genus Aliishimia. The sequence goes on from CBDUPF010000117.1 coordinate 5,898, forward strand.
GATATTCTCCGCATCCATGCCGAGTATCAGGTCGAACCGCTCGAAATCCGCGGCCGTGAACTGCCGTGCTCGCAGGTCACCCATCTGGAGTCCCCTCGAGCGCGCCGCAGCCTGCATCGGAGGATAAGGGGGATCGCCCACGTGCCAGTCGCCGGTCCCGGCGCTGTCGCAGGGGATCTCGGGACAGGCGACGCGGAACACCGCTTCCGCCGTGGGGGAGCGGCAGATATTGCCGAGACATACGAAGAGCACAGCCATGGTGCGGGCAGAGTGCCCGGAGCTTTGCTCGGGCGCAACCACGCTTGAACGGCTCTTGCGCGGCCGCACCGGGACCTGTTTTCTGTAGGGGCAACAGAAGCAACGGGGCGAACCGATGACGCGGATCGTGATCTTGACGGGTGCGGGTATCTCCGCCGAAAGCGGGCTCGGCACCTTCAGGGACGAAGGCGGGCTCTGGTCGCAGTACCGGATCGAAGATGTGGCGACGCCGGAGGCCTTCGAGCGCAACCCCGAGCTGGTGGTGAATTTCTACAACCAGCGCCGGGCGCAAGCCGCCGAGGCAACCGCCAATGACGCCCATCTGGCGCTGGCCCGACTGGAGGCGGAGCATGATGGCGAGGTTCTCGTGGTGACGCAGAACGTGGACGGCCTGCACGAACGGGCGGGGTCGCGGAGCGTCCTGCACATGCACGGGCAGCTCGACCAGGCGCTGTGCGCGATGTGCGACCATCGCTGGGCCGCGCCGTTGACCATGCACCCGGGCGATACGTGCCCGCGCTGCGCGTCACCTGCGGCGCGTCCCGACGTCGTCTGGTTCGGAGAGATGCCCTATCACATGGAGGAGATCGACGATGCGCTCGGCGCGGCCGATATCTTCGTGTCCATCGGCACATCCGGCAATGTCTACCCTGCCGCCGGGTTCGTGCAGGCCGCTCGCATGGCCGGAGCGCACACCATCGAGCTGAACCTCGAGCCTTCCGACGGCGCGTCGCTCTTTGCGGAGACGCATTTCGGACCCGCAACGCAGGTGGTGCCGGCGTGGGTTGACCGGGTTCTGGCCGCCAGCCCTGCGTGAGACGGGCGGCCAGACGGCGGCTCAGTTGCCGTGACCGTGGCCGTGACTGCCCTGACGCTCGTTGTCGACCGGGATCTCCACGTCGATATCGCCCGCCGCCTCGAAGGTGAGGGTCACGGAGATGGTCTCGCCATCCTCGAACGGCGTCTCGAGCCCCATGAACATGACATGGTCGCCCCCGCGCTTGAGCATGTGCATGCCGTTCGCGGGCACGGCGAAACCGTCCTCCACCTCGCGCATCTTCATCACTCCGTTCTCGTCTTCGATATGGGGGTGCAGTTCCACGCGGGCGGCCACGTCGGACCGGGCGGCAACCAGACGGTCGTCGGTATCGCCATTGTTGTGGATGACAAAGAACGCCGCGCCGGAATGCGGCCCGCTGCGGGCAAAGGCGTCCTCGATCGTGATGGGGGAGTCGTCGGCAAGGGCGGGCAGGCAGACGAATGCGGCCAGCGTCGCGCCGGCGATGGATTTCAGGAACATGTGTTGTCTTCCCTAGGTCGGTTTGCGTGATGTCGAACAGGTCTGAAGTGGGTCAGACCAACGGGGGATCACGGGCCGACAGGTGCGGACGTTCGGCGTGGAGGAGCGATTCCGCGGCAAAGGGCCAATCGACATGGGACAGGTTCGCGGGGCACTCGGCCTCGGCCAGACATGTCAGGTTGAAACCGAAGAGCGCCTGCATCCCGTCAACGCAGAGCTGCGGCGGACTGGTCGGGCGACCGTCGGCATCGGTAAAGATCATCACCGCGCCTTGCCCGGTGCAGAGGATCAGCTGCCCCTCCGCCGGCGCCTGACCGCGGGCGAAAGCCATGCCCTGCGCCGTGACGACCAGGATCAGGCTCAGGACAACCGCGGAAAATGACGATGCCACACGCATGGGATTGAGGTAGGCGATAGCCCCCGGGCGTGCAACGTCAAAACGACAAGGCCCCGCGCGTCACCGCGCAGGGCCTCTGAAAAAAACGGTCGTCGGGGTCAGGCGTTCGCGGCCTGAGCCTTCACGATTTCCTTCTTGACCTTCAGCGCGTTGGCGCTCAGATCCGCATCCTTGGCCTTCAGAAGGAAGGCATCCAGACCGCCGCGGTGATCGACCGACCGCAGCGCATGTGCGGAGATCCGCAGCTTCACGCCACGGCCCAGCGTTTCGGACTGCAGCGTGGTGTCGTTCAGGTTCGGCAGAAAACGCCGCTTGGTCTTGTTGTTGGCGTGGCTGACATTGTTGCCAACCATGGGGCCTTTTCCGGTCAGTTCGCAAACGCGCGACATGGGTCTTACCTCATCTATCGGAGCCGGGGTCTCGATCTGACGCGACGACCCGGCAATGCCAAGGGGCGCTGGCCGCGCAGCGCCCCGGAATCTCGTCGGGTGTCTCTACGAAGCGGGACAGGCCCCGTCAAGGGCTTTCCGCCGTCACGATCCGAGCCGGGCGAGCAGTTCCGCCGCCGCCGCAGTAGGTGTTATCTCGGCCGCGGCGACACGGGCCCCCAGATCGTCGAGCGCGGCGCGGCCCCTGGCCGTCTCCAGCGGGGCAAGCAACGCCTGGCGGACATCCTCCGCCAGCCAATAGCGCGCCTGTTCCGCCCGGGTCCGATCCCACAACCCGTTCTCGCGCCGCCAGTCGACCAGCGTGCGCATCGCCTCCCACGCCCCGCGCAGACCGCCCTCCTCCAGCGCGGAGACCATGCGGGCCTGCGGATATCCCTCGGGATCCTGCGGCCGCTTGCGAAGCAGACGAAGCGCGCCGGAGTAATCCGCGCAGGTCCGTGAAGCGGCCGGCTTCAGATCGCCATCCGCCTTGTTGATCAGGATCAGGTCGGCAATCTCCATGATCCCGCGCTTGACCCCCTGCAACTCGTCGCCCCCCGCCGGTGCGAGCAGCAGGACGAAGATGTCCGACAGCTGCGCCGCCACCGTTTCCGATTGGCCCACGCCCACCGTCTCGATCAACACCACGTCGAAGCCCGCCGCCTCGCAGAGGCTGACCGCTTCCCGCGTGCGCCGCCCCACCCCGCCCAGGTGGCTCTGGCTCGGCGAAGGACGGATGAAGGCGTTGGGGTCGCGCGCCAGCTGGTCCATCCGCGTCTTGTCGCCCAGAATCGACCCGCCGGTGCGGGCGGAGGACGGATCGATCGCCAGCACCGCCACTCGCAGCCCGTCCCCGGTCAGCATCGACCCGAAGCTCTCGATGAAGGTCGACTTGCCGACACCCGGCGTGCCGGACAGCGCGATGCGCATCGCCTGCCGATCCACGGGCAGCGATTCGAGCAGTTCCACCGCCTGCTCGCGGTGATCCTTGCGTGCGCTTTCCACCAGCGTGATCGCCCGGGCCAGCGCCCGGCGCTCGCCTGCCATCAGGCGCGTTCTGAGGTCATCCAGATTCATGGCCGACTTGATGGCGAAGCCACCCCGACTTGTCCAGAGGCCCCTACAAACTCCCCCGCGCAGCCTGTATCGGAACGCCATGACCGATGCATTGCCGATCACGGACATCCTCGATGATATCGTTCGGGCGCTGGCCACGCAGGGCCGCGCGGTCGTCCAGGCGCCGCCCGGCGCGGGCAAGACCACGCTCGTGCCACTGCACCTCCTTGCGCACGTCCCGGGCCGGATCCTCGTGCTGGAGCCGCGCCGGCTCGCCGCGCGCCACGCGGCCGAACGGATGGCGGTGCTGCACGGATCGACGCCCGGCGACGTCATCGGTTACCGGATGCGGGGAGAGACCCGCGTCAGCGACCGCACCCGGATCGAAGTCGTCACCGAAGGCGTCCTGACCCGGATGCTGCAGACCGAGCCCGACCTGCCCGGCGTGTCGCTCGTCGTCTTCGACGAATTCCACGAACGTTCGCTCAATGCCGATCTGGGCCTCGCGCTCTGCCTCGAGGTCTGCGAGGCGCTGCGCGACGACCTGCAACTTCTCGTCATGTCGGCCACTCTTGACGCCGACCCCGTGGCCGACCTGCTGGCCGCGCCGATCCTCACCTCGGAGGGCCGCAGCTTCCCGGTCGATATCCGGTTTCTGCCCCGCCCCCTGGGACCGGGCCGGTGGGAACCCGCGCTGCACGATCTCGTGGCGCAGGCGGTGGCGGAAACGGACGGCGGCGTGCTCGTCTTCCTGCCGGGCGAGCCCGAAATCCGGCGCGCGCAGAACGCTCTCTCCTCCCGCCTGCCGGCGGACTGCCACATCCTTCCCCTCTATGGCGCCCTGCCCTTCGATGCGCAGCGCCGCGCGACGACGCCGCTCGCGAAGGGGCGCAAGATCGTGCTGGCGACCTCGATCGCCGAAACATCGCTGACACTGCCCGACATCTCGGTCGTCGTCGATGCGGGACGCGCGCGGCGGGCGCGGTTCGATCCCGGCTCCGGCATGTCGCGGCTGGTCACCGAACGCGCATCGAAGGCGGAATCGACCCAGCGCGCGGGCCGTGCGGGCCGCGTGGGACCCGGGATCTGCTACCGGCTCTGGACCCGCGGGGAGGAGGGCGCCCTGCCCGCTTTCGCTCCGGCGGAGATCGAAACCGCCGATCTTGCGCCCCTGGCACTGGAACTCGCGAACTGGGGTGCTGCGCCGGAGGATCTCGCCTTCCTGACACAACCCAACGTGGGCAGTTATGCGGAGGCGCAGACACTCCTGCAGATGCTGGGCGCGCTCGATTCAGCGGCGCGGGTGACCCCGCATGGCCGCAAGCTCGCTGCCCTGCCGCTTCACCCCCGTCTCGGTCACATGCTGCTGGTCGCCGGGGCGCAGGCCGCGCCGCTCGCGGCATTGCTCTCCGATCGCGATCCGCTGCCCGACGCGGGAACCGACCTCGCCGCACGTCTCAAAGCGCTCGCCGGCACCGGCAGGAGCCCGGGACTGTCCCGCATCCGTACGGAGGCTGCACGGCTGCGCAAGCTCTCCCGCAAGGGCGACCCGGACCCGCTGGAACCCGGCGAGATGGCGGCCCTGGCCTATCCCGACCGTGTGGGCCTGCACCGCACGGGCGACGCACCGCGCTACCTGCTCTCGGGCGGCAAGGGTGCCTATCTCGACGACGGCGACGCGATGGGAAATCTGCGCCTGTTGGTGGCCACGGACCTCGACGGGGATACCCGCAACGCCCGGATCCGGCAGGCGGTGCCGATCACGGACAGCGGCTTGCGCGCGCTTTTCGCCGACCAGATTGCCTGGCACGACCTGTGTGAATGGTCCCGTCGGGACAATCGCGTCATCGCCCGTCAGCAGGAGCGTTTC
>CBDUPF010000118.1:0-11114 GCA_965369035.1 uncultured Aliishimia sp.
GAACCGCGTATCGACATGAATTTGGGCCATGGGACAGAATTATGCCCCCGCACCGGGCCGGCTCAACCCGGAACCTGCGATTTCGGCAGCAACGGCCCCGCCCCGCGTCACGTCCATGCGGCTTGCGGCGAACCGGGAGCGCCGCGCGGGCACCTCCCGTATCGTCGGCATGCGGCTCCCGTCACCCCAGAGCTTTCTCGCACCGGGCACAGACACCGGCATGCGCGTGGCTGCCGACATCCGGAAGCACCTTCCAGCAGCGTTGGCACTTCTCGCCGGAGGCCTTTTCGAACACCACTCCGATACCCGACACTTCCGGCAGGCGGAAAGCCTCCGACGGTGCCGGGTCGGACGTCAGCGCCACGTCGGACGTGATGCAGACATCGGCAAAGCTCACGCTTTTCAACGCCTTCAGCAGGTCGGCATCCTCCACATGCACGACCGGCGCCGCCTCGAGCGACGCGCCAATAACCTTGTCGACGCGCTGCAGTTCGAGCGCGGCAGTCACCACGCGCCGGGCCCGCCGAACCCCGGCCCATTTTTCCGCCAGGGCATCGTCACGCCACGCCTCCGGCGTTTCGGGAAAGTCCTGCAAATGGACGGAGGACTCATCGCCCGGCCGCTGGTCCAGCCACACATCCTCCATGGTGAAGGGCAGAATCGGCGCAAGCCAGGTCGTCAGCCGCTCGAACAGCAGTTCCAGCACCGTGCGGGCCGCGCGCCGCCGCAACGTATCGCCGTCGCAGTAAAGCGCGTCCTTGCGGATGTCGAAGTAATAGGCCGACAGGTCCACCGTCGCGAAGTTGAAGATCGCCTGGAACACGTCCTGGAAATCGAACGCGCGGTAGCTTGCCCGGACCTCGCCGTCCAGTTCGGCAAGGCGATGCAGCACCCAGCGCTCCAGCTCCGGCATCTCCGCCGGTTCCACCCGCTCCTCCAGCGGCAGCGCCCCCATCGCGCCCAGCATGAACCGCATCGTATTGCGCAGCCGCCGGTAGCTGTCGGCGACGCCCTTGAGGATCTCCGGCCCGATGCGCTGATCAGCGGTGTAGTCCGTCTGCGCCACCCAGAGTCGCAGCACATCCGCGCCGTACTGGCTGATGATCTCCTGCGGGGCGATGATGTTGCCGAGCGACTTGGACATCTTCATGCCCTTCTCATCCAGCGTGAAGCCGTGCGTCACCACGTTGCGATAGGGCGCGCGCCCGATGGTCCCGCAGGCCTGCAACAACGAGGAATGGAACCACCCGCGGTGCTGGTCGGTGCCCTCCATGTAGACATCCGCGATCCCGTCCGGGGTGCCGTCCTCCCGGTCACGCAGCACGAAGGCATGGGTGGAGCCGGAATCAAACCATACGTCGAGAATGTCGAAGACCTGGTCGTAGTCGTCCGGGTTCACCAACCCGCCCAAGAACCGCTCCTTCGCGCCGTCCATGTACCATGCATCCGCGCCCTCGGTCTCGAAGGCCTCGACGATGCGGCGGTTGACCTCCTCGTTGCGCAACAGGAAATCCGGATCGGTGGGCAGCGCGCCCTTTTTCGTGAAGCAGGTGAGCGGCACGCCCCAGGCACGCTGGCGCGACAGCACCCAGTCGGGCCGCGCCTCCATCATCGAATGCAGGCGGTTGCGCCCGGATTTCGGCGTCCAGTTGACGTGGTCGATCTCGGTCAGCGCGCGTTGGCGGATGGTCGTGCCGTGTTCGTCCTGACCGTCGCCCACCGGCTTGTCGATGGCGGCGAACCACTGCGGCGTGTTGCGGTAGATGACCGGCGCCTTCGAGCGCCAGGAATGCGGATAGGAGTGCTTGATCTTGCCACGCGCGAGCAGCCCCCCGACCTCGATCAGCTTGTCGATGACCGCCTTGTTGGCGTTGCCCTCCTTGCCGTTGGGCTTCAGGATCGCCTTGCCGCCGAAGAACGGCAGGTCGTCGCGGAAACGGCCATCCTCCATCACGTTGTAGGTGATGACCTCCTCCAGCATGCCGAGATCGCGGTAAAGCTCGAACTCCTCCATCCCGTGGGAGGGCGCGCAATGCACGAAGCCGGTGCCCTCCTCGTCGGAGACGAAATCGGCCGCGCGGAAATCCCGGACCTGGTCCCATTCGCCCTCCGCGCCCTCGGCCCCGGCCAGCGGGTGGCTGAGCGTCATGGCGTCGAGCTGGCTGGGCCGCACATCGCGCACCCGGCGGTACATGTCGGGCGTCAGCCGCGCCCGCGACATCACGTCCTCGGCCATCCGGTCGGCCAGGATGAAGCGGTCACCGATCTCCGCCCAGCACTCCTCCGGCCGTCCGGTCACCTCGTAAAGGCCGTAGGCAACGTCCCGGCCGAAGACGACCGCCTTGTTCGACGGGATGGTCCAGGGCGTCGTGGTCCAGATGACGACATGGGCGCCTTCGAAATCCTGCGCCGCCTTCACCTCGGCCTCCGCCACGGCTTGCCTGGCGTCGTCGCTGGCCTCCTCGTCGGACAGCACGAGGTCGGACGTGTCAAAGGATTCGACCCGGAACTTCACCCAGATCGTGAAGCTCTCCTTGTCGTGGTACTCCACCTCCGCCTCGGCCAGCGCGGTCTGTTCCACCGGCGACCACATGACCGGCTTGGACCCCTGGTAAAGCGTGCCGTTCATCAGGAACTTCATGAAGTCCTCGGCGATCACCCGCTCGGCGTGGAAATCCATGGTGAGATAAGGCCGGTCCCAGCTTCCCGTAACGCCAAGCCGCTTGAACTCTTCGCGCTGCACGTCGATCCAGTGTTCGGCGAACTTGCGACATTCCCGGCGCAGCTCGACCACCGGAACCTCGTCCTTGTCCTTGCCCCTGGCGCGGTACTGCTCCTCGATCTTCCATTCGATGGGCAGCCCGTGGCAGTCCCAGCCGGGGATGTATCGGCTGTCGTGGCCCATCATCTGGTGCGACCGCACGATGATGTCCTTGATCGTCTTGTTCAGCGCGTGGCCGATATGCAGGTTGCCGTTGGCATAGGGCGGGCCGTCGTGCAGGCAGAAGATCTCGCGGTTCCCCGCAGTCTCGCGCAGGCGGTCATAGATCCCGATCCGCTCCCACCGTTCCAACCATTCCGGCTCGCGTTTGGGCAGTCCCGCGCGCATCGGGAATTCGGTCCGGGGCAGATTCAGGGTATGTTTGTACTCGGGCGTGTCGGCGCACATCGGCGGCGTCCTTCGAAGCAAGTCGTTGATCTGGGGGAATACGGTTTGCGGTGCGTGGGTTCAACACCTTTGCCCGGCGGCTCCTGACCTCAGAGCGCCGGGTTCGAAATTCGAATGATCGCCAGAACCGTCATCATCTCGCGGCGTGTATAGGCGCGGGTTCGGGGCGCGACAAGTCCGGTCGTCCTGCTTCTTTGGGTTCGCAAATACCTTCGGGGGGAGTCCGCGGCACGCGGACCGGGGGGCAGACAGCCCCCCGTCCAAAATTGCGTGCGGTCGCAAGACCGCTCCGCCGGATCAACCACGCGACCTGTCGAAAAGCCCGGTCAGCGCGCGCCGCACCAGGTCGCGGGCACGGGGACGCGGCGTGCCGGAGAACGGCAGCGGCCGGCAGACCTCCATCGCCGCGACACCCACCCGCGCGGTCAGCGCGCCGTTGACCAACCCCTCGCCGAACCGCCGCGACAGCTTGGCCAGCACCGACCCGCCCAGGATCGGCTCCAGCATGTCGTCGCCCACCGCCACGGCGCCGGTGGCCACGAGGTGCGACAGCACCGCGCGCGTCAGCCGCCAGCCGCCGACGATCCCCGAACGGCCGCCATAGATCTCCGCGATCCGCCGGATCATCCGCAGGTTGGCGGTCAGCGCGGCGGCGACATCGGCCAGCGCCAGCGGCACCAGCGCGGTGACCGTCGCGACCTGCCGGGCCGCGGCCTCGACTTCGCGAGCGGCGGCTGCGTCGAGCGGGCGCATCAACTCGCGTTCGGCAAGGTCCAGCAGGCCATCGGCGTCAAGCTGGTCGCCGCGCAGCTCGGCCAGCCGCTCGCGGCCCCAGCGGGTATCGTCGCGGGACGCATACATCGCGCTCAACCGGTCGGTGACCTTCCGCGCCGCGACCAGATCCGCGTCCGACCGCGCCTGCGCCGCCGCGTGCCGCAGCCCGTCGATGCGCGACAGCCGGCTCAGCGCGGCCAATTCGCGCAAGGCCAGTGCCAGCAAGACCAGCAGGAAGGCCGCCAACAGCACGGAAATCGCCAGGCCCAGCACCGGGCTGCGATCGAGCAGGCCGGTCACGAAATCCCATGCGGCGACCGAAACCACGGCTCCCACCAGCGCCGTCAGCAGACCCCAGAACCAGCGCACCAGACGCGAACTGCGGCGCGCGGCCAGCCGCGCCGCCAGCTGCATCGCTTGCCCCCGCGACGCCTCCGCCGTGCCATCCGCATCCGGAACGGGCGGCGCATCGGCGACCGAGGGCGCGGGTTTGCCGTCGTCGAGGTCGATCAGGACGGGGCCCTTGGTCATGATGTCCTCCGCTGCCAATCGAACCGGATGTCGGGCAACCCTTCGTCGTTTTCGGCACCATCGGTGCGCTCGATCTCGGAAAAGCCGTGCCTGTCGTAAAAGGCCCGCGCCGGCGTGTTGGCCTGGAAGGTCCAGAGCGACAACGCCTCCGTCTCCGCCATCATCCGACGCAGAAGCGCCGACCCGTAGCCGCCCCCGCGCGCAACTGCATCCACGTAAAGCGCGTGGATGTCGCCACCGTCCCGCGCGACAAAGCCCGCGACACCCGTGGCATCCTGCGCCACGGTGATCCAGCCCCGGTCGATCATCGTGCCCGCGAAGTGCAGGTCCTGGGCCCGCGTGTGAAGGCGCGGCAACCAGGGCGTTTCGTCCACGAAGGCCGACAGGATCGCGCCGACCCGGCCCGCATCGGTGGGCCGCGCGGGGCGCAACAGGTATCCGGTTTTCGTCACAGCCGGTCTCCAAGCAGGAATTGCGCCGCCCGGTCGAGCCGCAGATGCGGCGGCCCGTCGCCGGGGCGCAGCTCCAGCGGCGCAGGCGCAAAGTTCATCACCTCGTAGTCCTGGTCGAGCCAGCTCTCCGCTCCCTGTTGCGCCGGCGCAAGCAGATGCGCAGGATCCTTCGGCAGCGCGCCGGGATAGAAGGCCGCCTGCTTGCCGCTGTCGAGCAGGGTGCCACGCACCACGCCCAGTTCGGCGCCCTCATGGGCCACCATCTCTTCGGTCGTGGCGCGGAGGGCGGCCAGCGACATCGCCTGCGTCTCCGCCCCGGCAAAGCGCGCGCGATCCCGCGCCTCGCGGGTCAGCGCCTCCATGATCGCGGTCAGCTGCGGGTGCTGGGAATGGTGCAGGTGGTCGGCCTTGGTCGCGGCAAACAGGATCTTTTCCACCCGCCGCCCCATGAAGAGCTGGGTCAGGAACGCGTTGCGGCCCGGCCGGAAAGCGCCCAGGATATCGGCCATGGCCTGGCGCATGTCCTCCACCGCGCGCGGCCCGCTATGGATGGCGCCCAGCACATCGACCAGCACGACCTGACGGTCGATGCGCGAGAAATGGTCGCGGAAGATGGGCTTGACCACCTGCGCCTTGTAAGCCTCGAACCGCCGCTCCATCTCGCGCCGGAGACTCCGCCGCGGCGCCTCGCCCGGCGGCAGCGGGGCGAAGGTCAGCACGGGTGAGCCCTCCAGATCGCCCGGCAGCAGGAACCGGCCCGGCGTGCAATCGTAGAATCCCGCGGCACGGGCGTCGCGCAGGTATCCGGTGAAAGCCCGCGCCAGCGCCGCGGCCCGTGGCTCATCGAGCGCGGCCTCGCCGTCGGTGGCGCGGGCGAGCGTCAGGAACTCCTGCGCAGCGTCACGGTCGGCCACACGGTCCAGAACTTCGGCCGACCATCCGGCATAGCTTTTGTCGAGCAGCGCGAGGTCCAGCAGCCACTCGCCGGGATAATCCACGATGTCGAGATGCAGCGTCCGCGGCCCCTGCAACCCCGCCAGCAAGCCGGAGGGCCGCACCCGCAGGCTCAGCCGCAGCTCGGACACCGCGCGCGTGCTGTCGGGCCAGCGGGGGGTGCGCCCGGTCAGCGCCGCCAGATGCGCCTCGGAGTCGAAACGCGGGATCGTGTCGTCGGGCTGCGGCTGCAGGAACGCGGTCTCGATCCGGCCTTCGCTCGCCGCCAGCAGCCCCGGCATCCGCCCGCGGTCCATCAGGTTGGCGACCAGCGAGGTGATGAACACGGTCTTGCCCGCGCGCGCGAGCCCCGTCACGCCGAGCCGGATCACCCGGTCCGAGATCAGCCCCTCGCCCGCATCGCGGACCGAATCCACGACGTTGAATATCCCGTCTGCTATGGTGGAGATGACCACACGCCGCCCTCGTCTTGCCTTGGTCCACAACATATGTGCGGGGTGCGGCACCTGCCAGCGGGGAATTTTCCCCGGCTCCGCGCAAGCGGCGCGCTGCAATTGCCGTCTCCACTTTCGCCGGCGTAGCATGTAGGTGCGGGCGCATGCCGCGCTTTGCACTGAAAGTCGAGTATCACGGAGGCCCCTTCGCCGGCTGGCAGCGGCAGAAGGACCAGCCGTCGGTGCAGGGCGCCATCGAGGCGGCGCTCGCCCGGCTGGAGCCAGGTGAACATACCATCGCCGCCGCGGGTCGGACGGATGCGGGTGTCCACGCCACCGGTCAGGTCGCCCATTGCGACATGGCCAGAGACTGGGACCCGTTTCGGCTGTCGGAAGCGCTGAACTACCATCTGAAGCCGCAACCCGTCGCGATCACCGCCTGCGCGCAGGTCGCACCGGACTGGCACGCGCGGTTTTCCGCATTGGAACGGCGGTACCTCTTCCGGCTTCTCACGCGGCGCGCGCCGCTCACCCATCTCCACGGGCTGGTCTGGCGCGTGAACCGGCCCCTGGATGTGGCGGCGATGCAATTGGCGGCGGATCGCCTTGTCGGGCGTCACGATTTCACCACCTTCCGCTCCTCGATCTGCCAGGCCGACAGCCCGGTCAAGACGCTGGACGAGTTGCGGGTGGACCAGGTGGCGACGGACTGGGGCCCGGAAATCCGGTTTCAAGTGCGCGCGCGATCCTTCCTGCACAACCAGGTCCGCAGCTTCGTCGGCACGCTGGAGCGTGTTGGCGCAGGCGCGTGGACGCCCGATGATGTCGCTGCCGCGCTGGCCGCCCGCGACCGGTCGGCCTGCGGGCCGGTCTGCCCGCCCGATGGTCTTTATCTGGCTGGCGTGGGCTACCCGCAGGATCCGTTTTCCGGCGCATGATCCAGCCCGGTCGGCCCGTGGGGACCCGCGGGCCCGGCACGGCTCAAAGCTTGCTGAACGGCGTGGCGGCCAGTACGGCGCCGGTCGGTGCGCCGGTTGGAGAGCCCCCCTCCGGTTCGTCGGAAAGCGCGAGTGTCAGGTCGGCCGCCTGCCCGGCCAGTTCCGGCGGGAGGCTGACGACCCAGCTTTCCGCTTCCGGCAGGATGCCCAGCGAGACCGGCGCGCCCCCCGGCGGGATGGCCCAAAGCTCGGTCGCACGCCCGGCGGGCGCGACCGGGCCGTCGATCCGCATGAGATCCAGTTGCGGCACGTCGCCACGGCTCAGCGCGGCGGTCAGCACGAAGGCGCGGGCTTCGGGCTGAAGCTCTGCCACGTGGCTCGGTCCCGGCTCGTCGAGCGGGAACAGGAACAGCGCCGCCACCACCACGATCGCAGCCAGCGCCGCAGCCATTCCCAGGCGCCATCGATCAAAGATCCCGCGCAACGGGTTGCGGCCATGATCCGGTGCCTCGTCGAACAGTCGCGCCATGAGGACCGCTTTCGCGGCCGGGCTCGGCGGCACCTCGTTCGACTCCATCGCCAGGGGGACGAGGTCCTCCTGCCACTGACGGACCAGGTCCGCGAAACGCGGATCGCTGTCGGCCCGCGCCGCGGCCTCGGCCGCCGCTTCGGGATCGAGCAGGCCGAGCACGAATTCCGCGGCCAGAACCGCATCGTCCTCGGCCATGGACGTGGTGGTGCCGTCAGTCATCCGACATGCACTCCCTCAGGGCCGCCAGCCCCCGGCGCAACCAGGTGCGCATGGTGTTCAGCGGCGTGTTGAACGCCTGGGCCAGATCGGCATAGCTCCGCCCCTCCAGATAGGCACCCCGGATCGCCGCCGCACGATCTGCGGGCAATTCATCGAAACATCCCGCCAGGCGTGCCGCGTCGGACGCGGCGATCGCATGGCGTTCGGGTCCGGGCGCGGGGCTTGCCAGGGTGGCTTCCATATCGCCGATTTCCGTGGTCGTGCCGCGCTCCCTGCGCAGCCGGTCGATGGCCGTATTGCGTGCGATCGTGATCAGCCACGTCATCGGGCTGAGCCCGTTGGAACGGTACCGACCGGCGTGGGTCCAGATCTTCACGAAGGTATCCTGCATGGCGTCCTCTGCCGCGGGGCGGGTCTTCAGCACGCCCAACGCCACCGCCATGAGCCGCCCGGACGTCGCATCGTAAAGCTCTTCGAACGCCGCGCGGTCCCGCAAGGCGACGCGAGCCAGCAGAGCTTCGATGTCTTGCGGGCGGGTCATGGTCGCAGCAGATGACAGGGCACGCGCGTCCCCTGTCAAGAGTAACGGATGAAACGCGGCATTGGTTTCACCTGTGGTCAGAAATTCTGCCGGGGCGAGTGGCGGCCCGTCCGCATTTGCCGATGTGCCGCCCGGCCGCGGGTCCGGGCTGTCAGACTGGTTCCTGCGTATACTTCTTCAACTCTGCGCGGGCGACCTGGCGGCGGTGTACGGCATCCGGCCCGTCGGCGAGCCGCAGCGTCCGCTGATGCGTCCAGGCGATGGCCAACGGCGTGTCCTGGCTGATCCCCTGCCCGCCATGCATCTGCACCGCCTCGTCGATCACCTTGAGCGAGACGCGGGGTGCGACCACCTTTATCTGGCTGATCCACGGTGCCGCGGCGCGCGCATCGCCCTGGTCCATCATCCACGCGGCCTTGAGGCAGAGGAGCCGCGCCATCTCGATCTCCATCCGGCATTCCGCGATGATGTCGTAATTCGCGCCCAGCTTGGCCAGCGGCTTGCCGAAGGCTTCCTTGGACAGCGACCGGCGGCACATGAGTTCCAGCGCCGCCTCCGCCTGCCCGATTGCGCGCATGCAATGGTGGATGCGCCCGGGCCCGAGCCGGCCTTGCGCGATCTCGAACCCGCGCCCCTCGCCCAGCAGGATGTTCTCCGCCGGCACACGGACATCGGTGAAGCGGAGATGCATGTGCCCGTGCGGCGCGTCGTCATGGCCGTAGACCAGCATCGGGCGCAGGATCTCGATTCCTGCCGTCCCCGCCGGCACCACGATCATCGACTGCCGTTTGTGTTTCGGCAGGTCGTCGCCCCCGGTTTTCACCATAACGATATAGACCTTGCAGCGCGGATCGCCGGCGCCGGAGGCCCAGTATTTCTCGCCGTTCAGCACATAATCGTCGCCGTCTCGCACGCAGGACATCGAGATGTTGGTCGCATCCGAGGAGGCCACATCCGGCTCCGTCATCAGGTAGGCGGAGCGGATTTCGCCCTCCAGCAGCGGTTTCAGCCACTGATCCTTCATCTTCGCCGACCCGTAACGCTCGAAAACCTCCATGTTTCCGGTATCCGGCGCGGAGCAGTTGAACACCTCCGCCCCCAGCGGCGTGCGCCCCATCTCCTCGGCGAAATGGGCGTATTCGACGGTGGTGAGCCCGAACCCCTTGTCGCTGTCCGTCAGCCAGAAGTTCCAGAGCCCCGCCGCCCTGGCCTTCGCCTTCAGCCCTTCGAGGATCTCCGACTGCCGGTCGGTATAGGTCCAGCGGTCGCCCTTGGCGATCTCGGCGTGGTATTCCTCCTCGAGCGGCATGATCTCATCGCGGATCATCTTGCGGACCCGGTCCAGCAGCTTCGCGTTCTCCGGCCGCATCGAAAAGCTCATGTTCATGGATCGGATCCCCCCTTACGCGATGTCGGCCTTGCCGCCGCGTCAGCAGAGTTGCTTAATCGGCAGGGCAAGTCGAGAGGGGGAACGCAGCGTCATGCACAAATACGATCATGCGGAACTCGAACGCTATCTGCAGACCCACGTCAAAGGGTTCGGCGCGCTGGACAGGGTCGAGAAATTCTCCGACGGGCAGTCCAACCCGACCTACAGGCTGGTTTCCGGCGACCGGCGATACGTGCTGCGCGCCAAACCGCCGGGCAAGCTGCTGAAATCCGCGCATGCGGTCGACCGGGAGTTCCGCGTGATGCAGGCACTGGCCGACACGGATGTGCCGGTGCCCCGCGTACTGCATCTTTCGGGCGAGCAGAGCCCGCTGGGCCCGCAGTTCTTCGTGATGGAGATGGTGGAGGGCCGCATCTTCTGGGACCCGGCCCTGCCCGACCTCGACAAGCCCCAGCGCAGCGCGATCTACGACGCGATGAATCGGGTGCTGGCCGCGCTGCATTCCGTCGACCCCGGCAGCGTCGGACTCGGCGATTTCGGCAAGCCCGGCAACTATTTCGAGCGGCAACTGACCCGATGGGCCCAGCAATACAAGGCCACCGAGACCGACACGCTCGAGGACGCCGACTGGCTGATCGACTGGCTCGGCCATCACATGGTTCCCGATGACGGACGGGTCAGCATCGTGCATGGCGATTACCGCATCGACAACATGATCTTCGCCCCCGGCGAGCCGCGCGTTGCGGCCCTGCTCGATTGGGAGCTGTCGACCCTCGGCCACCCCTTTGCGGATCTCGCCTACCAGTGCATGCATTGGCGCCTGCCGCACGAGGGCGATTTCCGCGGCTTGGGCGGCGTGGACCGCTCGAACATCGGCCTGCCGACAGAGGATGAATACGTGGACCTCTACTGCCGCCGCCGGGGGATCGACCGGCCCCAGAACTGGCAGTTCTACGTGGTCTTCTCCTTCTTCCGGCTGCTCGCGATCCTGCAGGGCGTGCTCAAACGCGCGCTGGACGGCAACGCCTCCAACCCGCGCGATCTCGACAAGACCCGCATGGTCATCGCCTTCATGGCCCGCGAGGCCCGCAAGCTGGCCGAAGACTAGACCACGCCCCACTGCCTGCTTCTTTGGGTTCGAAAATACCAGTCCGTCGTTGACGTGTAAGGATGGTTGCGG
>CBDUPF010000119.1:0-11073 GCA_965369035.1 uncultured Aliishimia sp.
GCCTTCGCCTCCGACTGGCGCGAACGGATCGGCATCCGCACGCCCGACGTGGACCAGCCGATCCTGTCGCTGTCGGGCGGCAACCAGCAGAAGGCGCTCTTTGCCCGCGCGTTGGGGTCCTCCGCGCAGATCATCGTGATGGACGACCCGATGCGCGGCGTCGACGTCGGCACCAAGCAGGAGGTCTACGGCATGATCCGCGAGGAGGCCGCCAAGGGACGCACCTTCCTCTGGTACACGACCGAGATGGACGAGTTGCGGAACTGCGACCATGTCTACGTCTTCCGCGAAGGGTCGATCGTCGCCGACCTGCCGCGCGCCGAGATGACGGAAGAGCGTGTGCTGCACGCCTCGTTCCGGGCCGACGCATGAGCGCGGTCCTCTCCCCCCGGATCCTCCGGAGCCTGCTGCCGACGCTGTCGCTGGCCGCGCTTCTGGCGGCGATCTTCTGGCTCCAGCCGCGGACGATGAGTTACTTCGGGCTGAACCTGCTCCTGAACCTCGCGATCCCCATCGCGTTGGCCACCATTGCGCAGATGTTCATCCTGTGCGTGAACGAGCTGGATCTGTCCATCGGCGGTTTCGTGAGCCTCGTGGCCTGCATCACGGCCACATGGCTGCATGACACGCCGCTTCTGGGGGTCTTGGCGCTGGCCGGGCTGATCGGGGTCTACGCGCTTCTGGGGGCGCTCATCCACCTGCGCAACCTGCCCTCGATCGTGGTGACGCTGGGCATGTCCTTCGTCTGGCTGGGCCTCGCCGTGTTGGTTCTTCCCACGCCCGGCGGCAAGGCGCCCGAGTGGATCCGGACGCTGATGACGCTGAAGCCGCCCTACATTCCCTTTCCGATCATTGCCGCGGTGGCGCTGGGCCTGCTCGTCCACTTCGCGCTGATGCGCTCGGCCTTCGGCGTGGTGCTGCGCGGGGCGGGCGGCAATCCCCGATCGCTGGAACGTGCGGGGTGGTCGCTGCTCAGGATCAAGATGACGATGTTCGCGCTCGCCGGGTTCTTCGGCGTGCTGTCTGGCATGGCGCTGGTCGGGCTTACCACGTCGGCCGACGCGAACATCGCGCTGCGCTACACGCTCCTGTCCATCGCCGGGGTGATCCTCGGGGGCGGCGAGTTCGTGGGCGGGCGCGTCTCGCCCATCGGTGCCGTGATCGGGGCGGTCACGCTGGCGCTCGCGGGGTCGTTCCTCTCCTTTCTCCGGCTCAACCCCGACTGGCAGATCGGCGCGCAGGGGGCGATCCTCATCATCGTTCTGGCGCTGCGTATCCTGATCAGCCGGGCGGAGGTGCGGCGATGAGCACGCTGGCGGGCATCCTGCGCCAGCCCTGGCTCTGGGCCTGGCTGGGCGCGCTGGCGGTCTGGCTCGCTACGGCGACCTTTACCGGCGGACGGGGCTCGGGCGAGGTCCTGTCGGCGGCGATGACCTTCGGCGCCTTCTTCGTGATCGTGGCGCTGGGGCAGATGTTCGTCATCACGCTGGGGCCGGGGAATGTGGATCTTTCCATCCCCGCCTGCATGACGCTGGCGGGCACCGTGGCGATGAAGACGATGGACGGCACCGCCGCGCTGATTCCGCTGGGTCTCGTCCTGGCGCTGGGAATCGGCGCCTGTGTGGGCGTCATCAACTACGCGCTGATCCGGCTGCTGCGCATCCCGCCGATCATCGCGACGCTGTCGTCGAGCTTCATCTTCCAGTCCGCCGCGATCTGGTGGAACCGCGGGCTGCGGGTGAAGCCCCCCGAACCGCTCGCCGATTTCACCACCGCCAAGATCGCGGGCGTGCCGGTTATCGCGCTTTTCGTCATCCTGCTGGCGCTTGTGGGGCACGTCCTGCTGACCCGCACGATATTCGGGCGCGGGGTCGTCGCCATCGGCCAGAACATGCGCGCGGCTCACCTCGCCGGGGTGAAGGTGGAGCGGATCCGAGCGGCGACCTACGTGATGTGCGCCACGCTCGCCGGGCTCTGCGGGTATCTGCTGTCCGCCTTCTCGGGCGGGGCGGCGCTCAACATGGGCGAGGAGTACCTGCTCAGTTCCATCGCGGTCGTGGTGATCGGCGGCACCTCCGTCGCGGGCGGGTTCGCCAATGTGCCCGGCCTCTGGGGGGCGGCGCTGTTCCTGTTCCTGCTGGTGACGATGCTCAACACCTTCGGCGCGGGCGCGGGCGTCCGGCTGGTGCTGACCGGCCTCATCATCATTGGCGTCATCGTGGCCGCGAGCGGCGGCAAGTCCAGAACCTGAAGGAGAGACCCATGGCCCTTGTCGGCGACACGTTCGAGTATTTCGACCATCGCTTCCGCGCGATGACCGTCCCTACGGCCGAGCTGGAGGTTCTTTTCGACGGGTGCCGCTGGGCTGAGGGGCCGGTCTGGTTCAACGACGGCGGGTTCCTCGTCTGGTCCGACATCCCGAACAACCGGATGCTGCGCTGGACGCCCGACCTTGGCGTGGGCGTGTTCCGCGCGGATTCGAACTTCGCCAACGGCAACACGCGCGACCGCCAGGGGCGGCTGGTGAGTTGCGAACATGGTGGCCGCCGCGTGACTCGGACCGAGCCGGACGGCACGATCACCGTGATCGCCGACCGCCACGCAGGGAAGCGGCTCAATTCGCCCAACGACGTCGTGGTGAAGTCGGACGGGACGATCTGGTTCACCGACCCGACCTACGGGATCATGTCGGATTACGAAGGCCACAAGGGCGAACAGGAGCAGGACGGCTGTTATGTCTTCTGCGTCGATCCGGCGACCGGCGACATCCGGGTCGTGGCGGATGATTTCGTGAAACCCAACGGGCTGGCCTTCTCCCCCGACGAAAGCCGCCTGTTCGTGGCCGACAGCGGGCTCTCGCACGATCCGGACGGGCCGCACCATATCCGCGTCTTCGACGTGGCGGCGGATAACACGTTGTCGGGCGGCGCGGTCTTTGTCGAGGTCTCCCCCGGCGTGCCGGACGGGTTCCGGTTCGACGACCAGGGGAACCTGTGGTCCTCCGCGCAGGACGGGGTCCGGGTGTTCGATCCGGAGGGCAATCCGCTGGGCCGCATAAAGACGGAGAAGATGGTGTCGAACCTGACCTTCGGCGGACCGAAGCGGAACCGTCTCTTCATCACGTCCACGGACCGGCTTTGCGCGGTCTATGTCGGCGTGAACGGCGCGCAACATCCTTGACCGATCGCGATAGGCGGCACGGTCTTTTTTGCACACCCGGGGCCGACTGGCGGCGATCTAGGAGCCGCGTGCGGACCTTACTCCGCGAAGAACGCTTGTTCCAAGGAACACGAGTGCTGCGACGCAGACAATGGATGGCCCGGCGGGGGTGTCGAACGCATAGGCCGCCCGGAGACCGATTATTGCCGATGCCGCGCCGATGAAGGCCGCAGTCAGAGCCATCTGCTCGGGCGTGCGCGAGAGCGGGCGTGCCGCGGCGGCCGGAATGATCAGCATTGCTGCGATCAGCAACACGCCGACCACCTTGATGGCGACTGCCACCGTAATCGCCAGCGCCAGCGTCAGGACGAGCTGTTCGCGCCGGGGATTGACGCCGCTGGCATAGGCAAGCTCTTCGCTGAGCGTCGCGGTCAGCAGTGCGGACCACCGCCAGGCGATCAACCCGACGACCAGTGCCGCACCGCCCCAGATCACCGCCAGATCGCCGCGTGAAACGGCCAGGATATCGCCGAAAAGATAGGCCATCAGGTCGATGCGGATGCCGGAGAGGAAGGACACTGCCACCAGCCCGAAGGCGAGTGCGGAATGCGCCAGCACGCCCAGAAGCGTGTCCATCGCATAGCCGCGCCCGGTCAGGAGCGTCACAGTCAATGCCATGGCAAGCGCCACCGCCACCGCTCCGGCGAAGACCGAAATCTGCAGCGCCAGCGATAGCGCCACGCCGAGGATCGCCGCATGGGCCGTCGCGTCGCCGAAATAGGCCATGCGCCGCCAGACCACGAAGCTTCCCAGCGGTGCCGCGGCGCAGGCAACGCCAACGCCCGCCAAGGCGGCACGGGTCATGAAATCGTCCAGCATCACTCTGCCGCCTCGGTGTCTCTCTCTGTGTGGGAGTGAACCTGCGCGGGGTCATGTGCGCAGGTATCGTCATGCTCGTGATCGTGGTCATGCCGGTAGAGCGCCAGAGCCCCGCCCGTTCCGGTGCCGAAGAGGGCCCGGTACTCCGGCGCTGCCGAGACGATGTCGGGCGTTCCCTGGCAGCAGACATGTCCGTTGAGGCAGATCACGCGGTCGGAGGCGCTCATCACCACGTGCAACTCGTGGCTGATCATCAGCACGGCGCAGCCTGTCTCCTTGCGGACCTCTTCGATCTGGAGATAGAAGGCGGCGGATCCGGGTTGATCGAGGCCCTGTGTCGCCTCGTCGAGCAAGAGCAGGTCGGGCTGCGTACTCAGGGCGCGCGCCAGCAGGACACGCTGGAACTGACCACCGGACAGATCCGACATCTGGCGCTGCGACAGGTCGGGCACACCCGCCCGCTCCAGCGCGCGCGCGCCAGCCGACCGGTCAATTCCCCTGGGCAGCGCGAGGAAGCGTTCCACGGTGATGGGCAAGGTGGGGTCGATGTGGAGTTTCTGCGGGACGTACCCGATACGCAGTCCGGGCTTGCGCGTGATGGTGCCGGAGGCGGGACGTACCGCGCCGATAAGGGTCCGCAGCAGGGTTGTCTTGCCGGACCCGTTGGGCCCGACGATCGTCACGATCTCACCCGGCTCTATCGCGATGGAGACGTTGCGCAGCACCGGGTTGGCGCCGTATCCGACATTGACGTTCTGGACCGAGATCAGGCTCATGCTTCGGCTTTCTCCGCACAGGCGGGGCAGATGCCCTCCGCCTCGACCACCGTTCGTTCGATCTGGAACCCCGCCGCTCGGGCGGCCTCGCCCAAAGCGCCGCGCGTGGGCATCGCTTGCGCTTCGGCCACCGATTGGCACAACCGACAGATCATGAATGCGGGCGAATGTGTCGCTCCGGGGTGTGCGCAGGCGATGAAGGCGTTCAGCCGTTCGATCTTGTGCGCGAATCCGTTGGCCACCAGGAACTCCAGCGCACGATAGGCCACGGGTGGCTGCGAGCCGAAGCCGGCGTCGCGCAGGCGATCGAGCATTTCGTAGGCTCCGATCGCGCGATGTTCCTGCAGGAGGATTTCCAGCGCCTTGCGCCGAACGGGCGTGAAGCGCAGCCCCTCGCGGTCACAATGCGTCTCGGCCGCGGCTATGGCCGAGGCGATGCAGCCGGCATGATCGTGCGTCTCGAACCCGACTGGATCGACCGGCGGGGGGTTTTCCGTCGGAGTACCGCTTGGCATGTTGTTTCACATCCTGTAATCGGCCAGTAATGTTATAAGATCACATGGAGCCGAACGTGTCCAGAAACCTCCTTTCCCTGTCTGTGGCGGCATCGCTTCTTGCAGGCACCGCGGTGGCGGATGTCCCGCGTGTGGCCGTCGACATCGCGCCGGTGCATTCGCTCGTCGCGCGCGTGATGCAGGGGGTGGGGGAGCCTTCGCTGATCGTGGCGCCCGGCGGATCCCCGCACGAATACAACCTGCGCCCGTCCGAGGCCGCCGCCCTGCAAGACGCCGACCTCGTGTTCTGGGTCGGCCCCGATCTGACGCCGTGGCTCGATGGTGCGATAGACACGCTCGCCAGCGACGCAACTCTCACGGAACTGTTCGAAGCCGATGGAACGACACAACTTCTCTTCCGCGAAAACGCTCTGTTCGAGTTGCACATAGACGCGCACGAGGATGTCGACCACGCTGCTCACGCCGATCACGGTGGGCATGACCATGACGAAGCGCATGAGGGCGAAGACCATGCCGGACATGAACACGCACATGGTGCACACGATCCCCACGCCTGGCTTTCGCCCGACAACGGGGCGGTCTGGCTGAACGCGATCGCCGCACAGCTTTCGGCTGCCGATCCTGAAAACGCCGCGACCTACCAAGCCAATGCCGCCGCCGGACGCGAAGAGCTCGATGCGCTGAAGTCGGAAATCAACAGCATTCTCGAGCCGGTGCGGGGCAGGGAGTTTGTCGTCTTCCACGATGCCTACCAGTATTTCGAGAACGCCTTCGGCTTCCCGGCCGCCGGCGCGATTTCGGTGTCGGACGCCACCGACCCCAGCCCGGCGCGCATCGCCGAAATCCAGGCGCGGGTCGCGGAGCAGGGCGTGACCTGCGTCCTGTCGGAGCCGCAGTTCGACCCGGGCATCGTCGCCGCGGTCATGGATGGCTCCGAGGCGCAAACCGGTGTCCTCGACCCACTGGGCTCCGACCTGGAACCCGGTGCGGCCCTTTACGGTCAGGTCTTGCGCAATCTGGCGACCGCCCTGGCGAACTGCCTGTAGGTCACTCCCGTCGTCCGCGGTGCGCCGCAGCGGACGCAACTTGTCCGATGCGTCGTCACTCCCCTCACTGGCTGACCGGGGCAGGCGAGACCACGGGTCCGAACGGTTCGCCACGCAGTCCCGCGGCTGCGTTCCATTCATGTGACATCCTCGAGTTCCTGCAAGGTGCGCAAAATGGCCGGTTGGGTCAGATGCAATTGTCCGGCCGCGCATTTCACCTATCGGATACAATATGTGAAAACGTTGCCAGGAGAAGGAGGACAGGATGAAAACTCAGGTGGCCATCATCGGCGGCGGGCCGTCCGGGCTTTTGCTGTCGCAGCTTCTGTGCGTTGCCGGCATCGACAGCGTCGTGCTGGAGCGCAAGTCCAAAGACTACGTTCTGGGCCGGATCCGCGCGGGTGTGCTGGAACAGGGGCTGGTTCACATGCTGGAGGAGGCGGGCTGTGCCGACCGGCTGCATGCCGAAGGATATGTCCACGACGGGACGCTCCTGTCCTTTGGCGACGAGGTGTTCCGCATTGATTTCAAGGCGCTGACCGGCACGCCTGTGGTTGTCTACGGCCAGACCGAGGTGACCCGCGATCTGTACGCCGCGCGCGAGGCGGCCGGCGGGCAGATCGAATTCGAGGTCGAGGACGTGGTCATTCACGGCGCCGACAGCGATTCGCCGCACCTGACGTATCGAGTGGGCGGGCAGGACCGCCGGATCGACTGCGATTTCATCGCCGGGTGTGACGGGTTCCACGGGGTCAGCCGCCAGTCCATCCCCCTGACTGTTCGCCGGGAATACGAGAAGGTCTACCCCTTCGGCTGGCTGGGCATCCTGAGCGAAACGCCACCCGTGAACCACGAACTGATCTATGCCAACTCTTCCCGCGGCTTTGCGCTCTGCTCCATGCGGAACGATCACCTCAGCCGCTATTACATTCAGTGCTCGCTGAGCGATCATCCCCACGACTGGACCGATGCCGCCTTCTGGGAAGAGCTCAAGCGCCGGATCCCGTCGGAGACCGCCGACAAGTTGATCACCGGCCCGTCGATCGAGAAAAGCATCGCGCCGCTGAGATCCTTCGTGACCGAACCGATGCGATGGGGACGGTTGTTTCTTTGTGGCGACGCGGCTCATATCGTGCCCCCGACCGGGGCCAAGGGTCTGAATACCGCCGCCTCCGACGTGCACTATCTCTACCACAGTCTGAAGGGCTTCTATCTCGACGGGACAACCGACGGGATCGACGCCTATTCCGAACGCGCGCTCAGCCGGGTCTGGAAGGCCGAGCGGTTCTCCTGGTGGTTCTCGTCACTGATGCATCGTTATCCCGACCAGTCGGAATTCGACCTGAAAATGCAGGTGGCCGAGCTGGAATTCCTTCGTTCGAACGAAGCTGCGCAAAAGGCGATGGCCCAGAACTACGTCGGGTTGCCCTACTGATGCGGGCGGTGCTTGCAAACGGAGGCACCGCGACCCTGCGACCGCTGGTCTGAGCCGCAATTCTCGCCCCATTCCGCCAACGAGTGACCGCTTGCCCGGGTCATGGCCGTCCGCCGCGGGGTTCCGGGCGACGCCCATGTGGGCCACGCCGAGGCGGCAGAGGCCGAGTTCGATGCGGCCTTTCAGACCCCACCCGACAGGAATGCAGCAGCGGACCGGGTTCAGGACGGGGCAGAATCCATCACGCCGAGTAGGCGCATCGCGTTTTCCTTGAGGATCAGCGGGCGCACTTCATCCTTGAAATCGGCCTTGTCGAAGGCGTCGAGCCATTTCTCGGGAGAGATCATCGGCCAGTCCGAGCCGAACAGCATCTTCTTTTTCAGAAGCGAATTGGCATAGCGCACGAGGATTGGCGGGAAGTATTTCGGCGACCAGCCGGAGAGGTCGATATAGACGTTGGGTTTGTGCTGGGCCACGGCGAGCGCCTCCTCCTGCCAGGGAAAGCTGGGGTGGGCGGCGATGATGTTCATGTCCGGAAAATCCACCGCCACGTCATCCAGATGCATCGGGTTGGAGTATTTCAGCCGCATCCCGTTGCCCGACCGCATGCCGGAGCCCACGCCGGTCTGGCCGGTGTGAAACAGCGCCACGCATCCGTGTTCGGCCAGCACCTCGTAGAACGGATAAGCCATGCGGTCGTTGGGATAGAACCCCTGCATCGTGGGATGGAACTTGAAGCCTTTCACCCCATGCTCCTCCACCAGGCGGCGGGCCTCGCGCACCGCCATCTTGCCCTTCCACGGGTCGATGGAGGCAAAGGGGATCAGGATGTCGTCGTTCTGCTTGACCAGTTCCAGAACCTCGTCGTTGGAATAGCGGCGGTAACCCGTCTCGCGCTCCGCATCGACCGGGAAGATCACCGCGGCGATGTTCTGTTCGCGGTAATGCGCGGCGGTCTCGGGGATGGTGGGAGGATGCTCCCACGGGGCGCCGAAATAGCCCGCCATCGTGCGCTGCAGATCGTCGTAGCCGTCATCGGTGTGGCAGCCGCAGGGCTCCTCGGCATGGGTGTGGATGTCGATGGCGCGGACCTTCGTGAAATCGAGCATGGTGTCCTCCTTCAGACGCGGATCAGCGCCGGGTCTTCGTTGTCATAGAGCCGTTCGAGCAGGTCGGCGCGGCGGGTGATGATCTTGCGGACGTTCAGCGAGCCCTTGTCGGTGATCTCGCCGTCCTTGAGCGAGGGCGGCTCTGCCAGGATCAGGGCGCGGGTGATCCGCCTTGCCGAACCGGTCGCGGATCTGGCCATCCCGCGCATCCGCTCCTCGATCTCTGCCTGGAGGATCGGGTCGATCACCGCGCCTTCGGAGGTATTGTCGCCATGCACATGATCGGGCCGCGGAATGATGAGGAGACCGATGGCATCCCGGTCATGGCCGCAGACAACGACATCCTGCACCAGGCCGCGCAACCCTTCGAGCGCCTCCAGCCGCAGCGTGCCGGCCTGCACCCAGGTTCCGGTGAGCAGCTTGAAATCCTCCGAAACGCGGCCATCGAAGATCAGGCCCCGGTCCGGATCCTTGGCGTCGACAAGGCGCACCGCGTCCCCGGTGACGAGGAACCCTTCATCGTCGAAGGCTTCGGCCGTTCTGATGGCATCACCGAAGTAGCCCGGCATGATGTTGGGTCCCCTGACGCGCAGTTCGCAGCGCATCTCGTCATCGGGCAGCAGCTTGACCTCGGTGCCCGGCAGCGGCACGCCGATCACCCCCGACCGCCCGATGGGCTCGTGCACCATCACCGTGGCCGGCGCGGTTTCGGTCATGCCCCAACTCGAAATCATCAGCGGCAGGCGCCCGCGCACCTCTCTGGCCATCTCCTCGAGCGCGGTCCAGACATCCTGCGGCAGCGACGCGCCGGCATAGAAGATCAGGTCGAGATCGCGGAAATAGGCCTCGCGCAGCGCCGCGTTCGACTGCATCTCGTGGACCAGCATGGCAAAACCCACAGGCACATTGAACGACAGCGTGCCGGGACGTTCGGTGATGTTGCGCACCGTCTCGGCAAAGGCCTGCTTTGTCGGTTTGCCCTGGTCGATGACCAGCGTACCGCCGTTGGCCAGCATCATGTTGACGTTATGCGACCCTCCGAAGACGTGGTTCCACGGCAGCCAGTCGCAGATCCGCGGCGGGCGCTCCTTGAGAAACGGCAGGACGGCGGCGATCTGTGCCTGGTTCGAACAAAGCATCCTCTGCGTGGTGAGTACGCCCTTCGGATCGGACGACGAACCGGAGGTAAAGAGGATCTTGGCCACCGTGTCCGGCCCGACGGTGTCCAGCCGCGCGTCGACGCCGGTCTCGTCGCTCGACAGGAATTCGGCGAAAGCGGTTGCTTCGCGCGGTGCGCCTTCGGTGCGGGAGGCGACGATTTCCATGCCGTCGAACTGCGGCAAGACCAGCGCCGAGGCATAGCGGCGCGCGTCATCGGTGAAGGCCATGGCGGGTTTGACCTTGTCGAGCACATAGGTCAGCCGCCCGTGCGCCTCGGGGATCAGCGAATACTGCTCGGCCAGCGGCACCGTGGGCACGCCCGCATATTGCGCCCCGAAGGACAGGAGCGCGTGATCGACCGAATTGCCCGAGAGGATCGCGATCGGCGTCTCCTGACCCAATCCCCGCGCAATCAGCCCGCCGGCGATCGCGCGCACTTTCGCCAGGGCCTCCGCATAGGTCACGTCCCGCCATCCGTCGCCCGAGCGCTCGCTCAGGAACACCCGACCTGGAGCCTCCCCGGCCCAATGATGCAGCCAATCTCCGGTCCGGAGAGCAACGGGGTCAAGTTCAACATTCGACGAAAGGTAGAGCGCATCATTCTCACGCCGGACTGCCACGGAATGTGGCACCAGTCGCAGCCCGGTCGTTGCGTCGTTCATCTGTCTGCCTCCTGTTTGCATCGGGCCGGGCTTCGTGCCGCCCGTCTCAGCAGTTCCTGAAGGGCGCGGCGGTCCACCGCGTACAACGCGCCGAACAGGACAGTTTCATGCGCCCGACCGGAATGCAGGCGCGCTTCATGTTGTACCCGATGGATTGGCGCAGGAGCATGTCGGGCTGTTTCGGCGCGTCCGTTGTTTCGGAGATGAATTTCGGATCATGGTACGTCCTTTTCAGTTCGCTGCAACGCCCACCAGCCAGATCCGGGTGCACTCCGCCGCGATGAATGGCGGTGTGCCGCGAATAACCTGGGTCAGGGGGAGGTCTTTTGCC
>CBDUPF010000120.1:0-11024 GCA_965369035.1 uncultured Aliishimia sp.
CTGCGTGGCGGTCTTGTTCCGACCACCCGCCTTTCAGCCGATCTGCGCGCGGGTCAGAGGACAGGGCTGGCCGTCATAGAATGCGTCCAGAACCTCGCGGAACACCGGCGGCGCGTCGGGAACGGCGGCGAAAAGCGTGGCCATGCTGCGCACCTTCATCGCATCGACCGGACCGAGGATCGTTTCCGCGTCCGTGTTGCGGTGGGACAGCAGAGCCTCGCAAAGCTCCACGAGTCGCGCCCTCAGAACCGGGTGCCCGAGGTAGTCCGCCGCCTCGTCCACGCCCGCGAGCCCGTAACGCACCGCCCGCGGCGACCGGCCCAACGAGGCCAGTTGCGGCATCTCCCACCAGATCCAGTGGCTGACCTTGCGACCCTCGGTCAGCTCGCGCAGGGCATGCGCGTGGGTCGCCTCCTGCGCGGACAGGAACCGTTCGACGTCCGCCATCAGGCCGCGTAGTCGCTGCCCTCGGCGTCGAGAATCGCCTTGAGTTCCGCCAGGTGCCGCACGTCCTGCTCAGGGTAACTCGCGATCTCGTCCGCGGTCTTCGCCGCAATCTCGTCGGGCAGGATGGCCAGCGGCTGCCCGGTCTGCAGCGCACGCACATAGACCTCTGCCGCGCGTTCGAAGAAGTACATCCGGTTGAAGGCTTGTGCCACCGTCTCGCCGATCACCATGATCCCGTGATTGCCCATGACCATGACGAACTTCTTGGGGTCGGCGAAGAGTTGCGCGCAGCGTTCCCCCTCCTCCTCGAAGGCGAGCCCGCCGTAGTGATCGTCCACCACCTGCCGGTCAAAGAACATTGCCGCATTCTGATCCAGCGGCGGCAACACCTTGTCTTTCAGGCAAGCCAGCACCGTGGCATGGATCGAATGGACATGCATCGCGCAGCGCGCGTGTGGACAGGCCCGGTGCAACGCGCCGTGCAGGCCCCAGGCGGTCGGATCGGGCGCGTTCGGACCTTTCAGCGTTTCGGGATCGTTCGCGTCGATCACCAGCATGTCGCTCGCCTTGACGCGGCTGAAATGCACCTGGTTGGGGTTCATCAGGAACTTCGTCCCATCCTCGTTGATCGAGAGGGAGAAGTGGTTCGACACGCCCTCGTGCATGTCGAGCCGGGCAGTCCAACGGAAGGCAGCGGCGAGATCGACCCGCTCCTGCCAGTGGTCCATGTTCGGGCGCAGTTCGGTGACGGTCATTTTTTCGGGTCTCCTTTGTGAAGAGCGTGCCTTGCCCCGCGCCGGCGTTCAAGAGAGATTGCGTGGCCGGGTTTCGCCCGGAGGCGCGCAGTGGTGGTGCCGTCAGGCGGTTCCCCTGACGGGACGATCATTCTCGATATTGAACTTCATTCCATCCAGAAGCTCGTCCAGATCGGGGCGCGCGGCCGGACCGTTGGAGAGATCGACGAGCATCAGCGTCCCGTCCGGGCGCAAGGCAAAGGTACCGGGCTCGGCAAAGAGGCCGGTCGTTTCCGTCTCGGACAGCGGTTCGGAGACGTAAAGGCCGAGCGAGCGCATTTGCGGTTCGGTCAGCCCGTAGCACAGGTCGAACTCCCAACCGAACTCCGCCTTGTCCGCAAGAGCCTTCTCCTGCGTGTCTGCCGAGACGACCACGACATCGGCAATCGCGGACCAGGCGGGCAGGGCCTTGCTCAGCTTGCTCAGGAACCGCTTGCACCTCGGACAGTGCCGGCCGCGGTAGACGAACAGCATCGTCCAGCGATCCTTGGGCTGACCGATCGAGATCGACCCCTCTCCGCCCGCGATGGGAAAGCTGAGTTCATCGACCTGTACGCCGACGCGAGGTTTGGGACCCGTCATTTCGTATCCTAACTTGGCTCACAGGTCATGCTGCGGCAGAGAAAACCCGCAAACTTCCCGCATCTCCCGCCTTATAGCTCGTTGGGCAGCGATTCACACGGGCAAAGCCGGTCGTGGCATGCGCTGCTCCGCACGTGACTCCAGTCCGCGTGCAACCCCCGCATTCGCGTCGGTTCAGGCCCGGAGGCGGCTCGTGGGGGGGCGGGCCGCCGCTGGGCCGGCGGCACTGCGTGCCTTGTTCCGGCCGGGGAGCCTTGATCGACCACCCATGCCGCGCCTCTCACACAGGGCGAGAGGGCACCCAGGCGTAGCCGTTGGCGCAGAGTATGTACGCCTCGCGCAGGCCGTGCGGCTTGTCGGCGGGCGGTTGCAGGATCGTGGCGCCGGCTGCATCCGCCCGTGCTGCGGCCGCGTCAGGGTCGGTGTCGTAGAGCCGGATCTCCAGCCCCGCGCCGCGTGGCGGGTTTTCCGGCAGGAGACCGAGCAGCGGGTGTTGCCCATAGGTCCCGTCGCGGTGAAGCTGGAACACCTGCGCGCCATAGGTGACGATGGCGAAATCGGCGGATTTCCGGTGGATGCCCATGCCGAAGACCCGCTCCAGAAAATCGCATTCCGCCAGCACGTCGCGTACCAGGAGGTTGAGTCCGATGCCGGACAGCGACCGGCCGAAATCTTCCGCCGATACGGTTTCGAAATCCATCTGCTCCTCCCTGTCACGCGCAGGTTAGGTGCACGTGGCACGGTCGGGGCGAACGGAACCGACGCGCCCGGCACGGAATGCGTCCCCTCTTGAACCTGTGCCCGAGATGGGAAAGAACGAACCATGGACCGTTTGCCGACCTGGGCCGAAGCCGCCCCCGACCTCATCGCAACCGCTGCCGGACGCGCACCGGCGGACATGGTGATACGGGGCGGGATCTGGGTGAACGTGCACACGCGGGAAGCGCTTCCCGATCACGACATCGCCATTCGGCACGGCCGTATCGCCTGCGTGGTGCCGGATGCTTCCGACCGGATCGGACCGGAGACGGAGGTGATCGAGGCCGAGGATCGCTACATGATTCCCGGACTTTGCGACGGTCACATGCATATCGAAAGCGGGATGCTGACGCCGGCCGAGTTCGCGGCCGCAGTGATCCCGCATGGCACGACCACGATGTTCACCGACCCGCACGAGATCGCCAACGTCCTGGGGCTCGACGGCGTGCGGATGATGCATGACGAGGCCGCGTTGCAACCCGTCAACATCTTCACCCAGATGCCGTCCTGCGCGCCCTCCGCCCCCGGGCTGGAGACCACGGGGCACGAGATCACGCCCGAGGACGTGGCCGAAGCGATGACATGGCCGGGCATCGTCGGGCTGGGCGAGATGATGAACTTCCCCGGAGTGGCGGCGGCCGATCCCAAGATGCTGGCGGAGATCGCGGCGACGCAAGGCGCGGGCAAGACCGTGGGCGGGCATTATGCCTCCCCCGATCTGGGTGCATCCTTCGCGGCCTATGTGGCGGGCGGCCCCGCGGACGACCATGAGGGCACCTGCGAGGCCGACGCGATTGCCCGCGTGCGTCAGGGAATGCGATCCATGCTGCGCCTCGGCAGCGCGTGGTACGACGTGAAGGCGCAGATCACCGCGATCACCGAACGGGGGCTGGACCCGCGCAGTTTCATCCTGTGCACCGACGACTGCCATTGCGGCACGCTGGTCAATGACGGCCACATGAACCGCGTGGTGCGGCATGCCATCGACTGCGGCTGCGATCCGCTGGTGGCGCTGCAGATGGCCACCGTGAACACCGCCACGCATTTCGGGCTGGAGCGTGAGCTGGGCTCGCTGACGCCGGGGCGGCGGGCGGACGTGATCCTGACGTCGGATCTGAAGACCCTGCCCATTGAGCATGTGATCGCGCGTGGCCGGACGGTCGCGATAGGCGGCAGCCTGACCGCCGACTGTCCGCATTACGACTGGCCGGAGCGGGTGCGCCAGACCGTGCGGCTGGGCCATACGCTCGAGGCGCGGGATTTCGAGATCGCCGCGCCGAAGGGGGCCAACGCGGTGCGCGCCAATGTCATCGGCGTGGTGGAGAACCAGGCGCCGACCAAGGCGCTTCAGACCGATCTGCCGGTCCGGGACGGGCTGGTGGAGGGCACGGGCGACACCTGCCAGATCGCGCTGGTGGAACGGCACCGGGCCACGGGTGGGGTGCAGAATGCCTTCGTCTCGGGATTTGGCTACGAAGGGCGGATGGCGATGGCGTCCACCGTCGCCCATGACAGCCACCACATGATCGTGGTCGGCACCTGTCGCGCGCAGATGGCCCTGGCCGCGAACCGGCTGGCGGAGGTCGGCGGCGGCATGTGCCTTTTCCGTGACGGGGAAGAGATGGCACTGGTCGAACTGCCCATCGCCGGCCTCATGTCGGACAGCCCCGCGGCAGAAGTTGCGGCCAAGGCGGATGGCCTGATAGCGGCCATGCGCGAGTGCGGCTGCACACTCAACAACGCCAACATGCAGCATTCGCTGCTCGCACTGGTCGTCATCCCCGAACTGCGGCTCTCCGACCTGGGCCTCGTCGATGTCCGCAGCTTCGATTTCATTCCCGTTTTCGAGCCGATCACGTGAGCCTGATCGATTCCCCCAAATCGCCCGCGCACGAGCTGTTCCACGACGCGACCGCCGCCGTCGACCGGCTGATCGAGCTCTACGAACAGTCCACCGGTTTCTTGCGCGACAAGTTCTTCGAGGCGATGCAGGAAGGACCGCCTAGCGGGCGGATCCGCGCCTTTTACCCCGAGATCCGGTTCCGCACCGTCTCCCACGCGCAGGTCGACACGCGGCTGAGCTTCGGGCATGTGTCGAACCCCGGCCGCTATGCGACCACGATCACCCGGCCGCGCCTGTTCCGGCAATACCTGATCCAGCAGATCGGACTTCTGATCGAAAACCATCAGCAACCGGTACAGATCGGACCGTCCGACACGCCGATGCCGGTTCATTTCGCCATGGGCCCCGACACCACGGTGCCACAGGACGGGGCCGCGGATTTCATCCTGCGCGACGTGTTCGACGTGCCGGACCTGTCGACCACCAACGACGATATCGTGAACGGCACCTATCTGGACCCGGAAGGGGTGGCGCCGCTTGCGCCCTTCACCGCGCAGCGGGTCGACTACTCGCTGGCGCGGCTCGAACATTACACCGCGACGAGCCCCGACCATTTCCAGAACCACGTGCTCTTCACCAACTACCAGTTCTACGTGTCGGAGTTCGAAGCCTTCGCCCGCACGCGGCTCGACGATCCCGATAGCGGCTATGTCGAATTCGTGTCGACCGGAAATCAGTGCATCACCCGCGGCGATCAGCCCATCACCCAACCCGCGAAGCTGCCGCAGATGCCGACCTACCACCTCAAGCGCGCCGACGGGGGCGGGATCACGCTGGTCAATATCGGGGTCGGGCCGTCGAATGCAAAGACCGCCACCGACCATATCGCGGTTCTGCGCCCACATGCCTGGCTGATGGTGGGCCATTGCGCCGGGCTGCGGAACTCGCAGAAGCTGGGCGATTTCGTGCTGGCGCACGGATACCTGCGCGACGACCACGTTCTGGACGACGATCTGCCGGTCTGGATCCCGATCCCTGCGCTGGCCGAAATCCAGATCGCGCTGGAACAGGCGGTGGCCGAGGTGACGGAACTGCAGGGCTACGAGTTGAAGCGGGTCATGCGAACCGGCACGGTCGCCACGATCGACAACCGCAACTGGGAGCTGCGCGAGCATACCGGCCCGGTTCAGCGCCTGAGCCTGTCGCGCGCCATCGCGCTCGACATGGAAAGTGCGACCATCGCGGCCAACGGCTATCGTTTCCGGGTGCCCTATGGCACGCTGCTCTGCGTCTCGGACAAGCCGCTTCATGGCGAGTTGAAACTGCCGGGGATGGCATCGGATTTCTACATGACCCAGGTCGCGCGGCACCTGATGATCGGTATCCGCGCAATGGAACTTCTGCGGGACATGCCCCTGGAACGGATCCATAGCCGCAAGCTCAGATCCTTTGACGAGACTGCCTTCCTGTAACCGAATACCCGGTTTCCCCGGTGCGGGAGCGGTGGCGGGAAAGCGGCCGATGGCATCCTGCGACGCGCGGAATTTTTCCAGTGCCCCGGCAGCGTTAACCACTTGCGACCGGCCGAAACCCGCCGTCGGGCGGCCAACGGGTGCTCGTGGGGCGAAAAATATGCAAAAAACCGCTAGAAACCGGCATTTCCGGCAACACTAGTCGTTGTGTGGGTACACTACATTCCGTTACAGTCCCGAAAGGAGGCCCAATCAGTCGGGCATGTGAAGGAGACCAAGAAATGGCAAAACCAATGACCAAGACCCAATTGGTGGCAGCACTGGCCGACGAAATGGGCTCGGACAAGAAATCCGCGGGCGCAGCACTCGACGCAGTTTGCGACATCATCACGAAGGAAGTCAGCGGCGGCGGTGCCGTGACGCTGCCGGGTGTCGGCAAGATCTACTGCCGCGAGCGCCCCGAGCGCATGGTGCGCAACCCGGCCACGGGCGAACAGTTCAAGAAGCCGGCCGACAAGGTGGTCAAGATGACCATCGCGAAGGCGCTGAAGGACAGCGTGAACGGCTGACCTGCCGCGACATTCACGGTATCGAGAGGGTCGCTTTCCGGCGGCCCTTTTCATTCGCGGGTCAGCGTCCCCATGGCATGCGCCGCGTGTCTTGCCCTTTGACGCCCGATGGGAGAGTGTCGCGCCGGACGGTTCGGGCAGGGGCAGGGAGCGGCGACATGGCACAGGCGGTTGGCATCGGCGGAGTGTTCCTGCGCGCGGACGATCCCGAGGCGCTGGGCGCCTGGTACCGCGACATGCTGGGTTTCGACATGGCGGGTCCCGCGTGGATGCAACAGGCCGGCCCCACGATCTTTGCCCCCTTCGCCCGCGACAGCGATTACTTCGCGCCCGACCGCGCGGTGATGCTCAACTTCCGGGTCGACGACCTGACCGCGCTGGTGGCGAAACTGGAGGCGGCCGGGGTCGCCGTGGAGACCCGCGCCGAGTGGGACAGCGAGATCGGACGCTTCGCCCGGATCCACGATCCCGAAGGCAACCCGGTCGAGCTTTGGGAACCCGCGGGGTCGGCCTCCGCATGACGTTCGATTTCCGCGCCGTGCTGATGGGGCTGGCCTTTGCCCTCATCTGGTCCTCGGCCTTCTCCTCCGCCCGCATCATCGTGGCCGACGCTTCGCCGCTGGCCTCGCTCAGCCTGCGGTTCTTCGTGTCGGGCGTCATCGGAGTGGGAATTGCGCTGGCGTTGGGCCAGACATGGCGGCTGACCCGCGATCAGTGGCGTGCCACCGTGATCTTCGGCATCTGTCAGAATGCGATCTACCTGGGCCTGAACTTCGTCGCGATGCAGTGGGTAGAGGCCGGGTTCGCCTCGATCATCGCCTCGACCATGCCGCTGATCGTAGCCTTCGCGATCTGGACTGTGTTTCGCGAGCGGCTGCCCGCACTCGGCATCGCGGGCCTGGCGTTGGGGTTCGTGGGGGTCGTCATCATCATGCAGGCGCGGCTGACCGCGGGCGTCGACCTGACCGGCACGCTGCTCTGCGTGATCGCGGCTGTCGCGCTCAGCGTTGCCACGCTCATGGTGCGCGGGGCGTCCTCGGGCGGCAACCTGATGATGATCGTCGGGCTGCAGATGTTCGTCGGCGCCATCGTGCTGGCCGTGGCCTCCGCGCTGACCGAGACCATTCGCGTGGACCTGACGACGGAGCTTGTTCTGGCCTTCATCTACACCACGCTTTTCCCGGGGCTGCTGGCCACCTGGATCTGGTTCGCGCTGGTCGGCCGGATCGGGGCGGTGAAGGCCGCGACCTTCCACTTCCTGAACCCGTTCTTCGGCGTCGCCATCGCTGCGCTGATCCTGGGCGAGTCGCTGTCGGTGCGTGACATGATCGGCGTGGCGGTGATCGCGCTGGGCATCCTCGCGGTGCAACTCGCCCGGGTGCAGAAAATCGGCTGAAACGAATTTGCAAGGTTTTTGATATCCGCTAGCCTGGACTCAATCAGCCCGGAACAGACAATGCACCGACGCAATTTCATCGCCAGTCTCGCCGCGGCCAGCGCCTTGCCGCACCTGTCGCACGCCTATCCGTCTGTGACCTATGCGCCGGCGACCTGGCGGGAGCTGCGCGCAAGTACTGACCGGATGGTGCTCAACTTTCGCGCCAACTGGTCGATCACCTGCCGCATCAAGCGCGACATGATCACCCGGCTGGTCGCGGAAAACCCCGACTATACCAGGCTGACCTTCGTCGATGTGGACTGGGACACCTTCGGCCCGTCGGTCTGGGTCGAACGTCAGCTGAAGGTCGCGCGCCGGTCCACGCTGATCGCGTTCAAGGGGGAGACGGAGGTGGCGCGTCTGGTCAATGCCCCGGACGAACGGCGGATCCGCGCATTTCTCGACACCGCACTGTCCGCCTGAGACGAACGGGCCACGCAGCCGGTGCGCGGTTCTGGCAGGCGAAGGAATGTGTCACTTCGCCAACTCGGCCTCGACCGCCTGCACGATCTTTCGGCTTTCTGGGCGGGTGTTCGCCCCCCACGTTCCGGCGACGCGCCCGTCGCGACCGATCAGGACCTTGTTGAAATTCCAGCGCGGTTCGAACCCGGTTTCCGCCCGGACGTCCCGATAGAAGGGATGGGCGCCGTCGCCCCGAACCGGCGTGATGTCGGCCATCGGCATATCGATCCCGTATGTCAGTTCACAGAATTCCTTCACCTCCGCGGCGCTGTCCAGTTCCTGCTGAAAATCGTCCGACGGAACAGCCAGCACGATCAACCCGCGGTCGCGATAGGCGTCGTAGAGCGCCTGTAGCCCCTCGTACTGTCCGGTGTAGCCGCAGCGCGACGCGGTGTTCACCACCAGGACCGGACGTCCCGCCCAATCCGCGAGGTTCAACTCGCCGCCGTCAATGGAGGGAAAGCTGGTGGCCATCGGTGCGCCGCGCAGCGGCAGCGCCACGAGAATGGCCATCGTCAGGATCAGTGCACGCAACATGTGGTCGTCCTCCTGTTATCGTGAGGTACTACGCGAAGGGGCGGGCTTCGGTTCACTCTTCCCTTTTTCCGATCAGGCCCCAATTATGACAGGAAAGCCAGGTGGAGGATGGACATGACTCGCTACACCAAGGATCCTGACGCAATCGCGGCGCTGTCGCCCGAGGAATACTGGGTCACGCAGGAGAGTGGGACCGAACGCCCGGGGACCGGGAAGCTGCTCAAGAACAAGGAACCCGGTATCTACGTGGACATCGTCAGCGGGGAGCCGCTTTTCGCGTCGGCCGACAAGTACGAGTCCGGCTGCGGCTGGCCGAGTTTCACCAAACCGATTGCCAATGTCACCGAACGTCAGGACACGACCCACGGCATGATCCGCACCGAGGTCCGGTCGAAGCACGGCGACAGCCACCTGGGCCATGTGTTTCCGGACGGTCCGCCCGACCGCGGTGGCCTGCGCTATTGCATCAACTCGGCATCGCTCCGGTTCATCCATCGCGACGACATGGAGGCCGAGGGCTACGGCGAGTATCTTGACCAGGTGGAGGATATTGCATGACGACCGAACGCGCAGTGCTGGCCGGGGGCTGCTTCTGGGGCATGCAGGACCTTATCCGCAAGATGCCCGGAGTGACCGACACCCGCGTCGGATATACCGGCGGTGACGTGCCCAACGCGACCTACCGCAACCACGGCACCCATGCGGAGGGGATCGAGATCCTGTTCGACCCGGGCCAGATCACATACCGCCAGATTCTTGAATTCTTCTTCCAGATCCACGATCCGACAACGCTCAACCGGCAGGGCAACGATATCGGCATGAGTTACCGGTCGGCGATCTACTATTGCGATGAAGCGCAGAAGCAGGTGGCGCTCGACACCATCGCGGATGTGGAGGCGTCCGGCCTCTGGCCGGGGCGCGTGGTGACGGAGGTCGAGCCGGTGGGCGACTTCTGGGAGGCCGAGCCGGAGCATCAGGATTACCTCGAGCGGCAACCGAATGGCTACACCTGCCACTTTCCGCGGCCGAACTGGGTCTTGCCGAAGCGCGCGGCGGAGTAGACGTCAGCCAGTCGCGACGCGAGGTCTGCCGCTGGCCTCGACCGTCACCATCGCCTCGATGAAGATTTCCCGCGCCTCGATACTCGCGACACGCAGGTCGCGCGTTGTCCGCACGCGCAGATCCGCCGCACCGGCTGCCACAGCCTCCGCCTCGGCCGCCTGGCGCAGGGTGGCTTCCAGCCGGTCGAGTGCGGCGTCGCGGTCGGAAAAATCTTCCGGCCCGCTTTCCAGATGTGCGCGGTAGCGCCCTTCGCCCGGCGTGGTGACCATGCCTGACCGTCGCATCGTCACCCGGCCGACGACGGCGCCGATGGCATTGGCGACGCCCGCGTGTTGGGGCAGGATCATCTCGCACCCCAGAAGTTCGCCCACGGCCGGGTAGTAGGACGCGGCCGAGGCGCCCAGCCCCACGACAGGGACGTTGAGTCCGGTTTCGAGCCGCACCAGCCCGCGATACCCGCCGCCGAGGCCAGCCTGCATCAGCGCGTGGCGCGCAAGTTCCGCCGCTGGCAGCCCGAAATCGTGCGCCTCCTCGGCGAAGGCTGTCTCCAGCAGCGCGAGTCCGGTCTGACAGGTCAGGCGGTCGACGATGATCCGCGCCATGTCCGTGGCGGTGGTGGCCATTCGGTCGCCGGTTCCGATGCGCCGCCGCCCGAAGAGCACAAGCCCCTTTTCCGCCGCATCGCGATCCCAGGCCTCCGCCCAGCCCAAGGCATGGGCCGCGTCCGATGGCGTGACGCCGGACATCTGGACCAGCCCGCGTTCGACCAGCCGGCCAAGCGCGGCAGTGTCCATTCGTGTGCGCAGCACCGCGCCCAGCGGCTGCACCTCCATTCCGATCCGATCGAGCAAGGCCTGATCGCGGTCCCCCAGACCTTCGCCCGACAGTCCGGGAACGCGGCGCAGGAACCGCGCATCGTGGTCGCCGGGCACATGCTCGCGCAGCTGGCGGTCGAGCGTTTCGTGCACGATCTGCGGCGCCTCGACGGCGATCAGGGAAAGCGGGACCAGACGCCGCGGACCCAGCGTGACGCCGCCCGCGAGGCCCTCGCTCTGGAAA
>CBDUPF010000121.1:0-11018 GCA_965369035.1 uncultured Aliishimia sp.
GGTAGCTGTCGGCGAATTCGTCGATCACCGCGTCGCGGAAGATGTTCTCGTAATCGAGCACGTAATGCGGGAAGCCCATGTCCTCTGCCACGCGGCGCGCGTCATGGATGTCGAGCCCGGCGCAGCAGGCGCCCTTTTTCGCCAGCGCCGCCCCGTGATCGTAGAGCTGCAGCGTCACGCCGATCACGTCGTAGCCCTCGTCCTTGAGCATGGCCGCCACCACCGAGCTGTCGACGCCGCCCGACATCGCGACAAGAACGCGCGTGTCCTGCGGCGCCTTGGCAAAGCCCAGGGAGTTCAGGGGGGGGGACGAATCGAGCATCAGGATCTCCGGTGAAGTCTGCGAGAATATAGGAAAATCCGAAATACTCTCAAGACCCAGGTTCACCGCGTCTTAAACATCCTGAGGCCATCTAGGGGCGCTTCCAGAGGATGGACCGATGTATCTTAAAAAAGTTGAAGGCCCGCGCGCGGTCACGCTTCCGGACGGCTCTATCCTGAGCCGGGCAGATTTGCCACCGGAAAACACGCGTCGCTGGGTGGTATCCCGAAAGATCGCCGTGGTCCGCGGCGTGCTCTACGGTCTCATGACCAAGGACGAGGCGAAGGCGAAATACGGCCTCAGCGAAGAGGAATTCGCAAGCTGGGTCAAGGCCGTAGCCGAACATGGCGAGGAGGCCCTCAAGGCCACCGCGATCCAGAAGTATAGACACTCATAGGTTGTCGTGGTAACAAAGTTGAACGTGATTAACGCGGGCTTAACCCTTTTCTAGGAGAAGGTACGGCAGAGTAAACAACCCGTAATCGGAGCGAATGATGCGCGTTCTTCTGGTCGAGGATGATCCAACCACATCCAAGAGCATCGAGCTGATGCTGACTCATGCCAACCTTAACGTCTATGCAACGGATCTGGGTGAGGAGGGGATCGATCTAGCCAAGCTCTATGATTACGATCTTATCCTTCTCGACCTCGGGTTGCCTGACATGAACGGACACGAGGTTCTGCGACAGCTGCGCCTCGCCCGGATCGAAACCCCTATCCTGATCCTTTCGGGTGCGGACGATACCGAAAACAAGCTGAAAGGCTTCGGCTTCGGTGCCGACGACTACCTGACCAAGCCCTTCCACCGCGAAGAGTTGGTTGCGCGCATCCACGCCATCATTCGCCGGTCCAAGGGCCATTCGCAGTCGGTCATCGAAACCGGCCAGATTTCCGTCAACCTCGACGCAAAGACCGTGTCGGTCGACAACAAGCCGGTGCACCTGACCGGCAAGGAATACCAGATGCTCGAGCTGCTGTCGCTGCGCAAGGGCACGACGCTGACCAAGGAGATGTTCCTCAACCATCTCTATGGCGGCATGGACGAGCCCGAGCTCAAGATCATCGACGTCTTCATCTGCAAGCTGCGCAAGAAGCTGAGCCAGGCAACCGGCGGCGACAACTACATCGAAACCGTCTGGGGCCGAGGCTACGTCCTGCGGGACCCTGAGCCCGCCATCGACGAGAAGAAACTCGCGATGGGCGCCTGACCACCAACGACTTCCAACGGCCCTCATCGGCCTGACGCGTCGCCCCGTTCCTCCCGGGGCGGCGCCGTTTTTTTTGGCGGGTCTGCCAGTGGTCCGCAGACTCTGGACCGGGCCGACAGTGCGGCGTATTGGTTGGCCATCGCGACGGGGGATGACCAATGGCTGCGGAGAAGGACGTCGAGGCGCTCAAACGCGCCGAAGCCATCGAGGAACTGGCACGGCTGAGCGACCTGATCGCACGCGCCAACATCGCCTATCATGCCGAAGACGCGCCCGAAATCAGCGACGCCGAATATGATCGCCTGAAACGCCGCAATGCGGAGATCGAGGCCCGGTTCCCCGATCTGAAGCGGTCCGACAGCCCGTCGGAACAGGTGGGCGCCGCTCCGGCGGAAGGTTTCGCCAAGGTCACCCACGCTGTCCGTCTCTTCTCGCTCGGCAACGCCTTCGAGGATGAGGACGTGATGGAGTTCGACAGCTCCGTCCGCAAGTACCTGGGGCTCAAGGACGACGCGCCGCTGGCCTATACCGCCGAGCCCAAGATTGACGGGTTGTCGTTGTCATTGCGTTACGAGAGCGGGCGGCTGGTTCAGGCGGCCACACGCGGCGACGGGCAGGTGGGCGAGAACGTGACCGCGAATGCCCGCACCATCACCGATGTCCCGGAAAAGATCGACGGGGCACCCGATGTGCTGGAGGTGCGCGGCGAAGTCTACATGAGCCACGAGGATTTCGCGGCATTGAACGAACGGCAGGCGGAACGCGGCGCAAAGACCTTTGCCAACCCGCGCAACGCCGCGGCCGGATCGCTCCGCCAGCTCGACAGCCGCATTACCGCGGCGCGGCCGCTCCGCTTTTTCGCTTATGGCTGGGGGGAGCTCTCCGATCCCCTGGCCGACACGCAGATGGGGGCAATCGACCGACTGGCCAACCTGGGGTTCGCAACAAATCCGCTGACCGCGCTGTGCGACGGACCCGACGAGATGCTGGAACACTACCGCCGGATCGAGGAGCAGCGCGCGACGCTCGGCTACGACATTGATGGCGTGGTCTACAAGGTCGACGATCTGGGATTGCAGGCGCGGCTCGGGTTCCGGTCGACGACGCCGCGCTGGGCCGTGGCGCACAAGTTCCCCGCCGAACTCGCCTGGACCCGGCTCGAGGCGATCGACATCCAGGTGGGGCGCACCGGTGCGCTGAGTCCGGTGGCGCGACTGACCCCGGTGACCGTTGGCGGCGTCGTGGTGTCGAACGCGACGCTCCACAACGAGGATTACATCGCGGGACGTGACAGCAAGGGTAACGTGATCCGTGACGGGAAGGATATCCGCATCGGCGACTGGGTGCAGATCTACCGCGCCGGCGACGTGATCCCGAAGGTGGCCGATGTGGACTTGTCCCGACGCCCCGAGGACGCGGAGCCCTACGCCTTCCCGACGACATGCCCGGAATGCGGATCGGAGGCCGTTCGCGAGGAAGGTGATGCCGTCCGGCGCTGCACCGGCGGATTGATCTGTCCGGCCCAAGCGGTCGAGAAGCTGAAGCATTTCGTCTCCCGCGCCGCCTTCGATATCGAGGGGCTGGGGGCCAAGCAGGTCGAGCAGTTCTACCGCGACGGCTGGATCGCGGAGCCTGCCGACATCTTCACCCTGGAAGAGCGCCACGGCGCGGGAGAAAACGCGCTGAAGGATCGCGAGGGCTGGGGCGAGAAATCCGCGGCCAACCTTTTCCAGGCCATCGACGACAAGCGTCGCATCGCGCTTGGCCGCGTTCTCTTTGCCCTGGGGATCCGCCACGTCGGGGAACAGGCGTCGAACCTGCTCGCGCGGACCTACGGCAGTTGGACAGCGCTGGAAGAAGGCGTCCGCCAGGCCGCGGACCGCGACAGTGACGCCTGGTCCCACCTTCTGTCCATCGACGGGGTGGGCGAGGTGATGGCCCAGTCGCTTGTCGACGCCTTCGCCAACGAGGCGGAGCGCGCGTCCATCGACCGGCTCGTCGCCCAGCTGGACATAGCGGACGCCGCGCGCCCCGACACCGATGGCAGCCCCGTGGCGGGCAAGACCGTGGTCTTCACCGGCACGCTGGAACGGATGACGCGCGCCGAAGCAAAGGCGCGGGCCGAGGCGCTGGGGGCCAAGGTCTCGGGCTCGGTCAGTGCCAAGACCGACCTCGTGGTCGCAGGACCCGGCGCAGGATCGAAGGCGAAGAAGGCGCGGGATCTGGGCGTGGACATCATCGACGAAGACGGCTGGTTCGACCTGATCTCGGGGTCATGACGGGGCGGCCGCCAATCCTCTACCCGCTTTTTGCCGGGCTCGAGACGTTGGAAGGCATCGGGCCCAAGACCGCCCGGGCGATGGCGTCTCTGCACATCGAGGCGCCGCGTGACCTGCTCTTCACCTTGCCGACGTCCGGGGTGGACCGCGAACGCCGCGACACGGTGCTGGGCGCCGAATTGCCGGCGGTTCTGACCGTTGCCGTGACCGTGGGCCGGCACCATCAGCCGCGCCAGAAGGGCCGCCCCTACCGCGTGGACGTGCAGGATGCGCGCACCACGTTCCAGCTCGTCTTCTTCCACGGGCGTTCGGATTACCTGCAACGCCTGCTGCCCTTCGGAGAGCGCCGGATCGTGTCGGGCCGTGCGGAATTCTTCGATGGCATGGTCCAGATGCCGCATCCCGATCACGTGGTGGCCGAGGCCGAAGGCGACACGATCCCCGCCTTCGAGCCGGTCTACCCGTTGGCGGCCGGGCTTACGCTGAAAACGATGACGAAGGCCGTCGCCGGCGCGGTGGAGCGGGTGCCCGACCTTCCGGAATGGATCGATCCGTCGCAGAAGACCCGCGCAAGATGGCCCGGTTTCTCCGCGGCGCTGCATCGGGCCCACGCCCCGCAAGGCCGTGCCGACCTGGCGCCATCGGATCCGGCGCGTGAACGTCTGGCCTATGACGAGTTGCTGGCCCACCAGCTTACCCTTGCGCTGGCCCGTGCCCGGTTCCAGCGCAAGGCCGGACGCGCCTCTGTCGGGACGGGCGAATTCCAGGAAAAGGTGTTGAATTCTCTGCCTTATCGTCTGACCGGCGCGCAGACCCGCGCCATTTCGGAGATCGCCGGCGACATGGCTGCACCCGTGCGCATGAATCGCCTGCTGCAGGGTGACGTCGGCTCGGGCAAGACGCTGGTTGCGTTTCTTGCGCTGCTGATCGCTGTGGAGGCGGGCGGGCAGGGGGTGCTGATGGCGCCGACCGAGATCCTTGCCCGGCAACACCTCGAAGGGCTGCAGCCGCTGGCGGAGGAGGCGGGCGTGGCGCTCGAGATCCTGACCGGTCGCGACAAGGGCCGGGAACGCGATGCGAAGCTGGACGCACTTTCCCGAGGAGAGATCCGCATCCTGGTGGGCACTCACGCCGTCTTCCAACAGGACGTCGAATTCAAGGACCTGAGGCTGGCCATCGTGGACGAACAGCACCGCTTTGGCGTGCGTCAGCGGTTGGAACTCGGCCGCAAGGGCAATGCGGTCGACGTGCTGGTGATGACCGCCACGCCCATCCCGCGATCATTGGCGCTGGCGCAGTATGGCGACATGGATGTTTCCGTCCTCGACGAAAAACCGCCTGGGCGGAAGCCGATCCGGACCGCGCTGGTCAGCACGGAGCGGATGGAGGAGGTCATCGGCCGACTGCGCGCAGCGATAGACGAGGGGCGGCAGTGCTATTGGGTCTGCCCGCTGGTGGAGGAAAGCGAGGTGGTCGATCTGGTCGCCGCCGAGGAGCGGTTCAGGCACCTGCGCGCGGCCCTGGGCGAAGGAAAGGTCGGGCTCGTTCATGGCCAGATGCCGCACGACGAAAAGGACGCGGCGATGGCGCGGTTCCAGTCGGGCGAGACCAAGGTTCTGGTGGCGACCACCGTGATCGAGGTCGGTGTGAACGTGCCCAACGCGACGATCATGGTGATCGAGCGGGCGGAGATTTTCGGGCTGGCGCAGTTGCACCAGTTGCGTGGCCGCGTGGGGCGGGGGGAGGGCGCCTCGACCTGCCTTCTGCTGTACCAGGCGCCCCTGAGCGACGGCGGCCGTCGACGGCTCGAAGTCCTGCGCGAAACCGAAGATGGGTTCCGGATCGCCCAGACCGATCTGGAGATGCGCGGGGCAGGCGACCTGATCGGAACGGCGCAGTCTGGTCTGCCACGGTTCCGCGTCGCGGACCTGGAACGCCAGGCCGCGCTGATGGCTGTGGCCCAATCCGATGCGCGCGCGCTTCTCGCGGCCGATCCCGGCCTGACCTCCACGCGGGGGGAGGCGGCGCGGCTCCTGTTGTGGCTCATGCGGCAGGACGAAGCGATCCGCCTGATTTCAGTCGGCTGAATTCGGCGAGGGAACCGAATTCACCATAAGTTCGCGAATGTTCCGAAAAAGTTCTTTACTCATGGTTAACAATATGAGAACAAAGAGGCAACAAGACGGAAGGAGGCATCGCGATGAACACGATCTCAGAGTTGAAGAACATCTGCCGGCGCAGCCAGGCGACCCTCTTTCAGGATGCGCTTGGGGCCATGGCTCTTGGTGTGATGCTGATCGTGGCGCTGCATCTTCCGACCTTGTTGTAACGCGTTTCTCCCGGTTTCCCGCATGCGATGTGTTTGTCGCGTGCCCTGATTTCTGCCTGCGCTCTCGTGCCGGTCCATCGCTGAACGCTGCCTGTTCCGACAGGGCCCGGGTTTGCCTGACCCCGGCCCGCCAGGGGTCCCCACTCCTGAATCGATGGGTCCCGGGTCCCACATGAGAAACGCTTGACCTGGCGCCGCGCTCCTGCCCGGAGTTGCG
Source organism: uncultured Aliishimia sp. (assembly GCA_965369035.1). Classification (GTDB taxonomy): domain Bacteria; phylum Pseudomonadota; class Alphaproteobacteria; order Rhodobacterales; family Rhodobacteraceae; genus Aliishimia. Next base: position 6,356 of record CBDUPF010000121.1, read on the forward strand.
GCGCCTTTTTTGTCTGCCGACAGGCGTGCCGGTTTTCTTGCGTAGAGCCGAAGCGGTTCGGGACAGAGGTCAGTACCTGACGGCGAAGCGCAGGCCGCCCCAGTGCCGTCCACCGACGAAGATCGGGGCGGAGATATCCTTCATCATCACGAACTCGCCGCCGCCCATGTCGCGGCGATAGACCTGCAGGAGGAACGGCTCGGTGTTCCGCCCGGCCTTCAGCCCGACCCGGTCGCCGAAGATTCGACGGTTGCGGCAATTGGCCGTGTTCCAGACCGGGTCCGATCCCTGCGGCTGGGAAAATTTCCGGTTGTGCGTGGGCAGGTAACCGTTCGTGTCGACCGCCGCACAGAAGACCACAGCCGGGTCCACCTCCAGCGCCGCCTCCTGGACCGCGGGCAGAACCGTATCCGTGAACGAGGTGAAACGCGTGGTCACCTGCTGTGGGTCGGTGCCGGGCACGGGAACATAGGTCTGGTCGAACAGAGCGTCCATCGTGATCCGGCCATCGGCAACGGCCTTGTCGAAAATCCGTGAAATCTCGTATGCGGCCGACTGCACATGGGTGATGAATTTCGCATCCTTGCCATGATTGCCGAGCGCGGCAACGCTCTGGACCACCGTTTCGGACGTGTCGATCATGTTGTTGATCCGCTTGTGGGCCGCCGCGATCCCGCCCGTCGTCGCACGCACGGCCTCGGTGATTCCTTGCAGGCTGGGGCCGAATTCTTCGATGGATGTGCGCATGAGGTCCGCCTCCGCCATGATATTGCGCGCCTGCGCCTGGCTCTCGCGGATCGAGGTTTCCATGTCGGTCAGCACCGCGTCGTTCTGCCGGGTCTGTTCCAGGATCCTGGCGGCCTTGGCGGCGACATCCTGCGCTTCCGCGGCCAGTGTCAGGATCCATTGCGACAGGATTTCGACGTTTTCAGAGATCTGCACGGCGGCGGAGCCCGTCTGCTGAGACAGCCCGTTGATCGCATCGGCCACCACGCTGAAACCGCGGCCCGCGTCACCCGCCCGGGCGGCCTCGATCTTGGCGTTGATGGCGAGCGTATTGACCTGCCGCGCGATGGACACGATGTCCTGGTTGTTTCTTTTGACTGCGCTGAGCGTGCCGTTGACGTGATCGGTCCGTTCGGACAGGGCATGAACCCAGGCTGCCATGTCCTGTGCCGAGGCGTCTGAGCTGCGCACGCGGGACACGGTATCGGTCACCGCCTCGCCCGATTTCTCGATGGCGTCGGTCAGTTGGCGGCTGGCGCCCAGCACCTTTTGCGTGGCCGAGCGGACCGTCGCGGCATTGGTCTGAAGACGCGCGGCAGTGGTGTCCTGTTCGCGCGCACGTGCCTCGATCAGGTCGCAGAACCCCGCGATGTCGACGATTTCGTAGCCCAGGCGACCCGCCGCATCGGAAAGGCGGCGCAAATGGTTTGTGTCGAGACGCGGCTCGTGTTCGCTCATGACAGGTCCATCCGTTCGTTGCCGAAACGGAGTTAGACGAAAATCCCTACCAACCCGATAAAGATGTCAGGCGCAATTCGATTGGCTGGCCTGTGCCGCGGCCTCTGCTGCGGCTTCGATCGACAGCAGGATCGAGGCGTGCCGGTTCTTGAATTCGCGTGCCGGCAACAGCACCTCGTAGCCGTCGAAGGGAGCGTCGGGAACAGGCCCGTTCTCCTTCAGCATCGCGCGCAGGGCATCGCGCGCCTGCGCCAACTCCGCGGGGCTGCGCCCGATGACCGCCGCGCCGGTCACTGCCGCCGACGCCTGACCCAGCGCACAAGCCTTCACGTCCTGGCCGAACTCCGCCACCCGGCCGTCGCGCAGTACGACGTCGGCCGTCACCTGCGACCCGCAGACGGGGGAGCGGCGCTTGGCGGTTCCTTCCGGTGCCGCAAGTCGCGACAGGTGCGGGATGTCCGCGGCAAGTTCCAGAATGCGCCCGGAATAGAGCTTGATCAGGTCTGTGTCGGTTGTCATGGCGACTGGTCCTTCTCGCACATGGCCTATAGATAGGCGCCACCTCAGTCCTTGCCAAAGGGTTTTGCCGATGTCTACCGCGACTTTTGATCCAGAAACCTTGCGTTTCAACGGTGACGGCCTGATCCCGGCGATCGCCCAGGATGCGGCGACGGGCGAGGTCCTGATGATGGCCTGGATGAATGCCGAAGCCGTGCGGCGGACGTTGAAAAGCGGCAAGGTCACGTATTGGAGCAGGTCGCGGCAGGAGTTCTGGGAGAAGGGTGCGACCAGCGGCCACCATCAGTCACTGGTGTCTATGCGGGTGGACTGTGACCGCGACTGCCTGTTGATGCAGGTGAACCAGACCGGACCCGCCTGCCACACGGGCCGGCGCAGATGTTTCTTCACCGATGTGACCGACGGCGTGGAGATCGAAGTGGATGTCGGAACCGGTTGACGCGTGGGTCGCGGCGCGATCACGGGCGTTCCAGCCCGACCATTCTGCGGATATCCCCGGGCGTTGCGCCATCGGTGCGATAGGCCGCGATAGCCCTGGCGTCATCGCGTTTCGCGAGCCGCCGCCCGGCGTCGTCCCGGATCAACCGGTGGTGGTGATAATCCGGCGTGGGCAGCTGCAGGAGACGCTGCAGGATGACATGGATCTTCGTCGCTTCGAAGAGGTCGGCTCCGCGGACGACTTCGGTGATTCCCTGATCCGCATCGTCGAGCACGACTGACAGATGGTAGGAACCCGGAAAATCTTTTCGCGACAGGATGATATCACCCAAACCTGAAATGGCGTCGTCAGCGGTGAAGCGGATCTGCCCGGCCTGCACACCATCGCCGGTTTCGGTGAACCCGAATGCTTCCGATCCCAGGCTCTTTATCGCCCGTCTCATGTCCAGGCGAAGCGCGGCGCCCGGCGGAACAGCCTCGCCCGAGGATCGCGTGCGGTGGCGGCAGGTTCCGGGATAGATCACGCCGTCGGGACCTGTGGGGACGCCTTCCTGCGGCGCGGAAATGGCGGCGAGGACGTCACGGCGATTGCAGGTGCAGGCAAAGAGCAGATCCCGCTGCCAAAGGGTATCCAGCGCAGCCCGGTAAATCGCGATCCGCTCGGATTGCCGCAGAACCGGTGTTTCCCAGGTCAATCCCAGCCAGCGCAGATCCGCGTCGATTTGCGCCTCCCATTCCGGTTTCGACCGCTGCCGGTCGATATCCTCGATGCGCAACAGGAACCGGCCGCCACGCTCCCGGGCGCGGTCGAAGGCCGTCAGCGCGGAGAAGGCATGGCCGAGATGCAGAGGCCCGGTAGGAGACGGTGCAAAACGTGTGGTGTAGATCAAGATCTTTCGATCACGTACACATTCGATTTCAATCCGATCCCGGGCAGGTGGTCGCCATATTCCTTGAAGAGGAGCCGCGCGCTGCCGCAATCGATCCACTCGCAGAGCCGGCCTTCGTACTCGGGATGCTGCAGGGCATGATCGTTGAGCGACAGCACCAGCTTGCCGCCGGACGCCAGGCTTTTCATCAGCAGATCGAAGGTCGAGCCGGGCGCGGCACCGGCCCCGATGACACCGATAGCGGCGATGGCCGAATAGTCACCGCGCCGTGAAACCGGGGACACGCCGGCGGCGATCTGACGCAAGGCGCGGTAGACGCGCTTGCTCTCGGCGCCTTTCAGCATGTCCGCGGATGGGTCGACCCCGTCGATGGTGCGGAACCCGGCAAGAGCCAGCGCAGCCCCCGACAGTCCCGTGCCACAGCCGAAATCGAGGATCGGCGCCGACAGATCATTGGTGAACCGCGCAAGCGCTGCGGCACAACGCTTTGGCGTGGCATAGCCGTTCTCGGCCACCTCCGCTTCGTAACTTGCCGCCCAGGCATCGTAGAGCTCGCGCGTGTCGTCCGCGCCATCGAGTTCGTAGACCTTGTCCAGAAATTTCTCACCCATGACGGGATGGTAACGTGGCTGCAGGGTGGCCGTCCAGTCGCATTGCGGCCAAATTTCCGGACTTGCGGCTCAGGCGGCGAAGGAGGCTCTGCTTTCAAGCCATTGCCGGAAATGTTCTTTCGCCCGGTCGGTATAGCCCTTGTAGCGATCGCGCCGTCCGCGCCGCCCACCCCGAACCCCGTCCAGCGGGGGAAAGAGCCCGAAGTTCACGTTCATCGGCTGGAAGGTCTTCGCATCGGCCCCGCCCGTGATATGTGTGACCAGCGCACCCATGGCCGTGGTTTCCGGTGGCGGCGCGACCGGGCGGCCGAGGATGTCGCCGGCCGCCATGCGCCCCGCAAGCAGTCCCATCGCCGCGCTCTCCACGTAGCCCTCGACGCCCGTGATCTGCCCGGCGAAACGGATATGTGGCCTGGACCGCAAGCGCATCCGGTCGTCGAGCAATGTGGGGCTGTTCAGGAACGTGTTGCGGTGGATCCCGCCCAGGCGCGCGAAGCGGGCGTTCTCCAGCCCGGGAATTGTCCGGAAAACATCGGCTTGGGCGCCATACTTCATCTTCGTCTGGAAGCCCACGATGTTGTAGAGCGTGCCGAGCTTGTTGTCCCGGCGCAGCTGCACGATGGCCCAGGGCTTCACGTCCGGTGCGTGCGGGTTGGTCAGGCCCACCGGCTTCATCGGGCCGTGGCGCAGGGTTTCGCGGCCCCGCTCGGCCATGACCTCGATCGGCAGGCAGCCGTCGAA
>CBDUPF010000122.1:0-11008 GCA_965369035.1 uncultured Aliishimia sp.
CCCGACGCCGGCAAAGCCGTGCTCGGTGATCGGCGTATCTATGACGCGCTTGGGGCCGAATTCGTCGAGCAGGCCCTGGGAGATCTTGTAGGCGCCCTGGTACTCGGCGACCTCCTCGCCCATCAGGAAGACCAGCTCGTCGCGGCGCATCTCCTCGGCCATGCCGTCGCGCAGGGCCTCACGCACCGTCTGCGACTTCATCGTGGCGTCGGCCGGCCAGTCGGGGCTGTCGTCGGTCTCGGGTGCGGCGGGTGCTGCCTGGGGGGCCGCCGCGGCCGGCTCGTCCGTCGCCGGTTGTTCGGCTTCGGCATCCTTGTCGCCGCCGGCATCGCTTCCGCCGCCGCTTCCGGCGTCGTCCGGCACTTCCTCGCCTTCCTCGACGAGGATCGCGATGGGCGTGTTGACCTTCACGCCCTCGGTGCCTTCGTCGATCAGGATCTTGCCGATGACGCCTTCATCGACGGCCTCGAATTCCATCGTCGCCTTGTCGGTCTCGATCTCCGCCATGATGTCGCCGGAGGAGACGGTGTCGCCTTCCTTCACCAGCCATTTGGCGAGCGTGCCTTCTTCCATTGTCGGCGACAGGGCCGGCATCAGAATCTCGGTTGCCATGTTACGCGTCCCCCTCCGGTGTGATCATTCCGACGACGTTTCCTTCGCCGTCTTCGACATAGGCGCAGCGGCCGATGCCGGGATAGTCCTGCGGCGGAAGCGCTTCGCCCCCGCCGTTCTTCAGCGCCCAGTCGTAGCGGGCGTCGCAATCGTCCACCTCGACCGTCATGGTGCCGCCGCGGATCGGGGTGCCGGGTTCCGGCGCGTCGCCCATCCGGCGCATCAGGCCGCCGGTCAGATCGCTGTCCCCGCCGATCCGGTCGCCGTCGATCAGGTGGTAGCCCACATCCTCGGCGCCATCCATCGGCGAGAAGGACCAGCCGAAGAGGCCGCCGTAGAACGCCTTGGCGCGTTCCACGTCGCCTGCGTGGATCTCGAAATGCGGCATCAGACGGCCTCGCCCTGCGGGATCTCGGACGCGTAGATGTCGGTCCAGAGCTCCTCCAGCGCGGGTTCCGGGCTGTCCTTGGCGAACTCGGCGGAGGCGTTGACGACCTCCTTGATCTCCTTGTCGATCGCCTTGAGGTCGTCCTCGGTCGCGTGCTTTCCGGTCAGCAGAAGCTGGCGCACGGCCTCGATCGGGTCGCGCTCCTCGCGCATCTTCTGGACCTCCTCGCGGGTGCGGTACTTGGCCGGGTCCGACATCGAATGCCCGCGGTAGCGGTAGGTCTTGATCTCGAGGATGTACGGCCCCTTGCCCGACCGGCAGTGTGCCACGGCCTTCTCGCCGGCTTCCTTGACCTTGAGCACGTCCATCCCGTCCACGATCTCGCCCGGGATGCCGAAGGGGGCGCCGCGGGTGTGGATGTCTTCGGTGGAGGTGGAGCGCTTCTGCGAGGTACCCATCGCGTACTGGTTGTTCTCGATCACGAAGATCACCGGCAGCTTCCAGAGGGCGGCCATGTTGAAGCTTTCGTAGACCTGGCCCTGGTTCGCGGCACCATCGCCGAAATAGGTGAAGGTGACGCGGCCGTTCTCCATGTACTTGTCGGCGAACGCCAGGCCCGCGCCAAGCGGCACCTGTGCCGCGACGATCCCGTGGCCGCCGTAGAAGTGCTTCTCGCGGCTGAACATGTGCATGGAGCCGCCCTTGCCCTTGGAATAGCCGCCCTCGCGCCCGGTAAGCTCCGCCATCACGCCGCTGGGGTCCATGCCGCAGGCCAGCATGTGGCCGTGGTCGCGGTAGGACGTGATGCGCTTGTCGCCTTCCTCGGCCGCGGCTTCGAGCCCGACGACCACCGCTTCCTGTCCGATGTAGAGGTGACAGAAGCCGCCGATCAGCCCCATGCCGTAGAGCTGGCCGGCCTTCTCCTCGAACCGGCGGATCAGCAGCATGTCGCGGTAGTAACCCTTGAGCTCGTCCGCCGACACGTTGGGTTTGTCGGCCGGCTTCTTCGTCGTCCTGCGGGCAGCCATGAGTCCTCCTCCTCGACAGGATAGTTTAGTATTAAACTATTCCCTAACGCATCCGAAAACGGATTGCGAGACCAATATCGCCGGAAACGGGACGAGCGGTGGTTGCGCGCCGATTGGCGGTGACGCGGTCGGCGCCGGGTCAGTGAATGACGATCTCGTCGGCCCGGATCAGGCCCAGGACCGAGCGTGCCTGCTCGTCGAGCAGGTCGATATCCAGATAATCGTCCGACAGCCGCCGGGTGAGGTTTTCCATCCGGGCGACATCCGCGCGGACCTGTCCCAACTGGCTGCTCAGGTCGCGTGACTCGGCCCGGATTTCCGCGCGGCGGAACAGTCCGTAGTCGCCCTGCACGGCGGCAAAGGTGAAATAGAGGCTGAGCGCAAAGGCCACCGCAAAGAATACGAGCGGCCCGAAGGAGGGGCGTCCGTTGCGGAAGAACCTGCGGATCATGTGTTTGCCCTTGCCTCTTGGCGCGCCTCTTTTCACGGGCGCTTCGGTACTATGACACAGGCGATTCGCGATGTGAATCCCCTATGTTCAACTCCGCGCTGCACCCGGCCATGGCCCGGAATGGACCCCGGCCGAAGCGCTGCAACGGATCCGCGTTCGCGGCTACTGCGACAGCGCAGCCACGCCGGGCAGGGTCTTGCCTTCCATCCATTCGAGAAACGCGCCACCCGCGGTGGAGATGTAGGTGAAATCGTCGGCAACCCCGGCCTTGTTGAGCGCGGCCACCGTGTCGCCGCCACCCGCGACGGAGATCAGCGTGCCGTTCTTCGTCAATGCCGCGGCGGCTTGTGCCGCGGCATTGGTCGCGGCGTCGAAGGGGGCGATTTCGAACGCGCCAAGCGGTCCGTTCCAGATCAGCGTCTTCGCATCCGCAAAGGCCGCGGAGATCATAGCCACGCTGTCCGGCCCGGTGTCGAGGATCATCGCGTCCGCCGGGCAGGCATCGACAGCCACGATCTCGCTGTCGGCTCCGGCCTTGAACTCCCGCGCGATGACGACGTCCACCGGAAGCAGGATCGTGCAGCCGGTCGTTTCGGCCTTCTCCATGATCTCCCGCGCCGTGCCGGTCATGTCATGCTCGGCCAGCGACTTGCCGACGTCGATCCCCTGGGCTGCGAGGAAGGTGTTGGCCATCCCGCCGCCGATCACCAGCGTGTCGACTTTCTCGACCAGGTTGCTGAGCAGTTCGAGCTTGGTCGAGACCTTGGCACCGCCCACGACCGCGACGACCGGGCGCGCGGGGTTCGACAGCGCGGCATCCAGCGCCTCCAGCTCGGCCTGCATGCTGCGCCCCGCACAGGAGGGCAGGAGCCGCGCGACGCCTTCGGTCGAGGCATGCGCACGGTGGGCCGCAGAGAACGCGTCGTTGCAATAGATGTCGCCCAGGCCGGCAAGAAACTCCGCCATCTTCGGATCGTTCGCTTCTTCCATCGGCGAAAACCGCGTGTTCTCCACCAGGATCACGGCGTCGGCGGGCTGTTCGTCGATCCATTCGCGCGACGGGCGTTTCACGAAGATCACCTCGCAGCCGAACGCCGCCTCCAGTGCCGGTACCAGGGGCTGCAGCGACATTTCGGGCACCGGTTTGCCCTTGGGCCGGCCGAAATGCGCAAGCAGCACCGGGCTGCCGCCGTTGGCGCGGATATCGCGTATGGTGGGCACGATGCGGTCGATGCGGGTCGTGTCCGTCACCTGCCCGTCCTTCACGGGCACGTTGATGTCGACCCGGGTCAGCACCCGCTTGCCCGCAAGGTCCATGTCGTCCAGCGTCTTCCAGTCCATCGGCGATCCTCCGCGCGTGTTTGCGCGCTTCTTCACCCCGAACCACCCGCGGCGTCAATGCTTCCCTTGGCTTTCCCGTCCAGCGGTCTTAGGAGAAGGGCCGGTAAAAGCAACGAGGAGTGCGCCAGATGGCCGAGATAAAGGACCCGGAGAACACGATCCTGATGGAGCTGAAAGACGGCCAGGTGGTGATCGAGCTGCTACCCGACGTGGCCCCGAAACACGTGGACCGGATGAAGGAACTGGCGCGCGAAGGCGCGTATGACAATGTCTGTTTTCACCGCGTGATCGAAGGCTTCATGGCGCAGACCGGCGATGTCGCCAACGGCAACATGGAAGACAACTTCAACATTCGCATGGCCGGAACCGGTGGGTCCGACAAGCCCGACCTGCCGGCGGAATTCTCCAAGCTGCCCCATGACCGCGGCACGCTGGGTGCGGCGCGGTCGTCGAACCCCGACAGCGCCAATTCGCAGTTCTTCATCAACTTCTCCGACAACCATTTCCTCAACGGCCAATACACGGTCTACGGGCGCGTGGTGCAGGGGATGGAACATGTGGACGCGATCACGCGGGGCGAGCCGCCCGCCGAACCCGACCGCATGATCTCCGTCAAGGTGGCCGCCGATGCATAAGAGCCTTGCAGCAGCACTGATGCTGGTGGCCGCGCCCGCGCTGGCCACGGGGATCGAGATCACGGTGGAGGGAGAGGGCGCGAACGGTGTCATCACCATCGACCTGCTGGAGGAGGTGGCCCCGAACCACGCGGAGCGCATCGCGACGCTGGCAGAGCAGGGCACCTATGACGGCGTGGTCTTTCACCGCGTGATCGAGGGCTTCATGGCGCAGACCGGCGACGTTCAGAACGGCAAGCTGGGCATGGACATGCGCATGGCCGGCACCGGTGGGTCGGATCTGCCGGACCTGGAGCAGGAATTCTCCGACGTGCCCTTCGACCGCGGTGTCGTCGGAATGGCCCGATCGAACGACCCGGATTCGGCCAATTCGCAGTTCTTCATCATGTTCGCGGACGGGCATTTCCTCAACGGCCAGTACACGGTCGTGGGGCGCGTGACGGACGGCATGGAAGTGGTCGATGCGATCAAGCGCGGCCATTCGCAAACCGGCGCCGTGACCGGCCGTCCCGATGTGATGACGACTGTGAGCGTGACCGAGTAGCTGCCAGAGCGAACTCGCCCACCCGTCGCATGACTGCGATACACGTCCGCTGACATTGCGCGGGCGTGTTTTTTTTCGGCGTGTTCGTTTGAAACGCCTTCTGAAGCATTTTCGCCAATGGCGATGAGTTCTGCCGTGGACGCCAAAGGCGACGCCCTGACCAAAGAAAACCGATTTACCGTCAGGGCCTTGGACACCACAGTTCAGGTGGGTAGTACCGTGCTGATCGACAGCTGCGACACCATCGAGAACACGCAGACCACAGCCAAGGTCGAGTCCGCGACCCCCGAACTGGCGCATCTCGACTCATGGGAAGGCGTCAGGCGCGTAGATGGCTCCACCTACGCGAAGTCGGAGCCCGCCATCATGTTGTGTATTTCCGGGCTGTGCGACGCCGGTCTTCAGCGGGCTGGCGGGGATCGGCCTGACGTCGCGCTGCTATCGCCAGCGGTCTGCTGCACGATTGCCCGGCGGGGCGGCTCGCCGCAACTTTGATGACGCTCTTCGGCAATCGGCGTCCCGCAGGCAAACCGGCGGCTACCCGGCCGGCAGCGCCACGCCGAAAAAAAACGCCGCAGGCAGGACCTGCGGCGCATTGGTACTCCAGATACCGTGCCTTGCGAAGGGTCAGGAAGACCGCGCTTCGCTTTTCGCGGTAGCGCCGGAGCTGGCCACGGCGGATTGGGAGGGCGCGGAACTCGACTTGCCCGGGGTCGGGCGCGCCCCTGCCGGGTTGCCGGAGGAGAGCGGATCGTCCTGGCGCTGCACCGAGCCTTCGAAATGGGCGCCGGACTCGATCGCGATGGTCTTGTGGATGATGTCGCCCTCGACCCGCGCAGTGGATGTCAGTCGCACCTTCAGCCCGCGCACGCAGCCCACGATACGGCCGTTGATCACCACGTCATCGGCGATGACTTCGCCCTTGATGGTTGCGCTTTCGCCGATGGTCAGAAGGTGGGCACGAATGTCGCCCTCGACGGTGCCTTCGACCTGGATGTCGCCGGTCGTCTTGACGTTGCCGTTGATGTGAAGATCGGCCGACAGGACGGAGGCGGGTGGTTTCGCCTTCGGAGCGCTGGCCCTGAAATCGCCGGAAGGTGCCGTCGCAGCCTGACCGGTCTTGTCGGAGGTGTCGGATTTCGCGGTATCCGCGGCCTTGGGACCGGGATCGTTGATCTTGCTCTTAGAAAACATCGTTCGCTGCCTTGATGTAAATCATGGGGTTCACAGCTTTGCCACCGACTCGCACTTCATAGTGCAGATGTACGCCTGTCACCCGTCCGGAAGCCCCCATATCACCGATCCGTTCCCCGCGCGAGACCCTTTGTCCAACTTTCACACGCATTTTGGACAGGTGGGCATACCGCGTCTCGATTCCGAATTCATGCTGGATGCGCACCAGGCGACCGTAGCCTGCGTGCCACCCCGCCTGCACGACGACACCGTCGGCGGTGGCATAGATCGGAGTCCCGGTGGAGGACGCGAAATCCACGCCCTTGTGAATACGACGCCCGCCGGTCTTGGGGTCGCGGCGCGGGCCGAAACCCGACGTGAAGCGGAATGCGCTTTGCACCGGCGTGGCAAAAGGCGCTTTCTCGGCCGCGATCCGGTAGAGGTTCAGCTTGTCCATCTGGTTGAGCAGACGGTTCGCGCGCATCGTGTCGGGCGAGGGTTCCTCGCCCCGGGTGGAGAAGGTGAGCGGCGTGAGCGGGCCGCCCTGTCCGGAATACCCGCGCCGTACCTGTTCGATGATGCGGTCGGTCGGCATGCCGGCGCTGCGGAACATCTTGTCGAGTGGCTCGACCGAGACGGTCATCGCCTCTTCGAGCTGGCGGAAGATCTGGTCGTTCTGATCCTCCATCAGCGCGATCTTCGATTCCAGGTCGTCGGCGCGCAGTAGTGCATCCTGCGCGTCGGCGATCACCTTGTCGCGTTCCGCCGACGTGCGCGCCAGCGCCGTGGCCAGGAACTCGACCGGAGCGCCCGCGCCGGAGGCCGCCGAAGCGACAGCCGTTCCGCCGCCTTCCAGCCGCTCTTCCAGTTCGGCCACGCGGGTCTGCGCCGTCTGCCGTTCCTGCATGGTTTCGCGCAGGGTCGCCTGAATCACCTCGATCCCGGTTTCCAACTCGCGCCGGCGTGTCTCCGATTCCAGCAGCTGAGACTGCATTACCGAAATCTGGGCAAGCGCCGCGTTGAACCGCTCCTGCGCCGCCAGCGCCTCCGCCGCACGCATGTCGCGTTGGCCGGAGAGGTCGTTGAGCCGATCCTGATATGTGTAAAGGTCGCGTTTGGCCTGTTCGCGGAAGTTTCCGGCACCGATCGAATCCATCAGGATGATCGCCGTGGCCACGATTGCCCAGGACACCAGCAACGCGCATCCCGAGAAGGCGGCAATCTGCGTGGCCGGTCTCAACCGGATGAACCGCGTGTCCTTGTCGGATTTCAGAAAAACCCTGCGTTCGGGAAAGTAGCGCTCGAGCAGCGCGTGAGTCCTGATAGCAAGTCGTGTCCGCAAGTCCCCAGTCCTTCGTCCCGTCCCAACCCCCGGCGCTACCGAAAAGGGCACCTTGGGAAAGGTGCATACTGGGCCGTAAAGGAACGGGCAAGCCTTAGACGGTTTTCTTGCGCAACTGTCGCAGGAAAGCGCTTATCTGGGCAAAAAACCGCCGATACCAATGGTTTGGTTGCAATCATGCCGTCCCGTTTCCACACGGGGGCGAAGGGTCAGGTTGTCGCACCCGTCGCAAGCGGCCAGTAGAAATCCGGAGGAATCCCCGCTTCCGCACGCTTTTCCTCGTTGAACGGGGGCTTGAGCTGGCCGTGGAAATACTGCCGCACCAGCGCGTGAAAGACCTCGACCGGATCGCGGTTTTCGCGTCCGCAGAGGAAGTGGAACCACTTCGATCCGTAGGCCACGTGATGCACCTCCTCGGCGTAGATCACCTCCAGCGCGGAAACGGGGCTTTCGGCACCGGCCTTGCGGAAAATGTCGATCATGCCCGGTGTCACGTCGAGCCCGCGCGCCTCCAGCACCATCGGCACGACGGCGAGGCGGCCCATCAGGTCATGGGCCGTGTCCTCGGCCGCACGCCACATTCCGGCATGGGCGGGCAGGGCGCCGTAGTGGCTGCCCATCTCCTCCAGACAGTCGCACATCAGGTTGAAGTGCTTCGATTCCTCGTCGGCCGCTTTCACCCAGTCGTCGTAGAAGCCCATGGGCATGGGAACATGCCCGAACCGCGCGATGATGTCCCAGTGCAGGTCGACGGCGTTGAGTTCGATGTGTGCGACGGCATGGAGAAGCGCGATGCGACCCTTTTCCGAGCCCGGTCGGCGGCGGGGAACCTCGCGCGGGTCGAGCAATTCCGGCCGGTCGGGACGTGCGGGGTGCAGGGGCGGTTGCGCGGTGCCGACCGGGATCGCCTCGCCCTGCGCCCGCGCCTCCCGCCAGCGCGCTGCGTGCGCGTGCGACAGGGCCGTCTTCTCCCGGCCATCGGCGCAGGTCAGCACCTCGACCGCCATCTCCGCCAGGGTCGGGGTCACAGGGCGCGCACCGCCGCCAGGACCTCTTCGGCGTGGCCCGGCACCTTCACCTTGCGCCAGGCCTGTGCGATCTTGCCGTCGGAGCCGATCAGGAAGGTCGACCGTTCGATCCCCATGAAGGTCTTGCCGTACATCTTCTTTTCCTTCCACACGCCATAGGCCTCGCAGACCGCGTCGTTCTCGTCGGACAGCAGCGGTACCGTCAGGCCATGCTTGGCGGCGAACTTGTCATGGCTCGCCATGCTGTCCTTGGAGATGCCGAACACCCTGCATCCCGCCGCGGTAAACTCGTCCGCGAGGCCTGAAAACGCGATGGATTCCTTCGTGCAACCCGAGGTATCATCGCGAGGATAGAAAAACAGGACCACGGGCCCGCCACGCAGTTCGGACAGCGTGACGGTGCCACCGCCGGTCACGGGCAGCGTAAAATCGGGGGCAGTTTCATGGACTTCGGTCATCGTCGGAACCTTCGGAAGTTGAAATGGACGCCGGGATGTGCCCGGTGCCGCTTCATTCTAGATCGGCTGTCACTAGATTAAAGGGATGCCGGAGCAGGAGGCCAGCAGCAAGACCAAAGGGACGCGGCGGCGCAGGCGGCTGGTCGTGGCGCTGGCGTCCGTGTTGGTGCTGGCGGTCATGGCCACGGCGGGCGCGACGTGGTGGCTCACCGACCGTCCGGTGACCGCGCCGGGCTGGCTGCGCGACCGGATCGAGGCGCGCATCGCGCTCAATGCGCCCGGGATGCGTGTGGATTTCGGAGAGATGCAGATCACGGTGCATCACGGCTGGCGCCCCAAGGTGCGCCTGCGCAACGTGACGTTCGAGACCGACGACGGCCGCCCCTTGCTGGCGCTGTCTGAGTTGCAGGCCACGCTGGCGATGCGCCCGCTTCTGAAAGGGCTGGTACAGCCGCGAACCGCCGCGCTGTCGGGGATTTTCGCGACGCTGCGCCGGGATCGTGACGGGCAGTTGAGCCTTGTGGCCTCGAACGACGCGACGGCCGGCGGGCGACAGGCGGCGACCCTTCCCGAACTGGTCGACCAGTTGGACGATCTCTTCCAGTGGCCCGTCTTGACGGCGCTGACCCAGCTCGATGTCGATGCCGTGACGTTGCGGCTGGAGGACGCGCGGGCCGACCGGGCCTGGACCGTCGACGGCGCGCGGCTCCGGGTGCGGCGGGAACGGCGCGAGCTCAACCTCTCGGCCGATCTCGCCATACTGGGTGGCGGCGCGCAGGCGGCGACGATGGCGGCGAACTACACCAGCCGGATCGGCGAGTCGGAGGCGCAATTCGGTGTGGCGGTGACGGATGTGCCCGCCAGCGACGTGGCGGCATTCACCCCGGCTTTCGCCTGGCTGGGCGGGTTGCGGGCGCCGATTTCCGGTGCGTTGCGCGGTGGCGTTCTGGAAGGCGGCGCGCTGGCCGAGGTCAGCGCGACGTTCCAGATCGGAGAGGGCGCGTTGCAACCCACGCCGGGGGCGCAGCCCGTGCCGTTCCGGAACATGCAGGTGTATTTCACCTTCGACCCGGCGCAAAGCGAGCTGGTCTTCGATCATCTTTCCGTCGACAGCGCCTGGGCCAAGGGTCAGCTCGAGGGTCGTGCGCGTCTGGTGGGGCTCGAAACCGGCCGGCTCGACGAGCTGATCGGGCAATTCCGGTTGTCGGAGCTGGAACTGGATCCGCCGGGCCTTTATCCCGAACCGCGCGCCCTCGAAGGGGCCGAACTGGACTTCCGCCTGACCCCCGACCCGTTCCGGCTGGAGATCGGTCAGATGCGGGTGATCGACCAGGGCCGATCGATGCTGCTCGACGGGCTGCTCGAGGCCGGGGCGGACGGGTGGCGGGCGGCGCTGAACGGGCGCATGGGGCTGCTCGATCCCGACCGTCTGCTGGCGCTCTGGCCACCGGGGGCTGTGGTCAAATCCCGCACCTGGGTGGAGAACAATCTGCTGGGCGGGTTGATCCGGGATGCGCAGTTCGCGGTGCGCCTTCAGACCACCCGCGACGTGGTTCCGCGGCCGGACATCCACCTGAGCTTCGGGTTCGAGAACGCGGACGTGCGGTTCATGAAGACCATGCCGCCGGTCACCGGCGCCAAGGGCGTGGCTTCGCTGCTGCGCGACCGGTTCGTCGTCGCGATCGAGGCCGGCGGGGTGGAGGCACCGCAAGGCGGGATCGTCGACGTGTCGGGGACATCCTTCATCGTTCCGGACGTCACGGTGAAGGGCGGCGCACCGGCGGTGGTTCGGCTCGACACCGAAAGCACGATCACCGCCGCGCTGTCGCTGCTGAACCAGGAGCCGTTGCAAGTCATGACCCGCGCCGGTCGGCCCGTGACGCTGGCGGACGGC
Source organism: uncultured Aliishimia sp. (assembly GCA_965369035.1). Classification (GTDB taxonomy): domain Bacteria; phylum Pseudomonadota; class Alphaproteobacteria; order Rhodobacterales; family Rhodobacteraceae; genus Aliishimia. The sequence continues at coordinate 10,895 of CBDUPF010000122.1, forward strand.
CGCGCGGCGCTGGAGATCAATCTTGCCATGCCGCTCATCAAGGGCCTGAAGATGGACCAGGTGGAGTTCGCCGTGGCGGGTGACCTGCGGGATGTGGAGTCCACGACACTCGCG
>CBDUPF010000123.1:0-10988 GCA_965369035.1 uncultured Aliishimia sp.
CGCAGGCCCAGACGGGCAACGGCAGAAGCGAGAGGAAAAGCGCGCGCCACATGGGCAGGAAGTTACCACGGTTTCGCGCAATCCCAAACCATTCCCGGTGAGCACCGGGCGGGGCGCCCCGCATTTCGGCAGAAAAAGTGCGTTCGAGCAAGGAGCGGCCGGGGGAGGTATACCGGTTCGGGCCAGCCGCAGCCTAGACCAGGCGCGAGTTCTCCTTGGCCGCGCGGATGAAGTCGCGGAAGAGCGGGTGCGGCGCGAAGGGTTTCGATTTCAACTCCGGATGAAACTGCACGCCGATGAACCACGGATGCTCCGTCCATTCGACGATTTCCGGAAGGCGCGCGTCCGGTGACATGCCGGAAAAGCAGAGCCCCGCTTCCTCCAGCTTCTTGCGGTACTTGATATCCACCTCGTAGCGGTGCCGGTGGCGTTCCTCGATGGTCGTCGCGCCATAGACCGCGGCCACGCGCGAGCCTTCCTTCAGTACGGCATCATAGGACCCCAGCCGCATGGTCCCGCCCTTGTCGTCGCCCACCTTGCGTTCGACCTTGGCATTGCCCTGCACCCATTCCTTGAGGTGGTAGACGACCGGTTCGAACCGCCTGCGTCCCGCTTCGTGATCGAATTCCTCCGACCCCGCGGTCGCGAGCCCCGCCTTGTTGCGCGCCGCCTCGATCACCGCCATCTGCATGCCGAGACAGATGCCCAGATACGGCACCCCCCGCTCGCGGGCGAATTGGGCGGCCTTGATCTTGCCTTCCGTCCCGCGCTCTCCGAAACCGCCGGGCACGAGGATCGCATGATAGCCTTCGAGATAGGGCGCCGGGTCCTCGCTCTCGAAGATTTCCGCATCGACCCATTCGACCTGGACTCGGACCCGGTTGGCCATGCCGCCATGGGTCAGCGCTTCGGCAATGGATTTGTAGGCGTCCTCAAGCTGCGTGTACTTGCCGACGACCGCCACGCGCACCTCGCCGTCCACGTTGTGAATGCGGTCGCTGACGTCTTCCCACTTGGTGAGGTCGGGTTTCGGCGCGGGGCTGATCTGGAACGCGTCCAGCACCGCCTGGTCCAGTCCCTCGCGGTGATAGGCGAGCGGCGCATCATAGATCGTGCCAAGGTCCTGTGCCGCGATCACCGCCTCCGGCCGGACGTTGCAGAACAGCGCGAGCTTGGCCCGTTCCTTGTCCGGAATCGGGCCTTCGGAGCGGCAGACGAGGATGTCCGGCGCGATGCCGATGGAGCGGAGTTCCTTGACCGAATGCTGCGTGGGTTTGGTTTTCAACTCTCCGCTGGCCTTGATGTAAGGCAGCAGCGTGAGATGCATGAAGATGCACTGACCACGAGGCTGGTCCTGGGAGAACTGGCGGATCGCCTCGAAGAAGGGCAGCCCCTCGATATCGCCCACCGTGCCGCCGATCTCGCAGAGCATGAAATCGACCTCGTCGTCGCCTATGGCGATGAAGTCCTTGATTTCGTTGGTAACGTGCGGAATGACCTGGATCGTCTTGCCGAGGTAGTCGCCGCGGCGTTCCTTCTCCAGCACGTTCATGTAGATGCGGCCCGAACTGACGGAATCCGTCCTGCGCGCGGGCACCCCTGTGAATCGCTCGTAATGGCCGAGGTCGAGGTCGGTTTCCGCGCCGTCGTCGGTCACGAAGACCTCGCCATGCTCGAAGGGCGACATCGTGCCGGGGTCGACGTTCAGATAGGGATCGAGCTTGCGCAGGCGGACCGAAAAACCGCGCGCCTGAAGCAATGCACCCAGCGCCGCCGAGGCGAGCCCCTTGCCCAGCGACGAGACAACGCCACCGGTAATGAAGATATAGCGCGCCATCCTGCTCGAATGCCCCCCGTGATCTGATCAGCAGCCTGTGGTCCAGCCGGTCGTCCCGCTGCGCAGGATCGCAGCACCACGGGATTTGAGTCTATCCGGATTCGCGACCGCGTGGCAAGGTTCGCGCAACATCCTGTTGCGACGAAATAGTTAACCTCAAGGTGTGGTGTCAGTCTGCGCTGGGCACCAGCGGTGCATCGTCGCCCAGTGCCGGCGGCAGCAGATTGTCGCCCTCGGGCAGCGCCGGCGTCAGGGGCTCTTCGCTTTGCGACGCGGGCGGCGTCACGCCCAGACGGTCGATGACGGATGTGCCCGATGCGTTGCGTGCGGCCAGGATCGTCAGCGTGATCGAGGTGCAGATGAACGCGATCGCGAGGATCCAGGTGAACTTCGCCAGCGCCGTCGACGGAGCCCGCCCGGCCATCGCACCGCCGCCGCCACCGATCCCCAGCCCGCCCCCTTCGGAACGCTGCATCAGCACCACGGCGATCAGGCCGAGTGCGAGGAGAAGGTGGATGATCAGGACGACGTTTTCCATGAAGGCCTTGGGCAGCTTTGGGCAGTTCGGGGGGTATCTATGGAAGATTGCGGGGCGGGGCAAGGGGCGAACCGGCTGGACAGCGGCGAATTGCACCGCCATGCTGCCGCACATGCCCCACGACGCATCCGACGACCCCGATCACCCGCATTCTCTGCTGCCTCCGGATCCGGCGCTGCGAGTCAAGGCGCTGGAGTCTGTGCTGACCGCCAAGGGCCTGGTCGATCCGGCCGCGCTGGACGCGATCATCGAGACTTATGAGCATCGGATCGGTCCCCGAAACGGTGCACGTGTCGTGGCGCGGGCCTGGTCAGACCCCGCCTTCCGCGCAGCCCTGCTGGACGATGCGACCGCCGTGGTGTCGGAGATGGGATTCTACGGCCGCCAGGGCGAACACGTGGTGGCGGTGGAGAACACGCCGCAAGTGCACAACATGGTCGTCTGCACCCTCTGCTCCTGCTACCCGTGGCCGCTGCTGGGCATTCCGCCGGGGTGGTACAAATCCGACGCCTACCGCGCGCGTGCGGTCCGCGAACCGCGTAAGGTTCTGGCCGAATTCGGTGTGGAACTGCCGGCGGAGACGGCGGTGCGCGTGTGGGATTCCACGGCTGAGATCCGGTATCTCGTCCTGCCGATGCGGCCCGATGGGAGCGAGGGGCTGGATGAGGACACGCTGGCCGAACTGGTCACGCGGGATGCGATGATCGGAACCGGACTCGCGAGGCGGCCATGAGGCGCATTCACGACATGGGCGGACGGTTCGGCGATGGCGGGGTACAGCCGGAGCCCGAAGGCGAGGTGTTCCACGAGGACTGGCATGCCCGCGCATTGGCGTTGACTCTGGCCTCCGGGGCGTTGGGGCAGTGGAACCTCGACATGTCCCGCCGCGCGCGCGAGAACCTGCGGCCGAACGATTACGCGGCGTTTTCCTATTACGAGAAATGGCTGGCGGGGCTCGCGGACCTGCTCGTCGCGCAAGGCGTGTTGCTTCCGGCAGAGCTGACCGGCGGTTCCGCGGGGCCATCCGGTCTTGCCGAGCGCGCGTTGCCAGCCGATGCGGTGCCAAGGGTCCTGTCCAGGGGCAGCCCGACGGATCGTCCGGTGGAGGACGCCCCCGCCTTCGCGCCGGGTGACAGGGTCCGCACGCTGCGCCGTCCGACCAACCGCTTTGTCGCGGGCGGCCACACGCGCCTTCCGGCCTATGCCGCGGGTGCCCAGGGTCGCATCGTCCGCTGCCACGGCGCGCATGTCCTTCCGGATGCCCATGCGCATGGGTTGGGCGAACGGTCGGAGCCGCTCTATTCCGTGGCCTTCGCTGTCGCCGAGCTGTGGGAAGCGCCCGAACATCCCGGCGACGAGGTGGTTCTGGACCTCTGGCAAGGCTACCTGGAGCGCGCATGACGTCCGAACCGGTTTTCGAAGCACCGTGGCACGCGCAGCTGTTTGCGCTGACCGTACATCTGAACGCGGCCGGGGTCTTTGCCTGGCCAGACTGGACAGAGCGTTTCGGGGCGACCCTGGCGGCGCACGGTCTGGATCGCGACCTCGACGGCGGGGACGATTACTTCACCGCCTGGCTGGAGACGCTGGAGGCGCTGCTCGCGGACCAGGGCGTGGCCGGGCAGCAGGCGTTGGCGGAGAAGAAGGCAGCGTGGGAGGCGGCCTATCTTGCCACCCCGCACGGATCGCCCGTGAGGCTGCCGGGCGGGACCGGGGCCTGACGGGCTATTCGTCGACGTCGTCCATGTCGGCCTGCCCGCTCAGATGCCGGCGAACATGGCTCCAGCTCAGCCCGATACCCAGAACGGTCGCCAGCGCGACTAGCGCGATCCAGGTGTTCAGCGTGGGATTCTGCAGGTCCACCAGACCGAAATCGTACATCACCCAGATCAGCGCCCCCACCAGCCCCAGCACCAGCGCCATGCCGACCGCGCCGATCGATCGCAGCGTCGCGCGCATGTAGATGATGTAGCCCACCAGCAGCACAAGGCCGACCAGTATGGCGATCGACAGGTTCTGTCCGCCATAGTCGCTGACCCACCGGGCATAGTTGTACTCCGTCGGGTTGTAGGTGGCTGCGAGCAGCAGGAAGGCGAAAAGCCAGCGCAGGATGAAGCCCATCGATCAATCTCCGTCTCGTGCGCCGGCTACGTGGCCCATTCCGCGGCGCAAGTCCACCCTTTGAAATTGAAGGTTTCGCAAGGGCGGCGGGGTCGTTATACGGGCGCGGGTTTCTCACGCCAGGCGGAAGGACAGTGCATGGCCAATGTGGTGGTTGTCGGCGCGCAATGGGGCGACGAGGGCAAGGGCAAGATCGTCGACTGGCTGAGCGAGAGGGCCGACGTGATCGCGCGGTTCCAGGGCGGCCACAACGCGGGCCATACTTTGGTGGTCGACGGGACGGTCTACAAGCTGCACGCGCTGCCGTCGGGCGTGGTGCGCGGTGGCAAGCTCTCGATTATCGGCAACGGTGTCGTGCTCGACCCGTGGCACCTGATCTCCGAGATCGAAGGGATCCGCGCGCAGGGCGTGGAGATCACGCCCGAGACGCTGATGATCGCGGAGAACACGCCGCTGATCCTGCCGATCCACGGCGAACTGGACCGGGCGCGGGAGGAGGCGGCGGCCAAGGGGGCCAAGATCGGCACGACGGGGCGCGGCATCGGGCCGGCCTACGAGGACAAGGTGGGCCGGCGGGTGATCCGTGTGGCCGATCTGGCCGACCGGGCAACTCTCGAATCGCGTGTCGACCGGTTGCTGGCCCATCACGATGCGCTGCGGCGCGGGCTGGGGCTCGACCCGGTGGACAGGGCCGATCTGGTCGCGCGCCTGGAGGACGTGGCCTCCGAGATCCTGCAATACGCGGCCCCGGTCTGGAAGGTGATGAGCGAGGCACGCAAGGCGGGCAAGCGGATCCTGTTCGAAGGGGCCCAGGGTGCGTTGCTCGACATCGATTTCGGCACCTATCCGTTCGTCACCTCGTCCAACGTGATCGCGGGACAGGCCGCGACCGGCACCGGCATCGGGCCCGGCGGCATCGACTTCGTGCTGGGCATCGTCAAGGCCTACACCACGCGTGTCGGCGAGGGCCCGTTCCCAACGGAGCTGGAGGACGCCGACGGCCAGCGCCTGGGCGAGCGAGGCCACGAATTCGGCACGACCACCGGGCGCAAGCGGCGCTGCGGCTGGTTCGATGCCTGCCTCGTGCGGCAGACCTGTGCGACGAGCGGCGTCAACGGCATCGCGCTGACCAAGCTCGATGTGCTCGACGGGTTCAAGGTGCTGAAGATATGCGTGGGCTACGACCTGAATGGCGAACGGCTCGATTACCTTCCCACCGCGACCGAGGCGCAGGCCCGTTGCGTCCCGGTCTACGAGGAGATGCCCGGCTGGTCGGAAAGCACCGACGGCGCGCGCAGTTGGGCCGACCTGCCCGCCAATGCGATCAAGTACGTGCGCCGGGTCGAGGAATTGATCGACTGCCCGGTCGCACTACTTTCCACCTCACCGGAACGGGAGGACACCATCCTGGTGCGCGACCCGTTCGCGGATTGAGGCAGCGAGGAATCATGCGCTACAGAACCAGAAAGCGGCTGTCCCTGCTCGTGCTCGTGCTGGGCGTGCCGCTCTACATCGTGGCGGCGGTGACGGTGGTGGGCTGGTTCGACCGGCCGCCGATCTGGGTGGAACTCGCGATCTATGTCGGACTGGGCATCATCTGGGCGCTGCCGTTCCGGCGCCTGTTCCGCGGCATCGGACAGCCGGACCCGGACGGGCGGGACTAGCCCGCCTCGCGGTCGCCTTCCGGGCGGAAACCGATGTCGTCGGAGACGGTGAATCGCCCGCCGCCGATCTTTTCGATCTTGCCCACGCGCAACAGGATACCGAACTGGTGCAGGGTTTCTTCCCGGCTGAACCTGTCGGGATCGATTTGCCGGACCTTGGCCATCAGTTGCGGGCGCGTGAACTGTTCGCGGTCCTCGACGAAGCTGAGATAGGCCGCGGCGGCCTCCAGCAGGTCCGGGAGGTCATGCGCGCCGTGCGCCTTGGCGTAATCTGCAAACCCGCCATCATCCTCGCTGTCTTCGGCCAGGGCGTCGCTGGCCACGCGCCGCGGACGGACCGGGCCCGAGCTGGTCGATGGCAGGTCGACGCGCTGTTCGGCCACCAGCGTCAGCGGCGCCGGGCGCTGGTCCCTCGGGCGTTCGGCTCGTCCGGTGGCCACGGGCCTGCGCGGCGTGACCGCGGCGGCAAGGTCGGTGCGATACGGATCTTCGGCCGCGTCTTCCCCCCCATTCAGCTGGTCGTCGGCCATGGTCGCCGCGACGACACCGCGCAGACGGTCGAAAGCGTCCCGGCGGCTGGAGCTTTCGGGTTCGCCCATGTGGCTGTCGGCGTCGGCCATCAGACGGTCGAGTTCATCCTCGTAGCCATCCGCGTCGGCCTCGGCGTCGCCGGAGGCTCCGTCGCCCGACGCTTTTGGATCGGAGCGGTCGCCCTCGGCCGAGAGGGCGCGCGCCGCCGGTCCCTGAGACGGGTCGACAGTGGCTTCCCTTGCCGTCTCGTCGGCGTCCCTTCCCGTCAGGACCGCGGCTGCATCGTATGCGTCATCATCGAGTCCCGCATCGGAAGCGTCGCGGGCGTCCTCTTCCTCGGCCACACCGGGATCATCGACGCCCTCGAAGATCCGCGCGAAACTGTCGTCGAGGTCGCCGGGATCTCCCGGTTCCTCCATCAGGTCTTCGAACTCCTTTGCCCCGGCAGTCGAATCGGAGCCAAAGAACTGGTCGATTTCGTCGATCCGGGCCGCGCCCGCGTCGTCAACGATCGCTTCGGCGTGCTCGTCCCCGCAATACTCGGCCGCCGGGTCATCGGATTGCGACACCACGGCGCGGATGCGTTGCAACTTGTCGGCGAGGGACTCCGCTTCCGGCGCGTCCGATACGTCTTCCGCGGCACCAAAATCGCCCTCGGTGTCCTGTTTTCGGTCCGCATGGAAACCGGCAGACCGGTCATCCCGCAATGGCGCATCATCGAAATCGTCGCCGGCAAACTCCTCGACGGGAGTCCCGAACGGATCTTCGGCCGTCGCCGCAGAGTGCGACCTCTCGATCGAGCGCATGGCATGGTTCACGCTTGTGGCCGCGTCTGGTGTGATCGAGTCGGAGCCGCCGTGCAGGGCGGGGTGGGACAGCTCGTGCGCCTGTGCGGCCTGTGCACCATCGGCCTCCGAACGCGCCGGTGCCTCGCTCGCGCGAAGATAAACGCCCGAATCGTCGATGTGTGTTTCGACGGGATCGGCGGTTTCGCCTTGTGCCACCCGCGAGAGCATGTCCGCGTCCGGATGCAACCTTTGGGCACCGAAGTCGCGATCCTTCGCTGCCAGTTCGCAGAAATATTCCGCGATGGCCTTAAGTGTGCCAATACTGTCTTCGAAGCCTTCGAGCGTACAGGAAAAAGCGCCGTATGAGACTGTGAGAACCTTCTTGTCACTCTTCATCGGATGCTCGTCCTCTCCAAGATTGCGGAGCGCTGTTTACCATATCATGCAGGCCGAAACCGGCCCGAATCTGTGCCATGCAAAGCGTGTTTTCGAGGCCAAATTGTGACCTTTTCCCCAACAAGCCATTAAGATGCCATGATTCGCCCCGTTTTTTCTTCATCCGGGCCCGTCACGCTGGTAGGCGGCGGGGCTGCAAGCCGGGACGACCTGGAGACGGCCCTGGCGTTGGCGCGACCGGTGGTTGCAGCGGACGGTGGCGCCGCGCTCGCGCTCGCGGCGGGGCAGGTGCCCAAAGCGGTGATCGGGGATTTCGACAGCCTGGATGCGGCGACCCGCGCGCGTCTGGAGTCCGGTACGCTGCACCACGTGGCCGAGCAGGAGAGCACGGATTTCGAGAAGGCGCTGATGCGGATCGACGCGCCGCTGGTGCTGGCGGTGGGATTCACCGGGGCGCGGATCGACCATGAACTGGCGGTGCTTCACGGCCTTCTGCGCTTTGCCCACCGGCCCTGCGTTCTGCTGGCCGAGCGCGAGGTGATCCTCCATTGCCCGCCCAGGCTGGAACTGGAGATGACGGAGGGAGATACGGTCTCGCTGTTTCCGCTTCAGCCCGCGCAGGGCAAAAGCATCGGGCTCCGCTGGCCTATCGACGGGCTGGCCATGGCGCCGGGCGCGCGGATCGGGACATCCAACCGGGCGAACGGAGGACGCATGGTTCTGGAGATGGGGGGGCCGGGAATGATCCTGCTGCTGCCGCGTGCACGCCTGGGGGCGGTCACGCGGGCGCTACTTCGTCCCGGGCAAGCGCACGCGCGGTGGCCCGCTCCCTGAGCACGATGTAAAGGCCGGCGCCGATTGTGACCATGATCCCGATGCTGGCCAGCATGTTGGGCAGGTCGCGGAAGATGATCCAGCCGACGAGCGTCGCCACGGGAATCTCGAGATATTGCATCGGTGCCAGCGTGGCGGATGGTGCATACCGCAACGACCAGGTCATCAGCAGATGCGCCCCGGTGCCGAGAAGTCCGATGGCGAGCAGCAGGAACGTCTCGTACCCGTCCGGACGCACCACTTCCAGAACGTCGATGCCCGATCCCCGCGCCCACAGCAGCAGCGGCGTCATCAGGATGACAGCCATCACGCCCGAAACGGCCTGAAGCCCCACCGGGTCCGTCTCCTTGGCGATCTGACGCGTGACCAGCATGAAGACGGCGAAGTTCACCGCCACGATGACCGGCAAGAGCGCGGGCCAGCCGACCTCGGCAAAGGAGGGCTGGATCACCAGCAGGGTTCCGATGAACCCGACGATGCAGGCCGCGAGCCGTCGCGTCCCCACTTCCTCGCCCAGGATGAACTTGCCCAGAAGCAGCATGATGAAGGGCATGACGAAGGCGATGGCGATGGCATCGGCCAGCGGCAGGTACTGCAGCGCAGTGAACATCGCGCCGATCCCGAGAATGTGCAGCACCGTCCGCAGGAAGGTCAGACCCAGGATGCGCCCGCGCATCCGCCACGCCCGGCGGGTCAGCCACACGAGCGGGATCAGCACGATGGCCTGTATCGCAAAGCGCACGAAAAGGATTTCGCCAAGGGGCAGGCGTTCGCCCAGCAGTTTTGCCACCGCGTCCCCCATCGGGGCCACGACGCAGAATCCGAGCATCAGAAGGATGCCGAGAACGGGACGATCCTGAGCCATCGATTCTAGGATAAGGCGAGTTTTGGGCGTTCACAATCGCCCGCGGCAGATCGACCGCAAACGATCGGTGCAACTGTCCGGCAATTCAGCAGTTCGGCACGTTGACTGCCAGCCCGCCCAGCGAGGTTTCCTTGTATTTCTCGGACATGTCGACCCCGGTCTGCCGCATGGTCTCGATACAGGCGTCGAGCGGGACCAGGTGAGTACCGTCGCCACGCAGCGCCAGTGAGGCGGCGGAGACAGCTTTGATCGCGCCCAGCCCGTTGCGTTCGATGCAGGGCACCTGCACCAGCCCCTTCACCGGGTCGCAGGTCATGCCGAGGTGATGCTCCAGCGCGATCTCGGCGGCGTTCTCGATCTGCTCCGGCGTGCCACCCATCACGGCGCAAAGCCCGGCCGCCGCCATCGCCGCGGCACTGCCCACCTCCGCCTGGCAACCCGCTTCGGCACCGGAGATGGAGGCGTTGTACTTCACCAGCCCCCCGATTGCCGCGGCGGTCAGCAGAAAATCCTCCACGTGGCGCTCCGACGCGCCCGGCACATGGTCGAGATAGTAGCGCAGCGTGGCCGGCAGAACGCCTGCAGCCCCGTTGGTAGGCGCGGTCACGACCTGACCCCCGGCGGCGTTCTCCTCGTTCACAGCCATGGCATAGACGCTCATCCAGTCGTTGATCGTGTGCGGCGGAGTCAGGTTCCGGCCCCGCTCCTCCAGAAGCATGTCGTGGATTCGCTTGGCCCGTCGTTTCACGCTCAGCCCGCCGGGCAGGGTTCCGTCGGTGGTGAGCCCCCGGTCGATGCAGTCGTTCATCACCTGCCAGATCCGCGCGGTGCCGGATCTCAGGCTTTCGGGCGTCCCGCGCGCGTGTTCGTTGGCGCGTTTCATGTCGGCGATGGTCTTGCCGGAGGCGCGGGCCATCTCCAGCATCTCGGCAGCGGTCTTGAACGGAAAGGGCACCGGCGCGCCCTCGTCGGTGTCCTTGCCCGCGGCCAGTTCCTCTTCGGTCATCACGAAGCCGCCGCCGATGGAGTAGAACACCTGTTGCAGTGTCACGTCGCCCTGTGCGTCGGTCGCCATCAGGATCATGCCGTTGGCATGGGCCGGCAGCGCGCGGTCGTAGTCGAAGACGAGGTCCGTGTCGGGATCGAAGGCGAGATCCGGCAGACCGTCCACCGTGATGCGCCGTGTCTCCTTCAGCTTGGCCAGCGCCGCGTCTGCCTTTTCCCGGTCGTAACTTTCCGGCGTGAAGCCCATCAGCCCGAGGATCGTGGCGCGGTCGGTCGCGTGGCCCACGCCGGTGAAGGCGAGCGAGCCATGAAGCGACCCGCGCAGCCCGCCGAAGTGAAAGGGCGAGGCGCGCATCATGTCGAGGAACCGCGCGGCGGCGACCATCGGCCCCATGGTGTGGGAGGAGGA
>CBDUPF010000124.1:0-10949 GCA_965369035.1 uncultured Aliishimia sp.
GCATCCCGTCGTCGCGCTCGTAGATATCGAACCCGCATTCGGAGACGCGCGCGCCGATGACGCTGTCGGCCTCGAGCCCCAGCCGCGCCATGCCCTCCGCGTCGGCGGCCATGTGCGTCTTGCCGACCAGCCAGCACTCCATGCCCGCCTCGCGGAGGTAATCCCCCATCGTCCGCTCCCCGACCTTGAGCGGCACCTGGTTCCAGCTTGCCCCGTGGCTGTGGACGTAGCGCCCGGTATAGGTCGACATGCGCGACGGACCGCAGAGCGGCGACTGGATGTAGGCGCGCGTGAACCGCACCCCACGGGAAGCGAGCCTGTCGATGTTCGGCGTGTGAAGATGCGGGTGGCCGTAGCAGCTCAGGTAGTCCCACCGAAGCTGATCGAACATGATGAACAGGATGTTCTTCGCTTTTGCCATTCGTGGCTCCCCGAGGTTGCGGCACCGAATGGCATAGACAGCGCGACACGATCGTTCAACCGCACTTCGTTCCGGCCGTCGGATGCGGACAGGGTGGACGGTTGACGCGCGGGCCGACCGTCAGTCGCCGCCCGCGGTCATCGGCGCATAGTCCGGACTGTCCGGCGCATCGAGTTCGACCGTCACCCGGTAGGGCGCGCCGATCTGGCGGTTCACCGCGAAGAACACCAGCGTGTTGCCCGTGATCTCCGGTGGCGCAATGCTGGAAAGATCCGGCATCGCGAAGTTCCGGAGCTGGAAGCCGCCTTCCTTCCACGCGTCGTCGGGGCTCTCCGCCTCGAGGCGCTTGCGGTACCAGTCCGCGAAGCGGTCAGGCTCCTCGATCACCGTGAAGGTCTGGTCATGCGCCAGATGGTTGACCGCCTGCGCGCAGAGCGTGGCATTGCCCGGCTGGCACAGCGAGGGCGCGAGCCCGATCAGCTCCTCCGCGGTCGGAGTCTCGGTCAGCTCCACGAAAACCACGGCCGACCCGGCGTCGTTGTAACCCAGTGTGATGTTCGGGAGGTCGTCGGCCATGTGTCACGCTTCCTTGGATCGCTGCGGTGTTAGCGGGTGATATGCCATTGGTTGTCCACCCATGTCTTGTCGAGCAGCGCGAGATCGCCCGGGGGGTCGGTGCGCTGCCACATCTTCATCTTGCCATCGAGCGGGTCGACCATCATCACGAAATAGGTGTGGTCCCCGCCGTCGCCCCAGTTGCTGTCGGCGATGGTGACCTGCGGCGGTGCGAGGTCGGTCAGCAGCATCTTCTGCGCCTGCCGTTCGGCAAACTCGCGGTAGTCCTTCTTGTACGTCTCCACGTCCCCGGGCGTCGGCGCCGCGGCCTCGGCCATCTTGTCCATGATCACGTGGTTGACCTCCAGTATGCGCGCGTTGAGCTGGGCGGGGGTCAGCTTTTCCGAACCCTTGGGTCGCTTCTGGTCAGCCAGGTCGCTGAACTCCTGTTTGGTCGTGGGGTCCGTCGCGCGGTCGATCCACTCCTGCACCTGCCGGTCGAAGAACCAGGCCGCCCGGTCTCCCGGGATCTCCTGGTTGGCGACGTCCCGGCCTTTCTGGATGAACGCGTTGACCTTGTTCTCCGTCTCCGTCGCGTTTGAGCCGACCAGCGCGGTCATCGACGGATCCTTGGGCAGGGCGTTGAATTCGTGGTGCCCCCGGCTGTCGATGGTGAGGTACTCCTTGTCCGGGGCGGTCTGAATCGTGCTCAGCACGCCGACCAGAACCTGCTTCGACCGGGTCTCGATATCCAGTTCGTCGGGTGGCGGCACATGCAACGGGACCATCGGATCGGTGCGCACGCTGGGGCCTTCGAGCGCCTTGGTGGGACCAAGCCCCCAACCGCCGCTGTTGAGTTCCCACGGCTTGTAGTCGTTCGTCCCCTTGATCCGCTTGTAGGGCGGCTTGCCGTCGGTGGGGACGACCTCCTCGATCATCTCGTTCCTGAGGTGGTCGGCAATGGCGATGCCCTCCGGCGAGGTCGGATCGACGGAGAGTTTCTTCAGCATCCGGCCGGTCATTACCTCGACAAACTTGTCCGGCGTGCTGATCGGATCGCCGGTCGGCGCCCCGAATTCATCGGTCTCGACGATCTGGTAACGGCCGCTGGTCGACGACCCGTCGGTCGAGGGCGTGCTCATCGCCACCTGCGGATTGTACTGAAAGGTGAAGGCGTCGCGCAATTCGACCTGGATCGACTGGGACACGTTCAGGGATTTGACCGGGTCGCCATCGGGCACCAGGATGTCGACCAGTTTCCCCAGACCGTCCGGCTGAACCAGGTTGGCGGCGAGGATGTTGCGCTCGTCCGAGCCCTGCAGTGTCGCGGCCGCGGATGCGACGCTGTACTCCCAACTCCGCAGGATCGGATCCTCGCCCGGCGCGGGGTTGGAGACGGCGGGCACCCTGAGCCCCGTGGCGCAAGTAAAGGCGCCCTGCGTCGCCACCTCCGTCAGCCCGGTCAGCACGCCGATCGGGTTCTCCTCGCGGAACCGGCGGGCCGGCGCGGTGGTAAAGCAGGATCCGACCGGGCCCTGGTCCATCGGCGTCAGCAGCCCCTTGAGGATCGCGATCTTGGTGTCTTCGTCGGTGACCGGCTCGTCCGGGCCCTTGCCCACCGCCTGCGCCACAAGCGTCGTGGCGGGCTTCAGGATCGGCGCGCTGGTCCAGGCGATCAGGGACTCGGCCTCGGTGGCCCGGTCGCCCACCTTCAATTGCTCGAAGGTATGCGTGATGTGGTCTGTCAGCACTGGCGTGGGATTCAGCACGCAATCGAATCCGAAGCGCAGGTGCTCCACCATGTGCTTGCTGGTCTCGGAGTCGAGCGTCAGCTCGCCATTGCTGTCGAGCATGCTTCCGGCCAGCGCCCTGGTGCGATTGGCGGTGTCGGTCTTGACGTCGCCCGTGCCCTGGCCGACCGGGCTCGGCTCGTAGTGTCCGCCACGATCGAGAAAGCCCTTCATGTCGTCGAAATAGCTGCCGCCCAGGTGGTCGCCCTGCTTGAGCAGCGCATTCGTGTAGTCACGCGCGGCTCCCGGTGACACGAACCCCATGTTGTTGTCATTGCGCTGGCACAGGTCCGGCAGCGCGTTCGCCAGCAGATCGGGGTTCTTCGACCGTTTCGCGAGGTCCAGCGCCGTGTCCGCGATGTCGGGGTGTTTGGCATAGGCGTCGATGATCTTCTTCGACGCGTTCTCCGACAGCGGCCGCCCGGCATCGGGGGACAGCGCCCCGAAGGTCACCGCCTCGGTCAGCTTCTGTTTGCCGATGATCGCGTTCGAGCGCTGCGTGACCTGCTGGAGCTGTTGTCGGGCGGTCTGAATCTGGCCCTGCGCCTGGTTTATCGCCTGGGCCTTCTGTTGCTGCTCCTGCTCCGTGCCCTCGGGCAGGGCCTGAGCCTGCCGCAGGGCATCGTCGGCGGTGAGGTAGTCGTTCTCCGCCTGCGCGCGCTGATCGACCGCGTCGGTGACGACCTGCGGCGTGATTTCCAGGTCCCCGAGGATCGTGTCGAACCCCTCGAACGCGCTCCGTGCGCTTTCGGCCGTGCCTGCGGGGAGCTTGGCCAACTGTTCCGCGGTGCGGATCAGCTTTTGCAGCGCGGCCATCTCCTTGCGCGCCGTCGCGAAACTCGCGACCTCCGGATAATCGTCGTCCATGGCCTGGTTGACGGCGTCGCGGCGGGCCTTCATTTCCGCCTTCTCGTGGGTGGAGGCGCCGGCCGGGTCGGTCAGCTTGCCCAGGTCGCGCAGGGCGTCTGTCTTCTGTTCGGCGATGTCGCGCTTGAGATCCTCGGCCCCTGCTTTCAGAGCGACCAGCGTCTGCCTGGCCCCGCCCATCTCGCCCACGGCGCCGACGTCGAGCAGACCGGCGGCCCGGTCGGTGATCGCCACGACAGGCGCATCCCTCAGCGGCAGGCCGTCGATTGCGCGCCGGTAGACGTCGACCGCCGTTCCGTATTCCGCGATGATCGTCTGCTTGAGCTCCTTCGCCTCCCTGATGACGGGAGCAAGCAGTTGCGCGGCTTCGGTGAACTTGCCGCTGTTTTTCTGCGACATCGCCGGCCCGGATTTGGCAGCGACCGTCTTGACCCGCGGGTCTGCTGACGGAAGCTCCAGGATCACGGCCTTGAACTCCGCCTCAACCTGCACGTATTTCTCGTAGTCCCCGGTTACCTTCTTGTTGTGACTGCCCGAGAAGAGCCCGGATTTCAGATAACGCTGGAGGAAGATCCGCTGCTTTTCCGTGAGCGTTTCGCCGGCCATGTCTGCCTCCCGATCGACAGAATCCGTTGTCGAGAGTTTGACAGCGGAGCCGGCAACGTTCCCGATATGGCCAGAGTACCCTGCCACGGGGTGCCGTCAACAACTCTGGGTGGTAGGCGTTTGGACGGAGCATGCAGCCCGATGACAGTGCACCGGGCTGCGAGGTTTTTCGCACGGTCGATCTAGTGGGCGATCATGATGTGACGCACGGCCGTGTAATCCTCCAGCGCATACATCGACATGTCCTTGCCATAGCCCGACTGCTTCAACCCGCCATGCGGCATCTCGTTTGTCAGCATGAAATGCGTGTTGATCCATGTGCACCCGTATTGCAGCGCGGATGCGGTCTCCATGGCCCGGCCGATGCTGCCGCTCCAGACGGAGGAGGCGAGGCCATACTGGCTGTCGTTGGCCCAGTCGACGACCGGATCGTCGGCGGTGAACCGGGTGATCGAGACCACGGGTCCGAACACCTCGCGCTGCACGATCTCGTCTTTCTGCAGGGCACCGGCGACCACCGTTGGCGCATAGTAGAACCCGGGTCCGTCATGCGGGGCACCGCCCGTCGTGATCTCGATATGGTTGAGTTCGGAGGCACGCTGCACGAAGCTGGCCACCCGGTCGCGCTGACGCGGAGAGATGAGCGGCGGGATCTCGTTCAGCGTGTCGTCGGAGTTGTCGAACACGATGCTGGCCGCGGCGGCGGTGAGGTCGGCCACGAGCTTGTCGTAGATGCCGGCCTCCGCATAGATCCGGCAGGCCGCCGTGCAGTCCTGCCCGGCATTGTAGTACCCAAAGGCCTTCAGCCCCTCCACGACGGAACCGAGGTCGGCGTCGTCGAAGACGATGACCGGCGCCTTGCCGCCCAGTTCCAGGTGCGTGCGCTTGACGGTCTTCGACGCGGCCTGCAGCACCTTCTTGCCCGTGGCCACGTCGCCGGTGATGGAGATCATGTCGACCCCGTCGTGGTTTATCAGCGTGTTGCCGACCGACCCGCCTTGCCCCACGATGACGTTCACGACGCCCTCGGGCAGGATGTCCGACAGGATCCCGGCAAAGGCGAGCGCCGTGAGGGGGGTCTGTTCGGAGGGTTTCATCACGACGGTATTGCCACCCGCGAGGGCTGGCGCGAGCTTCCACGCCATCATCATGATCGGATAGTTCCAGGGTGCGATGGAGGCAACGACGCCGATCGGATCACGCCGGATCATGCTGGTGTGCCCGGCGAGGTAGGTGCCCGCGATGGGACCGTGCATGTTGCGCACCGCGCCCGCGAAGAAGCGGAAGCAGTCGGCGACGGCGGGGATCTCCTCGTTGCGCACCTCGTTGATCGGCTTGCCGCAGTTGAGCGCCTCCAGCGCGGCAAGATCCTCGAGCCGGGATTCGACCGCATCCGCGATCTTCAGGAGCAGGGCCGACCGTTCTCCGGGTGTCGTCCGCGACCACGTCCCGAATGCGGCGCGCGCCGCGGCCACGGCGCGGTCGATCTGGCCCGGATCGGCCTCGGGGACCTTCACGATGGTCTCGCCGGTCCGAGGGTTCAGGACGGTCTCTTCCTTCTCGGTCCCGGCCTCGAAGCTGCCACCGATGAGCATGTTGGTATCCATTCTGTGTAACCTCCCGTGGTTCACTTGCCCTGCCCGGCAACGGTGTCGGTGCCGCGGGTCAGGTAATAGGCGCCGAGGATCGGCAGGAACGTCACCAGCACGACGACCATGGCCACCACGTTGGTGACCGGCCGCTGTCGGGGACGGACGAGTTCTTCGAGCATCCAGATCGGCAGCGTCTGCTGCTGACCGGCGGTGAAGGTGGTGACGATCACCTCGTCGAACGACAGCGCGAATGCCAGCATTCCGCCCGCCAGAAGTGCCGTCGCGATATTGGGCAGGATGACGAAGCGGAACGTCTGGAAGGCATTGGCGCCGAGGTCCATCGACGCCTCGATCAGGCTGCCGCTGGTGCGCCGGAAGCGGGCCACGGCGTTGTTGTAGACCACCACGATGCAGAAGGTCGCGTGACCCAGCACGATGGTCCAGAAGCTGAAAGGGATGTCGGCGAGGTTGAAGGCCGAGCGCAGAGAGATGCCCGTGATGATCCCCGGCAGCGCGATGGGCAGGATCACCAGCAGCGAGATCACCTCCCGCCCGAAGAACCGCGTGCGCGCCACGGCCGCCGCACAGAGCGTGCCCAGCACCAGCGCGATGAGCGTGGATATCGCGGCAACGCGGAGCGAGAGCGACAGCGCCTCCCAGACGTCGGGCCGCGACCATGTCACGCCGAACCATTTCAGCGTGAAGCCCGGCGGTGGCCATTGGTAGCTCTTGTCCTCGGTCGTGAAGGCATAGACGAAGATCAGCAGGATCGGCAGGTGCATGAACAGGAGCCCGCCGATGGCGGCGATCTTCAGTCCGAGAGGCGCGCGGTCAGAGTGCATCGAAGGCCCCCATGCGCCGGGCGAAGTAAAGGTAAACGCCCATGATCAGAATCGGCACCACGGCAAAGGCGGCAGCCAGCGGGATGTTTCCGGCCGTGCCCTGGAACTGGTAGACCGCCTGTCCGATCATCCGCGCCGAGGTTCCGACGATCTGCGGAATGATGTAGTCGCCCAGCGTCAGCGAGAAGGTGAAGATCGAGCCCGCGACGACGCCGGGCATGGCCAGCGGCAGGATCACGTGTCGGAAGGTCTGGCCGGGCCGTGCGCCCAGGTCTCCGCTCGCCTCCAGCAGCGCGGGCGGCACCCGCTCCAGCGCGGCCTGGATGGGCAGGATCATGAACGGCAGCCAGACGTAGAGGAAAACGAGGAACGTGCCGGTCCAGCTGACCGAGAGGGAGTTGCCGCCTAGCACCGGCAGGGACAGATATGCCTCCAGCAGCCAGGTGAGGTGCAGCGTGTCGAAGAGCCAGCCGAGAATGCCCTCTTTTGCCAGGATCAGCTTCCAGGAATAGACCTTGACCAGGTAACTCGACCAGAGCGGCAACATGACGCCCAGGTAGAACAGAGCCTTCCAGCGACCGCGGGCATAGCGGGCGGCGTAGTAGGCCACGGGAAACCCGATGATCGCGGCGGCGATGGTGACCGACGCGGCCATGGCCACCGTGCGCAGGATGATGTCGAAGTTCGACGGTCGGAACAGTTCGGCGTAGGTCCGGAGCGTGAACTCGTAGCGGACGAGCCCCGAAAACGGGTCGATCGAGAAGAAGCTCTGCGCCAGAAGCGCAAAGAGCGAGCCGAGGTAGATGACCCCCAGCCACAGCACCGGCGGCAGGATCAGCAGGAGCAGAAGAATGCGCGGACGAGCCCAGAGGAGGTCCGACGCCTTGCCCCGGAGACCGGCCGTCGCGGTCTCAGTCATGGCTGTTGTCCATCACGTGCAGCGCGGACGGGTGCCAGTCGAGGCCGACCGTCTTTCCGGTTTCCGGCACCTCCGCGCCCTTGGGCAGGAGCGCGGAAATCTGCTGCCCTTCGAAGTCGAGGGTCAGCCGCGTGCTGGCACCAAGGAAGGCCTGGCCGGTCACCCGCGCCCGGTGGCGGACGCCATCGGTGATGCGGATCGCTTCGGGGCGCAGGCTGGCCGGGTGGCGCCGGCCCGCAATCCGCTCGGTCAGGTCCGGCGGCAGGACGTTGGAGGAGCCGACGAAATCCGCCACGAAAGGCGTCTCGGGCCGGTCGTAGACGTCGCCCGGCGTTCCGACCTGCTGGATGCGCCCGTGGTCGAAGACGGCGATCCGGTCGGCCATCGACAGCGCCTCGCCCTGATCATGGGTCACGAAGACGAAGGTGATGCCCAGCTTGCGTTGCAGGCTTTTCAGCTCGACCTGCATCTGCTCGCGCAGTTTCAGGTCGAGCGCGCCCAGCGGTTCGTCGAGCAGCAGGACCTTGGGCTTGTTCACCAGCGCACGGGCCAATGCCACGCGCTGACGCTGCCCGCCCGAAAGCTGCGAGGGTTTGCGGTCGGCGAAATCGGGCAGGGCCACCAGCTCCAGCGCGTCTCGCGCCGCGCGATGACGCGCCGCCTTTCCCTGCCCGGCCACCATCAACCCGTAGGCGACGTTGTCGATGACATTGAGATGCGGGAACAGCGCATAGTCCTGAAAGACGGTGTTCACGGGCCGGCGATAGGGCGGGATCCGCGACGAGGGTTGGCCGAAAATCTCGATTTCGCCCTCCGAGGGCTGCTCGAACCCGGCGATCAGCCGCAGACAGGTCGTCTTGCCGGATCCGGACGGGCCGAGCATCGCGAAGAACTCGCCCGACGCCACGTCGAGCGTGACCCGGTCCACGGCCCTGACCGTTCCGAAATGGCGCGAAACCGCCTGAAAGCGAACTGCTGAAGTCATGTCTGCCCTGCAAATGGACGCCCGCACCGGGGTCGGCACGGGCGCCCAGTGTTGGCTCAGCGGCCGCCGATGACGCCGATGTAGTCGGAGACCCAGCGATAATAGGGCACGCATTCCTCCTGGCTGGCGCAGTTGGTGACCGGGGTTTGCCAGAAGTGGATCTTGTCGAAATCGTCGAGCCCGTTCCTGGTGCAGCCTTCGGGCGTCTGCATCCCCCTGCCGTCGGAACATGCGGCGAGAACGGCGGGGTTGGCGCCGAACCAGACCGAAAGATCGCTCATCAGGTTGGAACTCAGCGTGTGCTCCATCCACATGTAGGCGCAGTTCGGATGCTCCGCGTCGACATGCATCATCGTCGTGTCGGCCCAGCCGGTCGCGCCTTCCACCGGAACCACGCTGGCAATCGGCTCCCCGTCGCCCTGCAGCAGGTTCACCTGGAACGGCCAGGAGCCGGAGGCAGCCATGCCTTCGTTCTTGAAATCGTCGATCTGGATGAAGGCATCGTGCCAGTAACGGCTGACCAGCTTGCGCTGCTGCCGCAGCAGGTCGAGCGCCACGGCGTATTGGTCGGGGTTCAATTCGTATGGCGAAGCGATGCCGAGTTCCGGCTGGTGGTGCATGAGATAGAGCGCCGCATCGGCGACGTGGATGGGCCCGTCATAGGCCTGCACCCGGCCCGCATTCGTCCCCCCGTCCGGCAACGTCTGCTCCTCGAAGACGACGTTCCACGAGGTCGGCGGGCTGTCCCCGAAGATCTCCGTGTTGTACATCAGCACGTTCGGCCCCCACATGTAGGGCGTGCCGTAGTGCTTGCCGTCGACGAAATGCCACGGCGCTTCCTTGAGGCGGTCGTCGATCTCGGACCAGCTGGGGATCAGGTCGGTGTTGATCTCCTGCACCCGCTTGCCGGCGACCATCCGCAGCGACGCGTCGCCGCTCGCGGTCACGAGGTCGAATCCGCCCTCGTTCATCAGCGCGACCATCTCGTCGGAGGTATTGGCGGTCTTCACGTTGACCTTGCAGCCGGTCGCCTCCTCGAACCCGGTGACCCAGTCGAATTCGGCCGCCGTCTCGCCACGTTCGATGTAGCCTGGCCAGGCCACGATGCTGACCTCGCCTTCGCCTTCGCCAAGCTCGGTGAGCATGTCGGCCAGAGCAGGCTGGGTCGCCAGCGTCGCTGCAAGGGCCAGGGCCGAGCTGGTTCGGAACAGATGTGTCATGGTGATCTCCCTGTCATTGGGTGAAAGGTTTTTTGGAAAGCATAGTCGATCCGAACCCGCACTATCGCAAATACAAAAAACAGAAGGTTCGATATCGGAAATGCCGAAACCGGATCAGCGCCCGCGCGCCACCTGCTGGGCCAGCGTGACGGCGATGAACTCGGTCGCGGCCTCCGAGATGGTCGAACCGCGCCTCCAGACCAGCCCGACCTGCACCACCGGCAGGGCGCCCGAGACATCGCGGCTGACGATCCGGTCGCCTTCCAGCGACCACGGCCGGTAAACGAGATCGGGCAGGATCGCGACGCCGGCGCCGGTGGCCACGAGCGACCGCACCGCCTCGACCGAGCGGGTGCGGAAGGCGATCTTGGGCCGTTGACGGAAGGCGGACAGAAGCTTCAGCGCCTCCTGTTCCATCTCGTCCACGTCGAGCGCGATCAGCGGCTCTCCCACCAGGTCGGTGAAGGCGATGCTGTGCTGCCGTGCAAGCCGGTGGTCGATCGGCAACCAGAGGCGAAAGGGCGAAACCTCGAAGATCTCGGATTGCAGGGCATATTCGTTGCGCAGGTTGCTGGTCACCATGACGGCGATATCCAGCTCCCCGCCGATGATCAGGTGTTCCAGGTACTCGCCGGAATCCTCGATGGCGGTAACTTCGACCTCCGGGTTCAGCCGCCGGTACCTGGAGAGGATGTCAGACAAGACGTAGCCCGATGTCAGCGACGTCACCCCGAGGTTCAGCTGCCCGCCAACGCGCCGCGCCCCATCCGACAGCATGCGGGTCGCGTTCGATACCTCGGCGAGGATCGAGGTCGCATGACGCAGGAACTGCTGACCTTCAGGCGTGATGTTGAGACCTCGGGGATGGCGGTCGAACAGCCCCACGCCGAGCGATGCTTCAAGGTCCTTGATCGCCTCGGTGACGGCGCTCTGGGAAATCGACAAAGATTGCGACGCCCCGCTGACCGATCCCTGCTGCGCGGCGGCCACGAAGTAACGGATCTGTTTCAACGTGAATGCCATCGTGCCTGCGCTGCCTGCTCACCCGACCGGTCCTGCGCGAGTGTTACATCAGGACCGGCCGATGTTCTATTGCGGGGCAGGGCATGCCGATCGTCCGGCCGATGCCCGGAGCGATGTGCCACACAGGCT
>CBDUPF010000125.1:0-10890 GCA_965369035.1 uncultured Aliishimia sp.
ACGGGGCAACCCGGCGGCTCCGGCACGCTCGGCGTGTCGGGATAGGCGAAAAAGGCCACGGGGCGTTGCGAGCCCAGCAGGGTGATCGACCGCGTCCCGGCCAGCTGGTCGATCTTGGGTCCGATCGGGTAGAGGAGTTGAGTCAGTCGGGCCGCACCCGCGCCCTTGGCCATCCGCGGCACGAAGGTATCGGACATCAGCCGGCAGCCGGTCCGCGACGCGATCTGCCCCGCGACGCGTCGCAGCGGGCCGTAGAGCGCGTTTCGACCGATGATCAGGGCCGCGCCTTCCTGGCTCAGGCGCACGGCGGCGGCCTCGATATCGGCGGTCCCGGGACGATCCGGCGCCATGGCCGGCAGGCTGGCGGCCGGGCCGGCGGCTGGCTCCCAGGCCGTGTTGGCGGGCAGGATCAGCGTCGCGATGCGGCCGTTGGCGGAGCGCGCCACGCGGATCGCCTCCGCCCCGTCGGCCGCCACGCTCGGCGCATCCGGCGACACGCGGGTCCAGTGGCTGACCGATTGGCTGATCCCCGTGATATCGCCCTTGAGCGGGCTTTCGTAGCGCAGGTGATGGGTCGCGTGCTCCCCCACGACGTTGACCATGCCCGATCCTGCCTTGCGGGCGTTGTGCACGTTGGCGAAGGCGTTGCCGAAGCCGGGCGCAAGGTGCAGGAGCGTGCCGGCCACGTCCTGCTTCATCCGGAAGTAGCCATCTGCGGCGCCCGACGTCCCCCCCTCGAAAAGGCAAAGCACACAGTGCATCTCCGGATGGGAGTCGAGCGCGGCGACGAAGTGCATCTCTGACGTTCCGGGGTTGGCGAAGACAGTATCGACGCCGTTGCGCAGGAAGGTCTTCACCAGGGATTCAGCACCGTTCATCAGGGTCTCCGGCCGGGTTGGGGTGTCTTTGGGTTTGGTGGGCATCACGTCTCTCCCACGGACAGCCGCGCCGCGTCCGACCGCCATGCCACGGTGAGCGGGGGTATTGCCAGCACGAAGCCTGCAAGCGTGAGAACCGCGTGGCTGAGCCCGGCCACGCCACCTGCCGGGGCCGCGATCAGCAGACCGGCCGCAAGCAGCAGGAGCCGCATCGCCGTGCTCACGAGGCCGGTGTGCAAGGGTCCAACGAAGCTCACATATCCCTGAAGGGCGGCGGCGATGAACCACACGCCGATCAGCGCGCAGGCCAGAACAAGGATCACCTCCGCGGGCGCCCCCTGCCCGATCAGCGCGGGGTTCAGCACGAAGAAGAAGGGGACGACATAGATCACCCCGCCCAGCTTCATCGCCTCCACCCCGGTGCGGAACGCGCCGGCCCCCGCCATGGTCGCGGCGGCAAAGGCGCCCAGCGCCACCGGAGGGGTGATGAAGCTGACCATGCCCCAGTAGAGGATGAAGAGATGCACGGCGAGTTCGTTCAGCCCCGCCTGGACCAGTGCCGGGGCCAGCACCACGGCAAGGAAGATGTAGCAGGCGGTCACCGTCATCCCCATCCCGAAGATGAAGGAGGTCAGCGCGCCCATGATCAGCAACATCGGCACCGAATTGCCCGCCATGTGGACAAGCTCGTTGGCCAGCGGCCCGGTCAGCCCGGTGGCCTGGAACGCGCCCACGATCATGCCGATGCCGAGCAGGACGGCGACGAGTTCGGAAAGCGTCCGGCCGACAGAGACGATGACATCGAGAAGCCCCTGCCAGGACACGCGGTCCTGCCGCCTGAGCTGGTTCACGGCCAGCAGCAGCACGACGGCATAAAAGGGCGCCGTGGTCTCCCAGCGGTAGGCGACCATGAGGTAGATCAGCAGCGCGAAGACCGCGATGTAGAGCCAACCCTCGGTCAGCGTCTGCCACACGCGCGGACGCTCGGCACGTGTCAGCCCCCGGAGCCCGCGCCGCGCCGAATAGGCGTCGATCTGGACGAAAAGCCCGAAGAAGTAGAGCAGCGACGGGATCGCGGCGGCCAGCATGATCTCCACATATGGACGGCTGAGCCAGGAGGCGATGACAAAGGCCGTGGCCCCCATGATCGGCGGCATCAGAACCCCGCCCGTCGAGGCGCAAGCCTCCGTGGCCGCGGCATAGCGGGGGGAAAACCCGGTCTTCTTCATCGCCGGGATCGACACCGCCCCGGTGGTGAGCACGTTGGAGATCACGGACCCGGACATCGACCCCATGAAGCCGGAGGCGAAGATCGACACCTTGGCCGCGCCGCCGCGGAACCCGCCCACCAGCGCCAGCGCGAGGTTGTTGAAGAACCGCCCACCGCCCGTGTATTGCAGCACCGCGCCAAAGAGGATGAACCCGATCACCAGCGTGCCGAACGCCCGCATGGGAATGCCGAAGGACGCCTCCGACGAGATCATGAAGAACGGCACCACGTCGCGGAACGGCTGGGTGAACCCGTTGAGAGGATCGGGCACGTGTTCGGCAAAGGTCGGGTAGAGCGAGAAGAGCAGCACGATGCAGAACAGCACCGTGCCGCCGGCCCGCCGGGTGCCTTCGAGGATCAGCAGGTAGAAGGCGATGGACATCCAGACAGCGGTGTCCGGCGCGGCGTATTCCCAGCCGGAATCGAGGCTCTGATCCGCGGTCGCAACGAAATACCCGGCCACCGCCAGTGTCGCGACGGCCAGCGCCCAGTCATACCACGGCACCTCGGGCGACGCCGGTCCGTAGGCGCGAAAGGTGATGAAGGTCAGGCTCAGGAACAGTCCCGCCAGGATGTAGAGGTACATTCCCTGCAGCATCGCGTAGTTCCCGAGGCGCAGGTTGAAGAGCTGGTTCACCGCCACCGCGATCGCGCCGATCGTGCAGAGGATGATCATCCACCGCGCGGACCCGACAACCACCAGCCGTTCCGCCGCGCGTTCGGCGTCGATCGCGGCCCGGCCGCGGTTCTGGTCTGATGGCTCTGTCATGCGGCCTCGCGCGCGGCGTGGACGGTGGACCGGACGGACCGGCCCACCGTTTTCGCGACGGGGATCAGAAGACCACCGCGAATCCGCCGGCGATGAGCGCATCACGACGCTTTTGGTCCCAGGCTTCCTCCCAATTGTCCGGGGCTTCGGCCTTCAATTCCTCCCAGGCCTGTATCAACGCAGCCTGCCGCGCGATCAGGTTGTCGTTATGCGCCTGCGCCTCCTCGCTCCACACGCCGATCTCCTCGTAGTACCGGATCGCGCCGTCGTGGTAGGGGGCCACCCACGTGAAGTCCTGCTTGTCGAGCGCCCAGCCGTTGATACCCGGCGCGTCGCCGGCATAGCTGTCGAAGAACTCGTGCATCGCCTTCGTCATGTTGTAGGCCAGATCCGCATCCTGTTCCGCGTAGGTCATCAGCACCGGGTAGGCATAGCCGGCCGTCCGGACGCCATCGGTCCCGTCGATGGCCGCGCCGACCGTCGCCAGCATGGGGGAGAAGAACGGCGCCACGGCCGCCATACGCTCCAGCGCCTCCGCGTTTTCCGGGTCGATGGGCGGCCAGTAGACGCCGCGCGGCCCGGATTCGGCCTCATAGGCGCGGCCGGAATTGGTGGAGGCAAAGGCCGCGTCCACGCTGCCGTCGATCATGCCGGACCAGCTGTCGCCGAACCCGCCGAATTCCACCCGCTCCACGTCATCCCAGGTCAGCCCGCCATAGGCCAGGTAGGCCTCGTTGTTGACGTTGAGGGCCGGCGCGCCCTTGACCCATGCCACGCGCATGCCTTTCAGATCCGAGTACTCGAACCCGTCGCAGCCGGGCTTGCCCGCCGCCTCGCAGGCTTCCGCAGCCACGGCCATCGACAGCCCCACCGTACCGCCATTGTTGGCCGCCAGCACCCGCACGGGCTGCGGTCCCCAGTTCTCCGCGCCGAACTGGAACACGCCCTCCTGCGCCATGAACGACCCGCCGACCCCGTTGGCCGAGAATTGTACCTTGCCCTGGCGCAGCGGTTCGGTGCGCGCGATGTCGTTCTTGCCGGGCAGAACGCGCAGGTTCACGCCGAGCGCGTCCTGAAGCGCGGCACCGATGGCGACCGACTGGTTGTACCCCGCCGATCCGGTGTCATAGGCAGTCCAGGCCAGTTGATCGGGCAGGTCGACCTCCTGCGCCACAGCGGATGTCGATGCCAGGGCCAAGCCCACGGCGAATGAAGCGATACGCATGTTCAGTTCCTCCCTTGGTGCGCCGGCACGCGGCGGCTTTCGAAGCGCGAGGCCTCCGGTTCCGAACGCAACACGTCCGGCCCGCGGTGATCCTCGCTGATTTTTTCCGCGCCTCGTTCCGGGGGCGCTTGCGGTCATCTTGCCCGCGCTTGGCCCGGTGATCAACCGGACGTGGTTGCGCCATCGGCGAACCGGTCAGCCTGCCCGGCCGAGACAGCGTTCGACGAGGCCCAGATAGCCGGGTCCGAAAAGGCGCAGATGCACGAGCGCGGGCCAGAGCTGGTAGATTGGCTGACGCTCTGAAAATCCGGGCTCGGTCGGGCCGTAACTGGGACGGAACTCCGGGCCGGGGGTGCCGAAAAAAGACAGCATCGCCAGATCGACCTCCCCATGGCCGAAGTAGCAGGCGGGATCGATCAGTCCCGTGACCAGCGGCCCACGCGCCATGATGTTGCCGGACCAGAGGTCGCCATGCAGCAGCGACGCAGGCGGATGCGCCGGCAACCGGTCGCAGAGACCCACCGCAAGGACCTCGATCCGTCGAGCGATTTCCCGCGGGCAGTCCGGGCAGCAAGGCAACAGCCGCCGTTCCGCCCAGAAGGTCGGCCAGTCCGCGGCAGACGCATTCGGGATGGGTACGGGCCCGAAGCCATGATCGCACCGCCAGCCATACGCGGCCCCGGTCGTCGCATGCAGACGCGCGAGCACCCTGCCCAGATCGCCCCACGCTCCGCCCGGGCCGTCGTCCGGCCCGAGATCCTCGAGAACCAGCGCGTTCTCGGACACCGCCACCACACGCGGCGCCGGCACACCGGCCCGCGCGATGGCCTGCAACATCTCCGCCTCCGCCCGGCAGCGCGGCCCGGATTTCGCGACCAGACTGCGGCCGTCGGCAGTACGGAGACGCACCACCTCCGAGAGGTCGCCACCGTGCAGACGCCGGGACCCGACGACAGAGACACCAAGCAGACCGGCAGCCCGATTGCGCAGAGTTTCCAAGTCGGCTCACCCCCCTCTGAACTGCAACACAGAACCTTAACGAGGGACAACGGTTCGTGCCAAGCGGGTCGCCGCGCCCCACGCATGTGACCACTTGCAGCAGGAGAGGCAAACTGCGGTGTGGCAGTGGTGACTTGGGCCCGCCTCCGAGGGGCGAATTCCCGTTACGCGAGGGAGACGTTTGACTTGCGTCAATGCCAAAGCGCTTCGTTCTTCCTAAACGCCTTGCATGACGCAACTTGCAGACCACGATCATCCGGCCGTCAGAGAGGTCGCCGAGAGACTGATCCGATCAGAGACCACTCTGCGTGGCAAACTCGGTCAGATTTTTCACTTCGTTCGTGATGACATACGCTTCGCTTTTCCCGTTGATGGCGACCTCGTCAAGGCATCGGACACACTCCGGTTGGGATATGGGCAGTGCAACACGAAGGCGACTTTGTTCCTCGCATTATGCAAGGCAGCTGACATACCGGCGCGCATCCATTTCTCTCTTATCGCCAAAGACATTCAGAAGGGATTTTTCACGGGCATTGCCTATTGGTTGATGCCCCGGGAAATCTCTCATTCCTGGATCGAGGTCGAAATCGATGGCCGGTGGAGGCGTGTCGATACCTTCATCAATGATCTGGCGCTGTTCAATGCCGCTAAAGCAAGGATCAAACGTCTTGGCTGGTCGGTCGGCTATTCGGTTGCGCTGAAAGACGGTGAGGCCAGCGCGGATCTCGACCTCGATCACGAGGTTTATCAGCAGATGGCGGCGGTGACCGATGACCACGGCACTTGGGACGATCCGTCCGACTATTATGCAAGTGCGAAGTATCGGAACCGGCCAGACCGGTTACGGATGTGGTTCTATCGGCGAATGATCGGCGGGATAAACCGCCGTGTTGAAGAATTGCGTCATGAAAACGATTGAGCTGGAAACATTTCTGCCCGCGGATACGGCGACAGTTTGGGACCATGTCCTTCAACCGCGCCTTTTGTGCTTTGTCGCCAAGGGCATGTTGACGTTGCAACCCGTCGACCCCGATGCGTTTCCTCAGCGTTGGTCAGTTGGCCAGTACAAAGTTCGGAAGTACTTGTGGGGTCTGGTGCCCATCGGCTGGCAGATCATTGGCATCGAGATCATGCCGGATCGGGGGCAGGTGCGTCGATTGCGCGACAACGGTCGTGGTTGGCTTCTACCGACCTGGGATCATACAATGCAAGCCGAGCCTGTCGATGGTGGAACGCGGAATACCGATCGTGTGAAAATCGAAGCGCGAGGTTTGACGCCCTTGGTCGCGGCCTTCGCGCGCTGCTTCTACAAGCACAGACAACGACGTTGGCAGAAGCTCGTCGCAGCAAATTTCGACTATGCGGCGTGTTGACCGCAGCCTGTCGCGATGCTCCGAAACCGGCAATTGGGTGGCTGCGTCGAACGGCAGATTTGCGCCGCGATGCGTACGCTCGTTCATGGAGCGACGAACAGTTGCTTCCGACACGTTGCGCCGATTGCAGAGGCGATTTCTCTGATGAAAAAGCCTGAACCATCTGGTGCTGTTCACGGAGGAATTGGTGGAGCCTAGGGGGATCGAACCCCTGACCTCTTGCATGCCATGCAAGCGCTCTCCCAGCTGAGCTAAGGCCCCATCAGTGCGGAATCCGGTGAAATTCCGTGCGCCGCTGAATAGGCTGTGCTTGCGGCGGGATCAAGCGAAAACTGGGCCCGCCGCAGGCGTTGAGTCAGGACTCGTCATCCTCCGACGACACGTCGGCGATCTCGTCGAGCGACACGTTGTCCTCGTCGTCGTCATCGTCGAGAAGCTCGTCATCGAGATCGACGTCAACGTCGTCCTCGTCGATAACATCCTCTTCGGTCGTGGCGCTGGCCTTGGACTTGGCGGTCACCGCGTCCTCGGAATCGGCGGCGATCATGCGGGACTTGCCGACGTCCAGTTCGACCGTTTCGCCCGTGTAGGGGCTGACGATCGGATTGGCGTTCAGGTCGTAGAACCGCTTGCCGGTTGTGGGGCAAACACGTTTGGTGCCCCATTCTTCCTTGGGCATTGCATATCCCTCTTGCAAACTCTGGCAGTCTTGAAGACGATTCCGGCCAACTGCCACAGGCGGCAGGCCGAGTCAAAGCCAAATGCGCCGGTGACGACTCCGGTGATGGACAACCGTAAAACCGCGCGGATTCGGCGCACGAGCAGGGAGTTGGGATGCAGCAGGCCATTCTTCAAGGGGATCCGCCGATCGAGGTGACGCTGCGCCGCTCCGCCCGGGCGCGACGTATCACGCTGCGGGTCTCGCGGATGGACGGGCGCGTGACCCTGACATTGCCCCGCGGCGTGCCCGAGGCCGAGGCGCTGGATTTCGCCGAACGCCGCGAGGGCTGGATCCGGGACCAGCTCGGTCGGGGCGTGACGCCTGTCACCGTCGGGTTCGGGTCCGAGGTGCCCGTGCTGGGCGAGGCGCGGCGCGTCGTGCCGGGGTCCGGACGCCGGATCTTGCACTCCGCGGGCGAGATCGCGGTGCCCGGCCCGGAACCGCAGGTCGGCCGCCGCCTTCAGGCCTGGCTGAAGCAGACCGCCAGGTCCGAGCTGGCCTTCGCTTCCGACACCTATGCCCGGGCGCTGGGACGGGGCTACGAGAAGATCACGCTGAGGGACACGCGGTCGCGCTGGGGATCCTGCAGCAGCGCGGGGGCGCTGATGTATTCCTGGCGGCTGATCATGGCGCCAGCCGAGGTGCTGGCCTATGTCGCGGCGCACGAGGTGGCGCATCTGGCGGAGATGAACCATTCCCCGGCCTTCTGGGCCACGCTGGAGCGGATCCACGGCGATTATCGTGCGCCGCGAGCCTGGCTTCGGCGCGAGGGGCATCGGCTCCATGGCTATCGCTTCACGGATTGACGCGGCGGCGCTTTGTGATCACATGAAGCGATGGCACGCAAGAACGGCGTAGCGGGGCAGACGACCGCGGCGCATGATCAGGTCTACCGGCGGCTGCGCAGCCGCATCATGCACGGCGACATCCTTCCCGGACAGGCGTTGACGCTGCGCGGCATCGGGCAGGAATACGGGGTGTCGATGACACCCGCGCGCGAAGCCGTGCGGCGGCTGGTTGCCGAGGGGGCGCTGTCGCTCAGCTCGTCCGGACGCGTGTCGACGCCCGAACTCAGCAACGAGCGGATCGAGGAACTGGCCGCCTTGCGTGCGCTGATCGAGGTCGAACTGGCCTCCCGCGCCCTGCCGCGGGCGCATATCGCGCTGATCGAACGGCTCCAGGCCATCAACGGGGAGGTGGCCGAAGCCGTGGCCCACCGTGACGCCGTTCGATACATCCGCACCAACCTGGAGTTCCACCGCACGCTTTACCTGCGCGCGCAGGCCCCGGCGATGCTGGCCATGACGGAGACGGTGTGGCTGCAGATGGGGCCGACCATGCGCAGTCTCTATGGCCGGCTGCGGCGTACCGATCCGCCGCAATATCACCGGCACATCCTCGCGGCACTCAGGGCCGGTGACGAGCCGAGCCTTCGGCTGGCCGTCCGCTCCGACGTGACGCAGGGGCTGCGGATGCTCGCCAGCTGAAAGGGTCAGGCCGGAATGGAGGGTGCGTCGATCACGCCCCGCCAGATCTCCCGCCCTGCGAAGGTCTCCAGCAGCTGCCAGCCATAAGTGTCGGCCACGCTGATCGGCCCTGCATGATCGGCGGGCGTGACCGCTGCAGACAGCGCTGGTTCCAGGAAGAACCCCACCGACTGCCGCGCACCGGCGCCCGCCACGACCCGGTGCGGGGTGGCCGGAACCGCGCCGCGGGTCATCCGCGTCATCACGTCGCCCACGTGGACCGAGATCGCGTTCGGCACCATCGGTATGTCGCGAAACCGCCCATCCTGTCCCTGCGCCTGCAGTCCCGGTTGCGCCTGCCAGAGCAGGGACAGCCCCGACGCATCGGTGTGACGCCCGCCCGACACCTGCGTCCCGTCAGCCTCCATTACCGGCGACCGGGCGTCCTCCGGATAGCTGAGAAACCGCAGCGTCGAATGGCTGCCTTCGAACCGCGCCCGGATGGTCTCTTCGTCGAAACCGGCCGACCGTCCGACCGACAGGATCATCGCCTGGGCCACGCCGTTGAGATGATCGTAATGCGCCCGCACGATGTCGCACCAGCCCGGCGCCGGTTCCGGATCGGGCCAGGGCGTTGTTTCGGTCAGGATATCGATACCGGGCAGGTCCGGTCCGGGCGCGGGGCTCTCCGGCCCGACGTCGTAGAATTCGTTCTGCAGCAGGCTGCCCGTGCGGCGCGGCCAGAAGCCGCGATAGGCGTTGGGATTGCCTGCCACGATCAGCCGGGTCGCGAGCCGCGCCTTGGCCTCGACCGCCAGATCGAAGATCCGCAGCCCCATCCGGGCACGGGCATCCACCCGCTCCGCATCCGGATAGCCGGCGATCACGACCGCGCCGGTGCGCCTCAATCCGGCCCAGAGCGCGGCGTCGCAGGCGTCCCGCTCTGCGCTTTCCGGCCCGAACAGGGCCTCGATATCGATTGTCTCGACGACCTCCGTCATGGCCTCAGCATTGCTCGAATCGGGGTGCGTTGGGAATGACAAAACGCCAACGCGCAGTTTGATCTGGATCATGTTCGGGCGATCGCCGTCATCGTATTCTCATATCAGAATATGACAGGAAAGGAGATCTCACATGACTCTGGACTGGAAATGGGGCGGCCTGCTGCTCGGGTTCGTGTTCTTTGCCGCGGTTCTGCTGGTGAAGCCCATCGGCGTGTCCACGCAGTTCGTGATCCTCGACGGAATCGTGGCGGACGCGGTCTCTCCCGCATTCATCACCGAGACTGACGACGGCTACACCTCGACCAACGCCTACATGGCGAAATCGGGCGGCAAATATGCAGCGAGCGCGGCCAACCCGCTCAACTACAGCTTCGTCTTCGTGCTGGCCATGGCGGCGGGGGCCGCGCTTTCGGCCTGGCTGCGTGGCGGGGTCGGGCGCGCGGAGCGGCGGATGCCCGCGATCTGGCGCGCGAACTACGGTGACACGCCGATGAAACGCTACGCCGTGGCCTTCCTCGGCGGCTTCATCGTGCTTTATGGCGCGCGCCTCGCCGGCGGCTGCACCTCGGGGCACATGATGTCGGGCATGATGCAGACGGCGCTGTCGGGCTACATCTTCGCGGCCGGCGCCTTCGCCGCGGCAATTCCGACCGCAATCTATCTCTACAGGGAGGGTTGAGCCATGCAGATCGTACTGGCCATCGTGATCGGCGCCGCGTTCGGCGCGGTGCTGGACCGGATCGGGGCGACCAGCCCCAACTGGATCGGCGGGATGCTGACGCTGCGGCGCCTGCACCTGATGAAGACCATCCTGCTGGCCATCGGCACGGGGTCCGTCCTGATGTTCGGCGGCCAGATGCTGGGGCTGGTCGATGTCGGCCACATGTCGGTGAAATCAGCCTATGCAGGCGTCTTCATCGGCGGGCTGATGCTGGGCCTGGGCTGGGCCGCCTCCGGCTATTGCCCGGGCACCGGTGTCTGCGCGGCGGCGACGGGGCGTCGGGATGCGCTCTTCTTCCTCGCCGGCGGGCTGCTGGGGGCCGCCGCCTACATGGCGACCTATCCGGCCTGGAAAGCCTCCGGGCTGCTCGCCTCCATCGCGGGCGGGCCGGCAACGCTGGGGACCATTCCCGGCACCGAATATCCGGGGCTGACAGCCATCTCCGGCGACGTCCTTGGAATTGT
>CBDUPF010000126.1:0-10876 GCA_965369035.1 uncultured Aliishimia sp.
GCAGGACTACACGGCCTTGCCCGCGCCGGCCCCTGACACCGCGAACCGTACCGATCAGCAACCGTTGCAGGACAGCACCGCGGCGCTGGGCGGCCGCCTGCCGGCAGAAGGCGGTGCCGTTCCCGCCTCCGACGGGGCTGTTGTCAACTACGCGTCGCGTTTCGGCCGCGATCCGGCGATCCGGGCCGATCTGGCGGCCACCGATGCCGATTTCCGCCGCCGTCGCGGCAGGCTGACGCAAATCCGCATCGTCCCGGTCGACCGCTACAATCAGGTCTACCGCCGCGAAGCGCTCGACCCGCAGCGCGAGCAGGCCCGTTGGCGCAACGCCGGCGCACGTACGCCGTCCGCGCCGCCGCCATAACTCACGTTCGCGCCAGTTCCGCTTGAACTGGCCGAAACCGGACGTAGATCCACCTCAGCCGGCCCCTGCACGAGAGGTACCTTCATGTTGCGCACGTTCCTGATTTCCCTGTCATTGAGCGCTCTGCCGCTGATCGCGGCGGCAGACGAGATGGTCACCAGCTTCACGCTGGACAACGGCATGGAGGTCGTGGTGGTGGAAGATCACCGGGCACCGGTCGTCCAGCACATGGTCTGGTACCGGGCCGGGTCCGCAGACGAGCCCGTGGGTCAGTCGGGCGTCGCCCACTTCCTCGAACACCTGCTCTTCAAGGCGACGGACGAGTTGGAGTCCGGCGAGTTCTCCGCCATCGTCTCGGCCAATGGCGGTGAGGACAACGCGTTCACCAGCTACGACTATACCGCGTATTTCCAGCGCGTGGCGGCCGACCGGCTGGGCCTGATGATGAAGATGGAAGCCGACCGCATGCGCGACATCCGCCTGACCGAGCAGGACATCGTGACCGAGCGGAACGTGATTCTGGAGGAGCGCAACCAGCGGACGGAAAACAACCCGCGCGCGCTGTTCGGCGAGCAGATGAGCGCGGCGCAGTACCTCAACCACCGCTATGGCGCCCCGGTCATCGGATGGCGCCACGAGATGGAGACGCTGGACATGGAGGACGTCATGTCCTTCTACGGCACCCATTATGCCCCGAACAACGCGATCCTTGTGGTGTCCGGCGACGTCACACCCGAGGAGGTGCGCGCGCTGGCCGAGGAGCATTACGGCGTGATCCCGGCCAATCCCGAGCTCGGCCCGCGGTTGCGCAGCGAGGAGCCGCCGCAGAACGCCGAACGCCGGGTGATCCTGCGCGACCCGCGTGTGGCGACCGAATACATCTCGCGCAGCTACATCGCACCGGAGCGAGACGCGGGCGCGCAGGAGAAAGCCGCCGCGCTGCGCGTGCTGTCCGAGCTTCTGGGCGGGGGGACGACCTCCTATCTGACCGAAAAGATGCAGTTCGATCAACAGCTCGCTGTTTATACGGGCGCCTTCTATTCCGGCACGTCCCTTGACGAGACCACATTCGATCTGGTCGTTGTTCCCGCGCCGGGGGTTTCCCTCGAGGAGGCGGAAGCGGCGCTTGACGAGGCTCTGGCAGGGTTCATCGAGGATGGTGTGGACGCCGAGGCGCTGGAGCGTGTCAAGATGCTGGTCCGCGCCGACGAGATCTATGCCCGCGACAATGTGGACGGCATCGCACGTCGCTATGGGCAGGCGCTGGCGAGCGGGCTGACCGTCGAAGACGTTCAGGCATGGCCGGACGTGCTGCAGGCAGTGACCGTCGAGGACGTGATCGCCGCCGCACGGGCTGTCTTCCGCAGCGAGGGCTCCGTCACGGGGTACCTCATGAAGGCGGAGGCCGTCAGCCAATGATCCGTTTTCTGGCCATTCTCGTCGCAACCGTTCTCGCACTGCCCTTGCGGGCGGAGGTCGACATCCGGGAAGTGACCTCGCCCGGCGGTCTCAGGGCCTGGCTGGTCGAGGAGCCCTCGATTCCCTTCGTGGCGCTGGAGATCCGGTTCCGCGGCGGCGCGTCGCTGGACGAGCCCGGCAAGCGCGGAGCGGTGTCGCTGATGACCTCGACGCTGGAAGAGGGCGCGGGCGACATGGATGCCCGCGAATTCGCCCGACGCAAGGACGTCTTGGTAGCGTCCTTCGGATATAACGCGGGCGACGACAGCGTGACGGTAACCGCGCGGTTCCTGACCGAAAACCGGGACGAGGCCGTGGAGCTTCTGCGCGCCTCGCTCGTCTCGCCGCGATTCGACGAGGACGCCGTGGAACGCGTGCGCCAGCAGCTCCTGTCGAACATCCGCTCGGACAGCACCGATCCGCGGTCGCTGGCCCGAAAGGCGTTCGACAGGATGGCTTACGGGTCCGATCATCCCTATGGCTCCTCTCCG
Source organism: uncultured Aliishimia sp. (assembly GCA_965369035.1). Taxonomy (GTDB): domain Bacteria; phylum Pseudomonadota; class Alphaproteobacteria; order Rhodobacterales; family Rhodobacteraceae; genus Aliishimia. The sequence continues at coordinate 2,314 of CBDUPF010000126.1, forward strand.
GACGGGACCGAGGAGAGCGTCTCGGCATTGACCCGCGACGACCTGGTCGCGGCCCATCGCAATACTCTGGCCCGCGACCGGGTGGTGATCGGCGCCGTGGGCGATATCGATGCCGAAGCGCTGGGCCGGATGATCGACCGCCTGCTGGGCGATCTGCCGGAAACCGGCGCGCCCATGCCGGGCCCGGCGAAGGTGAGCATCGACGGCGGGGTCACGGTTGTGCCGTTCGAAACGCCACAATCGGTTGCGATCTTCGGCCATGAAGGGATCGAGCGGGACCATCCCGATTTCTTCCCGGCCTATGTACTGAACCAGATCATCGGTGCGGGCGGGTTCGAGAGCCGCCTGATGACGGAGGTGCGTGAAAAGCGCGGCCTGACCTACGGTGTCTATTCCTACCTCTCGCCCAAGGACTGGGCGGCGACCTACCAGGGCAGCGTGTCGTCGGCCAATGACCGCATCGGCGAAGCCATCGACGTGATCCGGGCGGAATGGCGGCGAATGGCCGAGGAGGGCGTGACGGAGAAGGAACTGGAGGACGCCAAACTCTACCTCACCGGTGCCTACCCGCTGCGGTTCGACGGCAATGCGAACATCGCGTCGATCCTGGTTGCGATGCAACTCGACGATCTGCCGATCGACTATATCGCTACGCGCAACGACAAGGTGAACGCGGTCACGCTGGAACAGGCCAACGAGGTCGCAAGCTGGCTCTACAAGCCCGACAAGCTGCATTTCGTGGTCGTGGGCCAGCCCGCCGGGCTGGAGAGCGCGGCGGGCAACTGACCTGTCGGCGGGCGCGCTCAGCCTTCGGACATCGCGCTCAGCAGGGCGGCGTTGCCCCCTGCCGCTGTGGTGTCGACACAGAGGTGATGTTCGTGCATCGCGTGGGCGAGGTCCGGCTGGCCGGTGATGAGCGGGACAAGAGGCCCGTCGCGATCGGCCAGCGCGATGTTCAACTCCCGCGCCATGGCGTCGTCGCCCCACCAGATCGCGCCGGCAATTCCGGGCTTTGCACGCAGATCGTTGGCGGACAGATCCGGGTGCGCCTGCGCCACGCCGCCAAGCTGCTTGACCGCCTCGACCTGGCTGGCGGCTTGCTCCGCTCCGGGACCGAGGCAGAGGATCGGCGGGCGCGGTCGCAGGGACCACTGGTTCAACTCACCCGTGGGTCCGGGCAGCACCTGCTTTGCCGGCAAGTCGTGTGCGTATTCGCCGGTCGTGAAGCGCGACAGGTACAGCGGCCCGCCCGCCTTGGGTCCGGTGCCCGACAATCCCTCGCCACCGAAGGGTTGTGACCCCACGATGGCTCCGATCTGGTTGCGGTTGACATAGACGTTGCCTGCCGTCACGCGGTCCGCCACATGCTGCACGCGGTCGTCGATGCGGGTCTGCAACCCGAAGGTCAGGCCGTAGCCGGTCCCGTTCACCCGGTCGATCACCGCGTCGAGTTCGGTGGACTGGAAGGTGGCGAAATGCAGGACCGGTCCGAAGATTTCCCGCTCCATTGCCTCGATGCCCGGGACCCGGATCAGGGTCGGGGCCACGAAATGCCCTGCGCCCGGCGTGTCGAGTTGGTGCAGGACGCGCCCGTCGTTCCGCGCCGCCTCGACATAGGCCGAGATGGACCGTTGGGCCTCGGCGTCGATCACGGGGCCCACATCTATGCCCAGTTCCCAGGGGTCGCCCATCCGCAGCTCGTCCATCGCCCCTGTCAGAAGCCGTTGGAAACTCTCGGCGATATCCGTCTGCACATAGAGACAACGCAGCGCCGAACATCGTTGGCCCGCGGATTGGAAGGCGCTTTCGATCACGGCACGAACCGCCTGTTCGGGGAGCGCCGTGCTGTCCACGATCATCGCGTTGAGCCCGCCCGTCTCCGCGATCAGCGGCGCACCGGGGGCGAGGTGGTCCGCCATCGCGCGCCGGATCAGGCGCGCGGTATCGGTGCCGCCGGTAAAGGCGACGCCACCCACGCGCGGATCGGAGGTCAGGGCCGCGCCGATATCTCCCGCACCGGGCAGGAGTTGCAGCACCTCTGCCGGAACGCCCGCCTCGTGCAGCAGTTGGACCGCACGGGTGGCAATCAGCGGCGTCTGCTCCGCCGGCTTGGCCAGCACCGCGTTGCCTGCGGCCAGTGCAGCGGAGACCTGACCGGTGAAGATCGCCAGCGGGAAGTTCCAGGGCGAGATGCAGGTGAAGATCCCGACCGGTGGGCTTTCGGGCGCGTGCGCGGCGTAGTAGCGCAGGAAGTCCACCGCCTCGCGCAGTTCGGCCACCGCATCCGGCAACGACTTGCCGGCCTCCCGAGCAAGGATCGCGAAGATCTCGCCGAAATTCGCCTCGTAGAGGTCCGCGGCCCGGTTCAGTATCCGTGCCCGGTCGCCCGCGGGCGCTTTCCAGACCTGTGCGGCGGCAAGAGCGGAGTCCACGTCCTGTTGCGTGGTCCAGCGGACCGTGCCGACCTGATCGCCGGGCCGGGCCGGGTTGATGACGGCCTCCGGGTCGGACCCGGAAGCCGGTCCGGCCAGCAGCGGCCGCCCCTCCCAGACCGTTTCGGCCAATGGCGCGCGCGATGCTTCCAGCTCGCGCAGCGTGCCGAGATGGTTGAGGTCGAAGCCGCGCGAATTCACCCGTTCCGGTGCGAACAGCCGCGGCCCGTCCGGCAGGGCGGGGGCATTGGTCTCCAGCGCGGCGAAGGGGTCGGCAGCGACCTGTTCGGGCGGCACCTCCTCATCCACGATCTGGTTCACGAAGCTGGAGTTCGCACCGTTCTCCAGCAGACGCCGCACAAGGTAGGCCAGCAGGTCCCGGTGCGCCCCCACCGGCGCATAGATCCGGCAACGGGTGCCCCAGTCCTTCATCACCAGCTTGTGGAGCGATTCGCCCATCCCGTGCAGGCGCTGGAACTCGAACGCGCGGCGGTCCCTGGCCATGTGCAGGACCGCGGCCACGGTATGTGCATTATGCGTCGCGAATTGCGGGTAGATCCGGTCGGTCATGCCCAGCAGCTTGCGCGCATTCGCGATGTAGCTGACGTCCGAGGCCGGCTTGCGTGTGTAGACCGGGAAGCCCGGGACACCCATGACCTGCGCGCGTTTCACCTCGGTGTCCCAGTATGCGCCCTTGACCAGCCGGACCATGATGCGCCGGTCGAGCCGCATGGCCAGCCCGTAAAGATGGTCGAGCACCGCGGCCGTGCGTTGCCCGTAGGCCTGCACCACGACACCGAACCCGTCCCACCCCCGGAGCGCCGGATCGGACAGCACTTCTTCGATCACCGCCATGGAGAGCGTCAGCCGATCGGCCTCCTCCGCGTCGATGTTGAGGCCCATTCCCGCGCTGGCCGCCAGATGCGCCAGCGACCGGATGCGCGGCACGAGTTCGGAGAGAACACGATCGGCCTGCCCCACCTCGTAGCGCGGATGCAGCGCGGAGAGTTTGACGGAGATGCCGGGATTGTCGCGGATGTCCTTGTGCGAGCAGGCCGACGCGATGGCCGAAATCGCGCGCGAATAGCTCAGATGATAGCGCCGCGCGTCCTCGTCCGTCATCGCGGCCTCGCCCAGCATGTCGTAGCTGTAGGTAAAGCCCTTGGCCTCCATCCCCTGGGCGCGCTTCATGGCGCTGTCGATATCCTCGCCCAGCACGAACTGGCGGCCCATCTCGCGCATGGCGCGGGAGACGGCCGTGCGGATCACCGGTTCGCCCAGCCGCCGGATCGCCCCGCGCAGCGTACCGACCATCCCGGGCGAGCGGTCGTCGAGCACCCGCCCAGTCAGCATCAGCGCCCAGGTCGATGCGTTGACCAGCGGCGAGGTCGAATGCCCGACATGCCGTCCCCAGTCGGAGGGCGCGATCTTGTCCTCGATCAGCGCGTCGATCGTCTCGGCATCCGGCACGCGCAGGAGTGCCTCGGCCAGGCACATGAGCGCCACGCCCTCGTCGGTCGAGAGACCGTATTCGGCGAGGAAAACCTCCATCATTCCCGGATCCGACGAGTCGCGGATCCGGCGGACGAGGTCGGCCGCGGTCTTGCAGATCTGCGCGCGGTCCTCTGCTGTCAGATCCGCGGTGCGGATCAAGTCATCCAGGATCCGGTCAGGATCGGCATAAGTCAGCGGGTCGAGCGTATCGGGCAGCAGGTCGAGAGCGGAAAAAGGCATCAAGGTCTCCCAGTCATTTGCGGCAGCATATCGTTTTCTTCTCGGTCATTTTGGCTTATCAGACTATGCTTGTTAAGCAATCGTACCGGAAAGGGTGACAAGATCAGGAGAAACGACCAATCCGAGCTCGACCGCTTCGACCGTGCGATTCTGCGCGAACTGGCGGAGGACGGGCGCGTCAACGTCACCGACCTGGCGCAGCGGATCGGGCTGTCCAAATCGCCCACCCAGGCGCGGATGAAGAAGCTGGAGGCGGAGGGATACATCCTCGGCTACCGTGCGATGCTGAACCCGATCCGGCTCGGGCTCGACCACGTGGCATTCGTGGAGGTCCGGCTGCAGGACACGCGGGAGACCGCGCTGTCGGCCTTCAACACGGCCGTGCGACGGGTGCCGGAGATCGAGCAGGCACACATGATCGCCGGCAATTTCGACTACCTGCTGAAGGTGCGCACGTCGGACATGAGCGAATACCGCCGCGTTCTGGGCGAGGTCATCTCGTCCCTGCCGCATGTCGCCGCGACCTCGACCTATGTCGCGATGGAGGCGGTCAAGGAGGTGATGGTCGAGTCCCACACGCAGGCGTGATGGGCAGCGCAGTCGAGAGGCGACGCGCCGAACAGGCAAGATGCTGCGGTCCTCGCCCGCGGAATGGAGAAGCGCGCGTCGATATCCGAGCAGAGGACGGTTGAGCCCGCGACGTGCAGCGCGTAAGGGAAACGCGGCGCGGGCGTGATGGAATGGTAGACATATCGGACTTAAAATCCGAAGGGCGAAAGCCCGTGTGGGTTCGAGTCCCACCGCCCGTACCACCGCCTGTAACACCTGCGTATTCCGTTCAAATCCCACCGATTGTGGCGCCCGTTAAACGAAGCGCAATGATTCTTGCCTAAGCCCCTGGTCTGCCGCGCATGCCGCTGCATGGGTCACCTCGTGCCTTCCGCAAGCGTGCAACTGTCGAAGTGGACCGAGGATTCGAACCATGCCGTATCGCCGAATGAATACTCTGTTCGTGAAGATCATCGCGATCTTCGCCTGCGCCACGTTCATCACGCTGACCGCATTGGAAATGATGGCGCTGCGATCCTCGATACAGGACATTCGGTCGAGCCTTGCGCAGGAAGCGCAGGGATTCACGAATCTGGTCTCCATGCAGATCGGCGGCGCGATCAAGTTCGCCAACACCTCGGCCGTTGCGGATGTCCTGGACAGCGCCGCGGACTCGGCAGGTCAGGCATGGGACGGCGCGCTGGTCATGAACAACAACGGCGACATCCTGTATCCCGCCGGTGAAGGGATCGAGCCCGATTCGAACCTCGTGGCGATTGCGGGTGAAATCCTCGAACGCGGCGCTGCGGTCAGTGCCAACGAAGGCCACACCTACGGCCAGCCCGTGCATTTCGGCGCGGAGCAGACGGTTGTCGGCGTGGTTGCGACGAATTGGACCGCGCAGCCCGAAATCGCGGCCTATCGGGACACGCTGATCCGGCAGGCCCTGCTTGCCGCGGCGCTTTTCGCCTTCGTCATGGCCGGTGCGGGATTCGCACTGCGGCGCTGGGTGTCCACGCCGCTCGAACAGCTCGAAGGTGCGGTGACGGGTGTCGCCTCCGGCAACTACGATCTCGACGTTCCGCACACCCACCGCGGGGACGAGGTCGGCAAGATCGCCCAGAAGCTCGAGCGGTTCCGGTCCCAGTTGAAATCCGGCGAACAGGTGGCGCGCGACAGCGCCTACAAGAGCTCGGCCTACGAGGGATCGTCGGCGCCGATGATGGTGGTCGACCGCAGATTCGACGTGATCTACTGCAACCCGGCCTGCACCGCCCTTGTCGAGGAGCTGGGCGAGGCACTGAAATCGGAATGGCCCGGGCTCGACGCCAGTCAGATCGTCGGGTCGTCGCTGAAATCGATGGCCGCTCTCGAAACGATCATCACGGACATCGAGCAGCGGCGCGCGAAGGCCATGCCCGCCCGGGTCATGCTGGCGATCGGCGATGCCCGCGTGCAGATCAAGTTCAACGCCGCGATGGATGCCGACGGCAACATGACGGGCGCCGTGGTGGAATGGAGCGACCGGACACAAGCCCAACAGAACAAGGCAATGGTCGAAGCGATCGACACGGCCATGCTGCGGGCGGAGTTCACGGCCGGTGGCACGCTTCTGTCGGCCAATGAAAACTGCTTGCGGGTACTGGGCCTTGGCGACGCCGATATCGGCACGCTGACCCTCGACGCGATCTTCGTGCCCGAAAACTCCGTGCACGCCAACCCGCTCGAGGAGAGCAGCGTCACGGGTCGGTTCGTCTTCCGCGACAAGACGACCAACGAAGAACGGTTCGCAGACGGCAGTTTCGTCGCCATCCGCGGTCTGGACGGGTCGGTCGAGAAAAGCTTGTTTGTCGGCATGGACGTGACCGCGCATGAGCTGGAACGCGCAGAGGCGGAGGAACGCAAGCTGAAGGCGGATGCGGAGCAACGGGAGGTCGTCGCCACCCTGGGGCAGGCGCTGGCCGAGCTGTCGAACGGACGTCTCGACCAGGAAATCGACACGGCGTTCGCGCCCGCATACGAAAACTTGCGGCACGATTTCAACACGACCATGAGCTCGCTGCGTGACGCGATCAGCGTAGTGATGCAGAACGCCGTCTCGATCCGCAGCGAAACCGCCGAGATCACGACCGCCGCGGACGACCTGTCGCGCCGGACGGAGCGCCAGGCCGCCACGCTGGAGCAGACTGCCGCGGCGCTGGACGAACTGACGATTTCCGTGCGCTCCGCCGCCGAAGGGGCACAAGGTGCGAGCGAGAAAGCGACCGCGGCCCAGGACCGGGCGCAGGAGGGCGGCAAGATCGCGCGCGAGGCGGTCATGGCGATGGACGGGATCAAGACGTCCTCGCAGGAAATTTCCAAGATCACCAGCGTCATCGACGACATTGCGTTCCAGACCAACCTGCTTGCGCTCAACGCCGGTGTGGAGGCCGCGCGTGCGGGCGAAGCGGGGCGCGGCTTTGCCGTGGTCGCCACCGAGGTGCGTGCGCTCGCGCAGCGGTCCTCCGATGCGGCGCGGGAAATCAACGGCCTCATCTCCACCAGCGAGGAACAGGTGCAATCCGGTGTCGACCTGGTGGACAAGACCGGCATGGCGCTGTCGGCGATCGTCGACTCCATCGCGGAGATCTCCGGTCTCGTGTCGGATATCGCCATGTCGACCAAGGAGCAGGCTTCGGGTCTCAACGAGATCAATACCGCGGTCACCGACCTGGATCAGGTGACCCAGCAGAACGCCGCCATGTTCGAGGAGACGACCGCCGCGAGCCATGCCCTCACGACCGAGGCCGATTCGCTGGCTCAGGCCGTCGCGCGATTCGATCTGGGCAAGATGTCGGCCGGGCTCGACGCAGCACCGGTCAAACCCGCGGCCGCGCGCACGACCCAGGCGGCGCCTGCCGCGGCGGCGTCCGCTGCCATGGACGGATCAGCCGCGCTGCAGATCGAAGACGACCACCTGGGCTGGGAAGAGTTCTGACCTGTTCCGGACTTCGCCGGGCTCTGGGCCGAGGCGGGCCTCCGGGCCAGGGCGCGCGGCGCTACTGCCCGGCAAAGCGGGATTGCCACTCCGCCACCTGGTCGTCGGCGATCTTGGAAAAGAGGTTTTCCGGAACGTCGAACGCATCGCCGGGTTTCAACGTCTCCATCGCGGACCGCACATCCGTCGGCCACTCCGTCGACAGTCCCCCGAAATGTTCGAGGATCCGGTCCGAGGCTGCCGGGATGAAGGGCGAGGACAGCCGCGCATAGAGAACGATCAGATTCAGCGCGAGGCGAATCTGCGTTGCCGCGCGGGTCTCGTCTTCCTTGATCGTGGCCCAGGGTGCTGCGGTCTGCAGGTACTCGTTGCCCAACGCCCAGATCGCACGCAGTTCGGCCGCCGCCTTCCGGATCTCGATCGCTTCCATGTGCTGCCGGTAAAGATCGCAACGTCCCGCCATGTCCGCGATCAGCGCGCTTTCCGCCGCGCCCCATTCGCCGCCCTCGGGCACTGACTCGCCGAATTTCGCCCGGCAGAACTTGGTGACGCGGCTCACGAAGTTGCCCAGCACGTCCGCGAGGTCCTTGTTCACAGAGGCGCGGAAATTGTCCCACGTGAATTCGGAATCCGCGTTCTCCGGCGCGTGGCTCAGCAGCCACCACCGCCAGTAATCCGCCGGCAGGATGTCGAGCGCGTCGTCCATGAACACCCCGCGCCCCTGCGAGGTGGAGAACTGCCCGCCGTCGTAGTTCAGGAAGTTGAACGACTTGATGTAGTCCACCAGCTTCCAGTCCTCGCCGGAGCCCAGGATCGTGGCCGGGAAGCTCAGCGTGTGGAACGGCACGTTGTCCTTGCCCATGAACTGGGT
>CBDUPF010000127.1:0-10804 GCA_965369035.1 uncultured Aliishimia sp.
ACCGCTGAATAGTGCACCCGGCCTATCTTGTGCAGGTAGGCGTGCTCAGGGCCCACACCGGGGTAGTCAAGGCCTGAAGCGATGGAATGCACCGGAGCAGGCTGACCCTCGTCATCGGTCAGCAGCAGGCTGCGAAAGCCATGGATCTCCCCCTTTTTCTGGCCCGTGCGAAACTCATCGCGGTTCCGCCACGGGCAGTTCATTCAATACCCGACCGCAGGCACCCTGCCAGACACCATTGGCAACCGAGCCTCAATCCGCATTCGTTTCCTCCAGGAGCGCCCGGGCCGTGTTCTCATCCGTGACCAGAGTATCCACGAACCCGCGGCGCAGCGCAGCGCGTATGACCGGAACCTTGTGCATCCCTCCGGCCGCCAGGATCACGTTCGGGATCGGACCGAGATCGTCGAGCGAGATGCCGATCACCCTGTCGTTGATCTCGTGCGCGATCTGCGCCCCGTTCTCGTCGAGGATATGGCCGATGATATCGCCCACGCCGCCCAGCGCGATCAACTCCGCGGGATCGACCTCCGCCGGCAGCGCGTCGCGCACCAGGAGCGAACTCGACAGGTCCCCCGTGGCGAGCGCCACCGCGTTGCAGCTCCGGATCCGGTCCAGCGCCTCCACGATCACGTCCTGCTCCATGAAGACGCGTCGGCTCGCCGTACTGCCCGCGATCAGGGGCGCGGTAAAGAAGCTGTGCTCCGCATTGCAGATGTCGGCGAGCCGCGTCGTGATCTCGTAGCAGTTCACGTCCGATCCCCGCGCCACCCCGCCCATGATCGACACGATCTCCAGGTCGGGACGATTGATCGGCTGCATGAACCGCGTGGCGAGGTTGAGGGTGTTGCCCCAGGACATGCCGAAGGCTGTGATCGCGGGATCCTGCAGCAGCGTGCTCAGGTAGCTGCCGAGCCCTGCGCTGACAAGAAGGGTGACGGAGTCGGGGTTCTCCGGACTTGGCACGACGACCGCGCGGTCCAGGGCAAAACGCTCTTCCATGCGCCATTCCATCTCCGCCGCCGCGGCATAGATGGAATCGATGCTGATCCGCAGGAAGCCGCGCTGTCGCGCCTCGCTCAGCCCCTTGTTGACGCGCAGGCGGGTGATGCCGAACCGCTCCGCCGCATCCGCCTGGGTCAGGCCCTCGATCTCGCAGGCCCAGGCCAGCCGGACGAGAAGCTGCTCCTCCTCGTTGATCTGGTCGATCTTGATCCGCCGCGCCATGAGACCTCATGCCTTCGTGCGGTTTCCGCGCGCTGGCCCGATCACTTCACCGCCCCCATCGTCAGGCCACGCACCAGTTGCTTGGACGCGATGAGCGCGAAGATCAGGACCGGGATCACGATCAAAGTCGAGGTCGCCATGATCTTGCCGTATGGCAGGTTGTAGCCTTCCATGAAGCTGACGGCCATCGCGGGCGCGGTCTTGGCCTCGTTGCGCGTCAGGATCAGGCCGAACATCAACTCGTTCCACGAGAAGATGAAGGCGAATATCGCGGAGACGGCGACCCCGGGCATGGCCAGCGGCAGGCAGATCTTCCGCATGATCGTGAATTGCGACGCCCCTTCGAGGCGTGCGGCCTCGTCAAGGTCGTAGGGAATGCCGCGGAACTGGTCTGTGACGATCCAGATCACGATCGGCAGGTTGAAGGTGAGGTAGATCAGGATCAGCGTGATGTGCTTGTCGAGCAGCCCGAGGTTTCGCGCGATAAGGAAGAACGGCAGCGCCAGAACGATGGGCGACACCATGCGATTGGTGATGAACCAGAACCACAGATCCTTCTTGCCGCGGAACTCGAACCGCGCCAGCGCGAAGGCCGCGGGCACGCCCAGCACCAGGGCGAGCAGGGTGGTACAGACCGCGATGATCAGCGAATTGATCAACGTGCGCAGCACCCCGTCCTCGAACAGCGCCTCGCGATAATTGTCGAGCGTCGGCTCGAAGATCCAGACCGGCGGCGCCTCCAGCGCGACGATCTGGGTTTTCAGCGAGGTCGTCACCATCCAGTAGAATGGAAATACGCAGACCAGCATGATGATGGCCAGCAGGACGATCTGCGCCCAGAGGGACCTTTGCGATGCGCTCACCTGTCAGACCTCCTTGTAGAAGAAGCGGATATAGAGCTGTGCCAGCACGATGGTGATGATCAGAAGGATCACCGCCTGCGCCGAGGCGAGCCCCTGGTCGAACCCGCGGAATCCCACGCGCTGAATCATCAGCGAGATGAGTTCCGTGGCCGAGCCCGGACCGCCACGGGTCAGCGTGAACACCATGTCGAAGAGTTTCAGCGTATCCGCGGTCCGCAGGATCAGGACGGCGACCAGACCCGGCACGAGAAACGGCAACTGCACATGGCGCAGGATCACCCACCAGCTTTTCGTCTCCAGCCGCGCGGCCTCCTCCACCTCACCGGGCACCATCGTCAACCCGGCCAGCAGGACCAGTGCGACGAACGGTGTCCACTGCCAGACGTCCCAGAAGATGATCATGTAGAAGGCGTTCGTCGGATCGCCGATCCAGTTGATGTCCGATCCGCCCAGAAGCTGGTTCACCACGCCGAATTTCTGGTTGAACATGACCTGCCCCAGAAGCCCCACGACCGCGTAGGTCGTCGCCATCGGCAGAACCAGGCTCAGCCGGGTCAACGTCTTCAGCAGCGTCAGCCCGGGCTGGTGCAGGACCAGCGCGATCCCGAGCCCCAGCGCGATCTGCATCGGCAGCGCGGTGCCGAGCAGGAAAAAGGTGCGTCCCATCGCCTCCCAGAACACCGGATCCGTCAAGACGGTGCCGTAGTTTTCGAGGCCGATGAATCGGACATTCCTGAGCTTGGTGAGATTGTAGAAGTGCAGGCTCGTCCAGACCGCATAGATCAGTGGCGCGATGCCGACCACCGCAAGGCCGATCACCGCCGGCCCGATGAACCCGAAAATCGTCCGTCGCGAAACCTTGCCGCGCATCTGGCGTCCCTCTTCTGGTCGGTAAGCGTATCCGGGGCCACCGCGCGGGCGGCCCCGAGTTCACAAGGCGACTATTGCGCCAGCGGCTTGTCGCCGGAATAGTAGCCGGCTTCCTCCAGCACGGCTTCCATCCGCTCGCCCAGGATCTTGGCGCCCTCCTCGGTCGAGACCTCGCCAAGCATGATCTTGGAGCCCCATTCCTGCACGATCTCGGTAATTTCAGGCCATTCGGCGAAACGCGGACGGAATTCCGGGACACCTTCCTGCCAGGATTCCACCAGCGCCGGGATGAACTTGTAGGACTCGGCAAGCGCCGGATCCTCGTAGACCGACTGGCGTGCGGGCACACCGCCCCGCTCCAGGTATTCGCGCGCGTTCTCCTTGGAGGTCGCCCACTGGATGAAGAGCCACGCCGCCGCCTGCTCGTCCTCGTCCGCCTGCGATGCGACGGCAAGGGAGAAGCCGCCCAACGCCGGTTTGCGCCCGGCCGGTCCCTTCGGTTCCGGCGCGATCTCCACGCAATCGGCGACCTTCGACGTGTCCGGGGAGACGACGGTCGAATAGAAGGCCGACCATTCGGTGATCATCGCCACGTCGCCCTGCGCAAAGGCGTTCACGGTTTCGGCGTGGTCATAGGCGACGATGCCATCGGGCATGTACTGCATCAGATCCTGGCGGAACTGCAGGCCGGCCTGGCTTTCCTCGCTCATCAGGTTTGACTTGAACTCGTCGTCCAGGAACGAACCGCCGAAGGGCCAGAGCATGCGTGCAAAGCTGTCCGCGGACTGCGTTTCGTTCCGCTTCGACTGGAGTGCAAAGGCGTATTTGCCGTCCTTCGTCAATGCGGGGCCGTAGGTGTCCTTCAGCTCCGACCACGTCTCGGGCGGGCCGTCGAATCCGGCCTCCTCGAGCATGCAGCGGTTGTAGAACATCAGGCCCGAATAGTTGTCGAAGGGCAGCCCGTAGATCGTGCCGTTCCAACCGCCGAAGGCGTTCAGCACCAGCGGGAAGAAGTCGTCCATGTCCAGATCCGGATCGACAAGATCGGGGAACTTCTCCTGAACCTCCGAAATGGGCAGGATCCATTCGTTTTCCGCAAAGTTTCCGATCCAGACCAGGTCGATCAGCGCGATGTCCAGATCGCCGCCGGACACGAAATCGCGCACCTGTTCACCCAGCGCGTTTTCGTAGGGATGCTTGATGATGTTGACCTTGATCCCGGTTTCTTCCTCGAACGCGGGCAGCATGGCCTCGATCGCCTCGTAGCCGGGACGCAGCAGGAACACCACGTCGACCGTGGTGCCGGCATAGGGCTCGGCGGCCTCTTTCAGGCTCCAGCCGTCTTGGGCCGCAGCGCCCGTCGCGAAGGCCGCCGCCGCGGCGGTGCTGCATAGCAGGTTTCTAAGCTTCATGTGATCCTCCCAGATGTGCGAAACGGATTGACTTTCATTTGTCTCGGTGAGAATACAAATGTATGGAATGGCGCGAATGTCAATACAAAAGCGCCTGTGCGGATACAGTTGAAAGCCGGGACGAACTACCGGCACGAACCGGGAGGGCTGTAGGGTGGCGACGGTAAAACTGCAGAATATCAACAAGTTCTACGGGGAGTTGCAGGCGCTGTTCGACGTGTCTCTCGACATCGCGGACCAGTCCTTCGTGGTCTTTGTGGGTCCGTCGGGCTGTGGCAAGTCAACCCTGCTCCGTGCGATCGCGGGGCTGGAGGGAATCGATTCCGGCACCGTTCTCATCGGCGACAACGACGTCACGGATGCCGCGCCGTCTGATCGCGGCGTGTCCATGGTGTTCCAGTCCTATGCGCTTTACCCGCACATGACGGTGCGCCAGAACATGGAATTCGGGATGAAGGTGAACGGCGTCGCGGAGGCGGAGCGCACGAAGCGCGTGGCCGAGGCGTCGCGCATCCTCCAACTGGACCCCTATCTCGACCGCAAACCCGGGCAGCTTTCGGGCGGACAGCGACAGCGCGTGGCGATCGGCCGATCCATCGTGCGCAATCCGGAGGTGTTCCTTTTCGACGAACCCCTGTCGAACCTCGACGCAAAGCTTCGCGTGCAGATGCGGGTGGAACTGGAGGCCCTGCACAAGGAGCTGGGCGCGACGATGATCTACGTCACCCACGACCAGGTAGAGGCGATGACAATGGCCGACACCATCGTCGTGCTGAATGGCGGCCGGGTCGAACAGGTAGGCGCACCGATGGACCTGTACCACCGGCCCGTGTCCAAGTTCGTGGCCGAATTCATCGGCTCTCCCGCGATGAATGTCTTCGAACCGGCCCGGATTGCCGAACCGCGCGGTCTGGATGTCCGGCCCGGCGCACATTTCATCGGCTGCCGGCCGGAACATTTCGAGCTTACCGGCCCCGGATCCGGCACCTTCGATGCCCGGATCCAGGTCAAGGAGCAGTTGGGCGGCGAAAGCCTCCTCCACCTCGCTGTGGGGAGCGATCTGACGGTGGTCCTGCGCACGAATGGCGACAACACGATGCAGGCGGGCGAGACGGTGGGCGTCGAAATCCCGGCCCACCGCCTGCATCAGTTCGATGCCGCCGGCCACAGCCTCGCCTGACGCCGGGACATGACACGGGACCAGGATCACGGGCCGCAATCGCGCGCCCAGGATCGGGGCCAAGATCCTGCCGGGACCGGGCTCGTGATCTTCGATTTCGACGGCGTCGTCGTCGACAGCGAGCCGATATCTCTGGCCACGCTGCATTCCGCGCTAGCGGATTACGGGGTCAAGCTGACACTGGACGAGGTGCGCGCGCAGTTCCTGGGCGCATCGATCCGGCAGGTGGAGCAATTCCTTGACCGGCATGGCACGCGGCCCTCGGCCGACGGATTCGCCAGTCACTGGTACGAAACGCTCTTTGCGCGCTTTCGCCAGGAGTTGCGGCCGATGCCGGGGATCGACCGCCTGCTGGATCACCTCGACCGCTGCGGGCTGCCCTATTGCATCGCATCGGGGTCGTCCTTCGAACGGCTCGATGTCGCGCTTGGCGCCGTGGGAATGACCGAAAGGTTCACGTCGCGCGTCTTCAGCGCCGATCTCGTTCAGCGGGGCAAGCCGGCGCCGGACCTGTTCCTGCGCGCCGCCGCTGAAATGGCGGTGCCGCCATCGCGGTGCCTCGTCATCGAGGATTCACCGGCCGGAATCACCGGCGCAAAGTCTGCGGGCATGCGGGCGCTCGGATTCGTGGGGGGCAGCCATCTTGTCGGTTTCCGCGCCGCGCATGGCGATCTTCTGCGGGAAAACCGGGCCGATGACGTGATCGACGAGCTTTGCGACGCCAAACGGTTCCTGTAGCAGTTCGGCGATTCACGCCCAGGGGCCGCTCCTGACCGGCTGCCGCATCCCCGCCGACCGCGCGAGATCCCGCAAGGCGGCGACGCGCTTCTCCGTGCTCGGATGGGTGGAGAACAGGTGGTCATACCCATGCGCGTGCAGCGGGTTGATGATGAACATGTGCGCGGTGCCCCTATTGCGCTCGGCGCTGTGGTTGTCGATACGCGACGCCAGCCCCTGAATCCGCTGCAATGCGGAGGCAAGCCACATCGGGTTGCCGCAGATCTCCGCCCCGATCCGGTCGGCCTCGTATTCACGCGCCCGGCTGATCGCCATCTGCACCAGTCCCGCTGCAAGCGGCGCCAGGATCATCATCAGCAGGACGCCGACCAGACCCAGCGGGTTGTCCCGTCGCCCGCCGAAGAAAAACGCGAAATTGGCCAGCATCGAGATCGCGCCGGCGAATGTGGCGGTAACTGTCATGATCAGCGTATCGCGATTGCGGATATGCGCCAGTTCGTGCGCGACCACGGCGGCGATTTCCTCCCGGCTGAGGCTGCGCATCAGGCCGGTCGTGACCGCGACCGCCGCGCGGTCGGGGCTGCGGCCCGTGGCAAAGGCATTGGGCTGGTCATTCCGAATGACGTAGACTTCGGGCACCGGCATGCCCGCCCCCTGCGCAAGATCCGCCACCATCTGCCGGAGCGACGAGTTTCCGACGACCGGCTCCGCTCCGTGCATGCGCAGCACCATCTTGTCGGAATTCCACCAGGCGAAGGCGTTCATGCCAGCGGCAAAGATCAGCGCGAGCAATGCGCCCGCACCTCCGCCCAGCAGCCAGCCGACGCCGATGAACAGCGCCGTCATGACCGCCATCAGGATTGCCGTGCGTGCGTAACCCGTCATCTGAACCTCCGTTCCGGTGCGGGCAAGATATGGTGCGGCCCGCGCCGCACGACAAGTTCGCGGACGGCGATCCGGTGGAGGAAAATCCTGTTTCGGGCAGGCTCTAGCGATAGATCCGCGAGGGCACGTAGGTCGAATTTCCGGGCGGCGCGACGATGTAGTTCGACCCGCTGGACGGCAGGGAAACGGGCGGATAGGCACGATCGCCGGAACGTCCGCGCGTGAAGGTCGAGCTCGAGACCGGCTTGCCGTACTCCAGACGCGTCGTCACCCGGTAGGTAATCTGCGACGGGCTCAGGCTCAGGATGGTATAGCACCGGATCGGGCGGTCGCTGAAGGCTTGCCCGTTCTCGACCAGCCCGGCGCGTTGACGGCAATAGGTCCGCCCGACGAAGCCGCTCAGATTGCTGGCGGGTTTCGGCGCCGGTGCCGCGGCCTTCGGAGTCTGCGGCGCGGCCGGTTTTGCCGCCTGGGGCTTGGGCGCCGCGGATTGCGCTGTGCGGGCGCGGTCACGGTACGCGGCCAGTTGACTGGCGGAAACCTCGTCCTGCAGCCTGTCGAGAAGGGACTGATCGATCCGGCCGCCGCCGCCCAGGCCCCGTTTGGTACGGAAGGCTTCGACGGCGCCAAGTGTGCGGCGTCCCGGAATACCGTCCTCGGTTCCGGCCGGGAAGCCCAGAATGTAGAGCCGCGCTTGCAGGTCGCGGACCTGCGACCGCGACAGGCTGAGGTCCGGCGGCCCGCTCCTTGCCGCGGGTGGCGTATCGGTGTCGGCCGGCGTCGCGGAGGACCGCGATGGCTCTTCGGGTTGCTGCAAGGCCGCCAGACGCCGCTCGGCCAGCGGTCGGAACTGGCCTTCGGGGAAGCGGGCAAGGTAATCCGCGAAATCGCGCGCCTGATTGCTGGACCGGATACTCTCCCAGAAGGCCAGGTCGATGGCGAGCTTCGTATCGCTGAGCCCACCGGTTCGTGGCGGCAGTGTCGATGGCGTCACATCCGGCGCGGGCGCTGCCACGTCCGGCCCGGTCGGGCTGAAGAATACCGGGTCCGCGCTGAGCGAGCCATAAAGGAACGGCTCCTGCTGCCCGTTGGTCTTGCGGATCACGGAATCACGGACCTCGCGAAAGAACTGCCCGACTTCGAGATCGCCTTTTTTCAATGCCTCTAGGAACGCGGTGGCATAGGGGCTGTTGGCCCCCTGCCCGTCCAGTGCGACAGTGCCTTCCTTGGCCGAATAGGCGACCAGCGAATTGCCCCTGGGCTCGTAGAGGGCAAGGCCCCGCCCGATGGAGCGGGTGGCGATCGTGCGCGTCATCTGGTCCAGGAACGGGTTGTCCCGGCAGGCGTCGAGCACGACGAGCTGCAGATCCTCCGCCCCGGACGTCGCGGCCACCAGCAGTTCCAGCGGCACCGCCTCGTATTCGACGTCGATGTCCGCTTCGAGTTCCGCATCGACGGGGATGATGAAGTTCTGGCGGTCGATCTCCACCCCGTGGCCGGCATAGTAGATCACCGAGTGTTCGGCCCCAAGGCTTTCGAAACGGAACCGCCGCAGCTCGTCCAGCAGTTGCGCGCGTGTCGCGTTCAGCAGCAGGCGGACGTCGTACCCCAACTTCTCGAACTCTCTCGCCAGTTCGGTCGCGTCCGCCGAGGGGTTCGGGAGCACCGGCACGTTTTCGTAGGCGCTGTTGCCGATGACCAGCGCCACCCGCTTCGCCGCGGCAGCCCCGGCGAAACCGAATACCATCAGGCCGGCGAAGAGGAGACTGAAGATAGGGCGAAGCATCCGGGCATCCTGTTCAGCGTCTGCACCCCGATCCTAGCGGCAGTCGACCGTGATTGCGATGGGCACCTTTTCCCGGCGGCACCGGGATGCTCCACCGTGTTCGCATTCTTCGGCACGTATCGGCCGCGCGAACCTTTCTGCCCGCTCGTCAGGATGCAGGATCGGCGGTGGAGCACGATCAGCGCTGGCAAGTGCACATGGCGGGCGGCATTATGGTCCCATGACCGGGTTCCTGAGCATAGCGGGCGACGCGCTGACGGCCGAAATATCGCCCTACGGCGCTGCGCTGGCGCGCGTGTGGTTGCGCGGGCACCCGACGAGCCTCGTGCCCGGGTTGCCGCGGCCCGAAGACTACGCCTCCGCGCCGCATGCCGTCGGTGTGATCATCGGTCCGATCGCCGGGCGGGTGTCCGGCGCGCGCGTGACGATCAACGGCCGCGTGTACCGGATGGAAGCCAACACACCGCCCGACTGTCTGCACAGCGGGTCGGAGGCAACCCAGAACCGGTTGTGGAAGCTGATCGCGCAGGAGGACGACAGCGTCACCTTGCTGTGCGACCTGACCGACGGCGCCTGCGGTCTGCCCGGACACCGAACCATCATGGCGCACTACCAGATCGAAGGCCCGGCGCTCACCCTGCGGATCGAGACGCGATCGGACGCGGATACCCTGGCCAATCCGACCTCACATGCCTACTGGACGCTGGACGATGCGGGCGATCTGTCCACGCACCGTCTGATGGTGCACAGTTCCCGCATGCTGGAGACCGGTCCGGATCTGATCCCCACGGGTCGCATTCTCGACACCACAGGCGGACCTTTCGATTTCACTGCGCCGCGCGATCCGCTCGCCGGTCCACCGCTTGACGGGTGTTTCTGCCTCGCGCCGTCGCGTGGCGTTACGCTGCACCCGGTTCTCCGGTTGAATTCCATGCGGACGGGTGTGGAAATGCAGGTCGAAAGCAACCAGCCGGGCGTCGTGCTCTATACCGGCCAGAACATGCCGCGCCTCGATGCGCCGCCGCAGACACCCCCGATCCGGCCGTTCTGTGCCCTGGCCATCGAACCGCAGGTCTGGCCCGATGCGGCGAACCGGCCGGAATTCCCCTCGATTTTTCTCGAAAAATCGGATACACTTTTAAACATTAGCCGGTTTTCATTCAGGAAATCCTGATTTTGCCATAATTTGGGCCAAGATTTCTTAAGATTGCCGATTAATAGTAACGATTATGCATTAGTGAGTGAGAGTGTATCATGCATAAGCAAAAGCCAGTTGTTAAGGTCAAGGGCACGACCAAAACGCAAACCAAACCGGACGCGATACCGATTTTCACGGATTACGCAAGTATCTGACCATCGCACGGTATAGGGCCGGACCTGATCCGGTCGCCAATGGGCGTGACCTGCGCCCGCAAACGCCATAGATTGCGATCATGGCAGCACCTGTGTCGACCATCCGCAATCTTGGTCCAGCCGTCGAGGCTGCCTGCCATCGCGCGGGCATTCATACGGCAGAGGAGTTGCGCGCGCTTGGTCCGGACGAAGCTTACGGCCGCCTGATCCGGAGCGGAATGCAACCGCATTTCATCGGCTACTACAGCATGGTGATGGGGTTGCAGGGTCGGCCCTGGAACGATTGCCGGGGCGACGAGAAACGTGCTCTGCGCACCCGTTTCGACGCCATCAAGGCGGAATGCGGACCGGCTGCGATGTCGGGTATCGACCGCGCCCTGGACGAAATCGGCGTGATCTCCCGGAATCGGGGCTGAGGTTCCGTCAGCCTGCGAGAACGGTTCGTGCGATTGCAATGAAAAGGCCGGGCCCGCGACTCACGCGATGCCCG
>CBDUPF010000128.1:0-10773 GCA_965369035.1 uncultured Aliishimia sp.
AACCTGACCGCGCAGGGTGCCTATGTGCTGGCCGATGCGGAGGGCAAACGGAAGGTGATCCTGATCGCCACCGGGTCCGAGGTGTCCGTCGCCATGGACGCACGCGACATGTTGCAGGCAGAAGGGATCGGAACCCGCGTCGTTTCGATGCCCTGCATGGAGCTCTTCGCGGAGCAGGACGACGCCTACCGCAAGCGGGTCCTTCCGGGCGGTCCGGTGCGCGTGGGTGTCGAAGCCGCCGTGCGCCAGGGCTGGGACCGCTGGCTTCTGGGCGAGCGCGGGCGTGAAGCCAAGGCCGATTTCGTCGGCATGTCCAGCTTCGGCGCCTCCGCCCCTGCCGAAACGCTGTTCGAGAAGTTCGGCATCACCGCAGAGGAAGTGGCCGCGCGGGCGAAGGCCCTCCTCTAGCCTGCGGGGCCGCAAAGGGCGGATATCTCTGGAAAAAAGCCGTGCCCCGGTGGGACACGGCGAAACGCAGCAGCTAGCCCATTGGCCTGACTATGTCTTGGCAGCGACCGTGGCGGCACCGGCGGTGCGGCTACTGCCAACCGCACCCGGAGCATCCGGCCAGGCCGTCGGATCGGTGTCGAGATCGGGGAACACCGCCGGGTCGAATACCGGTCTTCTGATCCCCTTGTCGAGCTGGTCGCGATAGTCCTGAATGACGCGCAGCGCGACCGGGAACAGCATCATCAGCGCCAGCAGGTTCACCACCGCCAGAATGCCCATCATCGGGTCGGAGAAGGAGAACACGGCCGTCGCGCCCGGTGCGACCGCGCCGAGGAAGACGATGCCCATGATGGCGATCCTGAGAACCAGAATGGCGCTTGGGTTTTCCGTCATGAAGGTCAGCGCGTTCTCGCCAAGATAGTAATTGTACATGATCGACGAGAAGGCGAAGAGCAGGATCGCGAAGGTCAGGAAGTACTGCGCCCAACCGCCAAGGTGACTGACCATGGATTGCTGGGTCAGCGCGACGCCGTCGATGCCCTCGGCTCCGGGCTGGTACACGTCCCCCAGCAGGATGACGAAGGCGGTACAGGAGCAGATGATGATCGTGTCGATGAAGACCGACAGCGATTGCGTGATCCCCTGGCTGACGGGGTGCTTCACATAAGCTGTGGCTGCCACGTTCGGGGCCGACCCGAGCCCGGCCTCGTTGGAAAACAGACCACGGCGCAGGCCTTGCGCGATGGCCGCGCCGATGCCGCCGGCCACTGCCTCGCGGAAGCCGAACGCGTTGGCGACGATATCCCAGATCACCGCCGGCAGGCTGAAGATGTTGAGCAGGATGATGATCAGCGCCATGGCGATATAGCCGATTGCCATGACGGGAATGATCACGTCCGCCGCCTTGGCGATCCGGTGGATGCCGCCGAAGATGACGAAGCCGGTAACGATGGTCAGGAACACGCCGGTATAGACCCGGGGGATCGACATGCTGTCGAGCGCGGCCCCGGCCACGGTGTTGCCCTGAAAGGCGTTGAACCCGATGGAGAAGGAGGCGATCAGACAGACTGCGTAGATCAGCGCCAGCCAGCGGTAGTTTTCCCCCAGCCCGTGAATGATGGTTCGCGCAGGGCCACCGCGGTAGTCGCCCTCCGGCGTTGTCCGCTTGTAAAGCTGCGCAAGCGTCGCCTCGATCAGCGACGTGCACATGCCCACCAGCGCGATCATCCACATCCAGAACACCGCGCCGGGACCGCCGACGGTTATCGCCACGGCGACCCCCGCGATGTTGCCGCCCCCGACCCTGCCGCCGACGGAGACGAAGAGCGCCTCGCGTGCGCTGATCTTGGTCGGGTCGCCTTCGTCGTCGTTCTTCAGGACGCCGAACATCCGTTTGAAGAAGCGGAACTGGACGAAGTGGCTGGCGGCCGTGAAGAACAGGCCGAATATCACGAGGATCGGCACAAGCGCCCACCCCCACGTCAGGTCATTGATCAGTCCGAACACCCAATTCAGAATTTCCACTGCGCCCTCCAGCATTGATTTGTTGTCTCATCACATAGCCACGCGGAACTTTGGCCAATCGCTTCGGCCATCGCGGCAACCACTTCCGGTCGAGAAATGTCCGCCTGCCTAAAACTTGAGCACAGAGTTGCCGGCCTGCGCAAGCTGACGCCGGCTCGATGACTCTCATGCGGGGCAATCAAGGCATTTTGGGCAATGCCCTGCTCGGTTGTGACGCCATGGCGCCCACCCCGCGCCGGGCGCGAGCGCAGTACCCGGGTCTCAGATCTTCAATTCGGGCGTCATGCCTGTCTGTTCCAGGAACCAGCGCGCGGACCATGCGCCGTCCTTGCGCGCGATGGTCAGGAAGTTCCGGTCGGCCACGTATCGGGTCGACTGCCCGGGAAGCGGCTGAATGCGGATCGGATGTTTTGGCAGGGGATCCTCTCCCAGCGACGCCAGAAGCCCCAGCGTCCGCGCCCACGCCTTTGGCGGAGCACGATGCGCGATGCCCGACGCGACCAGCTGGTGCAGCTTTCGTCCCTCCGACAGGTCCATCGTGGCCCGCGTCGCAAGGTGGATTTCACCCGAAACGCAGCATACGGTCTGATCGCCTGCCTCGGTCATCCTGAGCACGAGCTTCAGCATCCGCTGCCACGACGCACGATGTGCCCGGCTCTGCCATTGGTCGCGCAGGTCGTCCTCGTATTCCTGCATCTTCGGAATCAGGCCCATCATCGCCTCGATCAGCGAAAGACGCGGCCCAAGGAGCGGCACGCTCGACATCAGCAGGGTCTGGCCGGAGAACGGCGCCTCGGCCTCCTCCTCCATCATCTTCCAGCCCGCCTCGTCCATCACCTGGCGCCGCGTGCGCTGCGACCGCAGGTCGGGGGCCACGATGCGGAAGGACGGACCCGAGACCGACCAGCCGATGTGTTGCCCGTCCGGATCGCGAAACCGGGGCGGCAGGTCGTCGTCGAGGGCCGCGTGCTGAAAGACGAGGCACGCCTCGCGCGCCGCCGAAAAAAGCACCTGGCCGACGTCCGACCCGGTCGCATCGGGCAACAACGACCCCCACCCGTCGCAGATGTCGTGGTCGTCCCACTGCATCAGCGACGGCACCCGCGCCGCGATCCAGGAAAATTCGGGCAGGCTGTAGATGGCCGCATAACGTTGCCAGAACTGCGCGCGCAGGTGGGTGCGCAGATCGTCCAGATCCGCGGGTGAGGGCGTTTTCGGAACGCGGTCCGGCCAGTCGTGACTGAGCGGGTGGCCGTGGGTCGCCTCGTCGGCATAGATCTGGTCGCCACCGTGGAGCAGCAACCCGAATGGCGCATCACGATGTTCCTTGCACAGCCGCGCCCAGACGGCGTTCCGTTCGTCCGCCGGGCGGTCAAGGTCGCCGCTCTCCTCCCCGTTGCAGGACACGTAGCCCAGCCGCAGATCACCAGTCAGATCACCGGCCACTTCGAACGTCTCGCCTCGCCAGGAATAGCTGGAGGTCCGGTCCGCCGGCAGATCGAACCGCGCCCGGAACGCGGTGATCCCCCCGGCGGAGGCCAGCTTTTG
This sequence comes from uncultured Aliishimia sp., assembly GCA_965369035.1. Taxonomy (GTDB): domain Bacteria; phylum Pseudomonadota; class Alphaproteobacteria; order Rhodobacterales; family Rhodobacteraceae; genus Aliishimia. The sequence continues at coordinate 3,523 of CBDUPF010000128.1, forward strand.
CGGCGTCACCTCCACGTCGTCCGTGCACACGGGCGGCGGCACGGCATCACCGTGCACGATGAACAGCGCCGCGATCTGCATCCGATCGCCAGCGATGTCGTCGAGCAGGAGGATCGGTCCCACTATGTCCTGTGCGTCGCTCATCGGATGAGGGATAGCTTGCCGATGCGGCAGGGCAAGGCATCAATCGCATCGGATGTGCGGCTTGCCGCCGATGCTGGCGGACGGAGAGCGACGATGCTCAATCCCGCACGAAGAGCGCGCGCCAGGTGGGCGTGACGACCTTCTCGCCGAGTGGGATCAATACGAAACCCAGTGCCAGCCCGAAAATTCCGTCCATGACCGCCTTGGCGATCCACTCCCCCGTCGCGACGAGCGAATCCGGCAGCAGATGACCGGCGGCATAGGCCCAGTCGTGGATCTGGTGGCCAAGCCAGCCCCAGCCGAGCTCCTCCAACCCATGGACGATGATCGATCCGCCGACCCAAAGCATCGCCGCAGTGCCCACGACCGTCAGCAGCCACATGAACCCCGGCATGAGCTTGACGATGCCCTGCCCCAGGGCGCGGGTCGCCGAAAGCCGCCCATGCTCGACCATAGCAAGCCCGAGGTCGTCGGCCTTCACGATCAGTGCGACCGCGCCATAGACCGCCACCGTGATCATGATGGCGACGGCGGCGAGCGTGGCCGCCTCCATCCAGAAGGTACTGGGCGGAATCGCGGCAAGCGAGATGGTCATGATCTCGGCCGAAAGGATAAAGTCGGTCTTGATCGCGCCCTTGGCTTTTTCCTCCTCCAGATGCGCGGGATCCTCGACGACCTTCTCCTTGTGGGGATAATCGGCGTGCCCGTGTCCGCCCAAGCCCATGGCGTGCGCGACCTTCTCGGCCCCCTCGAAACACAGGTAGGCACCGCCCAGCATCAGCAGTGGCGAAATCGCCCACGGGGCGAAGTTCGATAGCGCCAGCCCCGCCGGCAAAAGGAACACCAGCTTGTTGAACATGGACCCGCGGGCGATGCGCCAGATGATCGGCAACTCGCGGTCGGCAGAAAAGCCGTGCACGTATTTCGGGGCGACCGCGGCGTCATCGATCACCGCACCGGCAGCCTTCGCGCCCGCTTTCGTCGCCTGCCCGATCACGTCGTCGACCGAGGCCGCCGCGATCTTGGCGATTCCCGCAACATCGTCCAATAGCGCCAGCAAACCGCTCATGTCTGACTTCCTTGACTGCCCGCGTCACATTCTTGCGTCAGCTAGCGCATCTGCGCAATTCTGCAATTGATGACGCGTATACTGTTAGCGCCCCCGTTAGCGCAACCCGCAAACCCGGCAGAAACTTTATCGCTAACAGCCTGAATTAACTATGCTTTGACGTTTTCTGATCGGTCCCACCGGTTTATAGAACCCGCAAGGTGGAGGTTCTGGACGAAAGGAGAGATCGGGTGACAATCAAAGTCGGTATCAACGGGTTCGGGCGGATCGGCCGCTGCGCGCTGTCCCACATCGCAGCTGCAGGCCGGAACGACATCGAGGTGGTGAAGATCAATTCCACCGCACCGCTGGAGACCGCCGCGCACCTGATGCGCTACGATTCGGTCCACGGACGCTATCCGGGCGACATCAAGATCGGCGACGGCTGGATGGACATGGGGCGTGGCCCGATGAACGTGATGTCGACCCGCGATCTGAACGAACTGGACTGGGAAGGCTGCGACGTGGTGATGGAATGCACCGGCGCCTTCAATGACGGGCTCAAGGCAAAGACGCATCTGGAGCGTGGCGCGGGCAAGGTCCTGATCTCCGCCCCCGCGAAAAACGTCGACAAGACCATCGTCTTCGGCGTGAACGAGGATGCGCTGACCGCCGCCGACCGCATGGTGTCGAACGGATCCTGCACCACGAACTGCCTGGCACCGCTCGCCAAGGTGCTCGATGCCGCCATCGGGATCGAACGCGGCGTGATGACCACGATCCACGCCTATACCGGCGACCAGCCGACCCATGACACCCGCCACAATGACCTCTACCGGGCGCGTGCGGCGGCGATGTCGATGATCCCGACCTCGACCGGTGCCGCCAAGGCGCTGGGTGAGGTGCTGCCGAACTTGAAAGGCAAGCTCGACGGCTCCGCGATCCGTGTGCCGACGCCCAACGTCTCCGCCGTTGACCTGACCTTCGAAGCCTCGCGGGACGTGACCGTGGAGGAGGTGAACGACGCCATCCGCGCCGCCACCCGGACGGAGATGGGCCGCATCCTCGCCTACGATCCGGAACCCAAGGTCAGCGTCGACTTCAACCACACCGAATACAGCTCGATCTTCGCGCCGGATCAGACGCGAGTCGTGGGAGGGCGCACGGTGCGGGTGCTCGCCTGGTACGACAACGAATGGGGCTTCTCCGTCCGCATGGCGGATGTCGCCGTGGCCATGGGCACGCTCATCTGACACACTGCACTTGCAGGTTCGCGGCAGGGCTGGCAAAACCGGTCCTGCCGTTTTCGTGTGCCCGGAGCAGCGTTCTCATGACCAACTTCGCAGCACTTGTCCTCGGTCTCTTCATCCTCGGCGGCATAGCCCTCGACATCTATCTATTCGGGCCGGAGCACGTGATCTTCATCGGGAAGAAACTGGCCGATCTGATCGAATGGATGGCCTTCTGGCGATAACCGGCTGATTTATCTTGTTTTCCGCGAAAACATACCGGTCTTTGCCATGGTGCAGTGCAGAACTTCGGGTTGACATCTGGCGAAGACAGGTATTGTTAGCGCTAACCAGAAGTTAACCTTGAACGCCGGAAGTGCAAAACGGGGAATGCCATGACGCTGAACATCGCGATCAACGGATTTGGACGGATTGGCCGCAACGTCTTGCGCGCGCTGATCGAAACGGGGCGCACCGATATGAAGGTGGTCGCCATCAACGATCTCGCGCCGGCAGCGACCAACGCGCACCTGCTGGAGTTTGACTCCGTGCACGGGCGGCTTGGTCGGCGGGTCAAGGTCGACGGAGACACGATGGACGCGGGCACCGGGCCGATCCGCATCACGGCGGAGCGCAATCCGGCCGACCTGCCCTGGTCGGACATCGATATCGTGATGGAATGTACCGGCATCTTCACCAGCATCGAGCAGGTCAAGCCGCATCTCGACAACGGCGCGGGCGCGGTGCTGATCTCCGCCCCGGCCAAGGGGTCGCCGAAGCCCAAGACCGTTGTTTATGGCGTCAATCACGACACACTGACCGCCGAGGACAAGGTGGTCTCCAACGCCAGTTGCACCACCAACTGCCTGGCACCCGTGGCCAAGGTGCTGAACGACACGTTCGGCATCCGGCGGGCGATGATGACGACAATCCACGCCTATACCGGCGATCAGCCCACGCATGACACGGCGCATTCGGACCTGAACCGCGCTCGCGCCGCGGCGCTTTCGATGATCCCGACGTCGACCGGCGCGGCAGAGGCCGTGGGGCTGGTGCTGCCGGAACTCGACGGCCGCATGACGGGTCAGGCGCTGCGCGTTCCCACGCCAAACGTCTCCTGCGTAGATCTGGTGGCGGAGCTGGAGCGCGATGCGACCCCGGCGGAAGTCAATGCCGCGATCAAGGCGGCCTCCGAAGGCGCGCTGGCCGGAGTGCTCGGCGTCGAGGATCGCCCCACCGTGTCGATCGACTTCAACCACGATGCACATTCCTGCGTCGTGGCTCTCGATCAGACCAAGGCGCTTGGCGGCAACATGCTTCGCGTCATGTCGTGGTACGACAACGAATGGGGCTTCTCAAATCGCATGCTCGACACCGCGGCGGCGATGGGCAAACACCTCTGACCCGCGTCGCGGGCGGGGGCTCCAAACCTCAGCCGAACCGCTCGCAGAGCGCCTCGTAGACCGGGGGCGTCACGAAATTCGACACGTCCCCGCCCAGGCGCGCGATTTCCTTGACCAGTTTCGAGGCAATCGCCTGGTAGCGTGACTCGGCCATCAGGAACACGGTCTCGATCTCGTCGTTGAGCGCCCGGTTCATGCCGACCATCTGGAATTCGTACTCGAAATCCGCCACGGCGCGCAGGCCACGCACGATGATTTTCGCGCCCACGTCCTGGGCACAGTCGATCAGCAGGTTCTCGAAGGGATGGACGAGGATCTCCGTCCCGGTCCGCTCGCTGAGAATCGAACACTCACTCTCGATCATCGCCACCCGCTCCTCCAGAGTGAAGAGCGGGCCCTTGTCGCGGTTGATCGCCACTCCGATGACGAGCCTGTCCACCAGGACCGTCGCGCGGTGGATGATGTCGATATGTCCAAGCGTCAACGGGTCGAAGGTACCCGGATAAAGTCCCACGCGCACGGCACAATCTCCCCTGTCTCCGCCTGCAGTCGCAATCGAACAGATGCGGCGTTTGATTGCAACCGCGGATCAGTAGCCCATGATCATGCCTTCGAGCGATTCCTTCTCCATCTTCAGTTCCGAGAGCCGCGCCTTGACCACATCGCCGATCGTGACGATTCCGACCATGTCGCCGTTCTCGATCACCGGCATGTGGCGGAACCGCTTTTCGGTCATCGTCGAGAGGATGGCATCGGCCGTCGCCTGGAGCGAGCAGGTCACGAGGTTCGATGTCATGTAGCCATCGACCGTTTCGGTGAGGATCGAGGCCCCGCGGGATGCGAGTTCGCGAACGATATCGCGCTCGGACAGGATGCCCAGCGGTTTCTTCCCGTCCTCCGAAATCACGACCGTGCCGATCTTGCGCTTGGCGAGAATTTCAGCCGCCTCGCGTATGGTCGCGCCCGGCTTCACGCAGAAGACAGACGGATCAGCCTTGGATTTCAGGATCTGGTGGACGAGCATGAACAGCCTCCGTATCGGAAAAGATGCCGGTGCCGTCAGCAGCGACATGCTGGTTCCGGACCGGCGACATATCGTTACCCCGGACCGCTCGCATCCGATTCCCGGATTTGAACAGCCCTTGAGGTAACTTAGCGTCCAACACCGCCGGGAGCCTGTCAAGCCAAGGCTTCAAGCCGGCTCAACTCGGTGCGGATTCCCCGCATCAGAAGTTCGGCGAAACGCGTCAGCCACGGGATTGTCCGGTCATCCGCGTGACGCACCAGGTAGAAGCTGCGCGTCAGGCTGATCCTGTCGGTCAGCAGGCGCCTTATTCCGCCCACCACCGGCAGGGCGAAATCGTGCGCCACGCCGATACCGCCACCCTGCCGGATCCAGTTGAGTTGCACGGACACCGAGTTGGACGCCAGCGCCACGCGTTCGACGCCAAGTTCGCCAAGGTAGTCGAGCTCCTTGTCGAAGATCATGTCCGGGATGTACCCGACCACAGGATGATTGGAGAGATCGGCCAGGGTCAGAACCGGCGGTTTGTTCTGCAGATAGGTCGAGGCGGCCACGAGATGCAGGCGGTAGTCCGAGATCTTCTGCACGGTCTGCCGGCCGGAGGTGGGCGGCGAGACGGAGATCGCCATGTCCGCCTCCCGCCGGGAGAGGTTGAAGACCCGCGGCAGCGCGATGATCTGGATGTCGAGCGCGGGGTTCTCCCGCGCGATCCGCGCACAGACCTGAGGCAGAAGGTAGTTCGCGGCGCCGTCCGGGGCACCGATCCGGATCTGCCCGGACAGCCCGCCTGCCCCGCCCGCCCCGGCCTCCGCGCGCTCGATCTGCTGCATGGCCGCTTCGGCAGCTTCGGCTTGCGGCAGCAGCCGCGCGCCCTCCTCCGTCAGCGTATAGCCTTGGGGTGTCTTGACGAAGAGCGCGCGGCCCAGAGCAAGTTCCAGCCGCGCGATACGACGGCCCAGCGTTGCGGGATCGAGCCGCAGCAGCTTGCCGCCGCCCGACAGCGATTGCGTCCGGGCCACGGAGAGAAAAGAGCGCAGATCATCCCAGTTCATCGACATCACGGCACCTTTCGACAGTCGGCATTCCAAGGCGTGGCACAAACACAGGCCGCCGTGTCCCGACAAGGAGAGCGTCTTGCAATTCTGCAAGACTATTTTGAAACTCTTGGCCTTTATAACGCGATTTTGCAAGATTAGGGTGGCGCTGAAATCGAACCTTGTGGAGGACAGGATGCAAGAACTCACCCATTATCTGAACGGCGAACATGTCGCGGGGACGTCCGGCCGGTTTGCCGATGTCTACAATCCGGCAACCGGCGAGGTTCAGGCCAAGGTGCCGCTGGCGTCGACCGAAGAAGTCGGCAAGGCCGTCGAACTGGCCGCGCAGGCACAGCCGGAATGGGCCGCGACGAACCCGCAGCGCCGCGCCCGCGTGATGATGAAGTACGTGGAACTGCTCAACCGCGACATGGACAAGCTGGCCGAAGCCCTCAGCCGAGAGCACGGCAAGACCATTCCCGACGCCAAGGGCGACGTTCAGCGGGGTCTTGAAGTCGTCGAATACTGCATCGGCGCGCCGCAGTTGCTCAAGGGCGAGTTCACCGATAGCGCCGGCCCCGGTATCGACATGTACTCCATGCGCCAACCCCTTGGTGTCACGGCCGGAATCACGCCGTTCAATTTCCCCGCCATGATCCCGATGTGGATGTTCGCGCCCGCGCTGGCCTGCGGCAACGCCTTCATCCTGAAGCCGTCCGAACGCGATCCGTCGGTTCCGCTGATGCTTGCCGAACTGATGGAAGAAGCCGGTGCGCCGAAGGGCATCCTGCAGGTCGTGAACGGCGACAAGGAAGCCGTCGATGCGCTGCTCGAACACCCGGTGGTGCAGTCGATCGGCTTCGTGGGGTCCACTCCGATCGCCGAATACATCTATGGCAAGGGCTGTTCGAACGGCAAGCGCGTGCAGTGCTTCGGTGGGGCGAAAAACCACATGATCATCATGCCGGACGCCGACATGGACCAGGCCGCGGATGCGCTGATCGGATCCGGCTATGGCGCGGCGGGCGAACGCTGCATGGCGATTTCCGTCGCCGTGCCGGTAGGTGACGAAACCGCCGACCGTCTGATCGACAAGCTGGTTCCGCGCATCGAAAAGCTGAAGGTCGGCCCCTACACCGCGGGCGACGATGTCGACTACGGCCCCGTGGTGACCGCTGCGGCCAAGGCCAACATCGAACGCCTTGTGCAGTCGGGCGTGGACCAGGGCGCCAAGCTGGTCGTGGATGGTCGCGGCTTCAAGCTGCAGGGTTACGAGGACGGTTTCTTTGTCGGCCCGCACCTCTTCGACAACGTCACGCCGGACATGGACATCTACAAGACCGAGATCTTCGGGCCCGTGCTCTCC
>CBDUPF010000129.1:0-10764 GCA_965369035.1 uncultured Aliishimia sp.
TTTGGGACAGTCTGGCCGGAACCAAGCGCTGGAAGATGCCCGGTGAGCGCCTGACCTACGGGCTGGGACCGGACGATACCAGCCTTGGACAAGATGCAACTTTGGGCAAACTTCTGTTCGAACCCTTCCATCGCTCTACCGTCCCGGGAAAGGGGGCGAAAATGCTTGACAGAAAGAGCAACCAAAGCACAATTAACGACATTCAATCAGGAAGAGGGTAATGTCATGAGACTATTGATTTCGCTCGCCGCTATACTCACGGCAAACGCTGCAGTTGCAAGTACTCTGCCCAATCCGAAATCGGTTCCGGAAATCGGTGCTGTCGGTGCTGTTGCGGCGATTGCCGCCGTTGGCGCGGTGGTCGCACTCGTACGCGAGCGCAGAGGCAAGCGCGACTGACACGTCACACCCTGTTCGAGACAATGAAGAAGGCCGTCCCGGAAGCGGCCTTTTGCAGTCCTTGGGTCCAGCGTCCGCTTGGACTGCTGCCATCTGCTCCTTGTGCGCATCCCAGGCAATTGCGCGGGGCAATCATCTGACCGCTCCACGTCGTTTGACCCTGCCGAACCGAAACTCGACGCAGGCAAAGGGTGCCCGTGGGTTTTGGGCGCCAGTTTCCGAAAGCCGAATTGCCTTCGAAGGATCGGCCTTCAGGATCGGCGCGGGTAGCTTGCACGTCGACCTGCAGACCCGCCACGACGCGGAAATGGCGGCCCGCGACAGCCGCCAGTTCACACCATCACGCCGACACCGGGTAGAGGAACACCTTGGTCTCGAGCGGAACGCGGTTGTAGAGATCGATGACGTGGTCATTCACCAGGCGGGCGCAGCCGTTCGACACGCGGCGACCGATGGTATTCGGCAGGTGCGTGCCATGGATGCGCAGGAAGGTGTCGCCGCGCCCTGGCTGGAACAGGTACAGCGCCCGCGCGCCCAACGGGTTGGTCGGGCCGCCCGGCATGCCGTCCTCGTATTTCTTGTAGAGTTCGGACTGGCGCTCGATCATGTCCTGCGTTGGCGTCCAACTGGGCCAGACCTTCTTTGCCCCGACAAAGAACTCACCGGATTCATAAAGCCCCGGGCGCCCGATTCCGACGGAATAGCGGATCGCCTTGTTCTTCGGCAGCGTCCAGTAGAGCGCGAAACTACCGGGATCGACATGGATCTCGTAAGGGCCGAATTCGTTGCGGATCCGTACTTCGCGCGGAAGGAACTGTTCCGGCAGGTTGGATGGTTCGATGGCCGCATCGTAGTTGGTCTGGCCGCGGACGATCGCCGGTGCGGCGTTGAAGGCTACGGCCATGGCTGCCGTGCGCGTCATGAACGTTCTTCTCTTCATCTTGTCTTGTGCCCCCAATAGACTCGTATGCTACGGATACTACTCGGCGGAATCGACGATTGCGACCGTTCAGGCCGCTTTTGCTGTATCCTGATGTGCGAACGCCGCGGATGGGGCAGCGGTTCCGGTGCTGAATTGGTTCCGGAGCCGTGTGGTTCCGGGCTCCGGTGCCCCTTTTTGGGGCATTCGAGCCCGCCGACGTGGCTGGAAATCGACCGAAAGGACCCGCTATGAAAGTCAACGGAACGCATTACCGGTCGCTCTGGTGGGACCCCGATGAGGAGGTTCTGCGGATCATCGACCAGCGCCAGTTGCCCTACGAGTTCCGCACCCAGCCGGTCGAGACGCTGGAGGATTTTGCGGCGGCCATCGCCGAAATGCGCGTGCGGGGTGCGCCGCTCATCGGGGCCACGGCGGCCTATGGCATGGCGCGCGCCATGGCGATCGACCCCGGCGATGCGCATATGGACCGGGCGCGGAAAACCCTGCTGAGCACCCGCCCAACCGCGATCAACCTGCGCTGGGCGCTGGATCGGTGCCGCGACGCGCTGCGCCCGCTGCCAGAGACGGACCGCGCGGCTGCCGCGCTGCAACTTGCCCATGACATCGCCGAGGAGGATGTGGAGATCAACCGGCAGATCGGCCGGCACGGGCTGGACCTGATCCGAGAGATCGCCGACCGCAAACCCGCAGGAGAGCCGGTGCAGCTGCTGACCCACTGCAATGCGGGCTGGCTTGCGACCGTGGACTGGGGAACGGCTACGAGCCCGATATACCAGGCACATGATGCGGGAATTCCGCTGCACGTCTGGGTGGACGAGACACGGCCCCGCAACCAGGGGGCCCTGACCGCGTGGGAACTGGACAGCCACGGCGTGCCGCATACCTATGCCACCGACAACGCGGGCGGGCACCTGATGCAGCATGGGCTTGTCGACATGGTCATTGTCGGTACCGACCGGACCACTCGGCAGGGCGACGTCTGCAACAAGATCGGAACCTACCTGAAGGCGCTCGCCGCGCGGGACAACGGCGTGCCGTTCTATGTCGCGCTGCCCTCTCCGACGATCGACTGGACGGTGACCGATGGCGTCGCCGAGATCCCGATCGAGGAGCGGGATGTCCGCGAGACGACCCATGTGCAGGGCCTGACGGCAGACGGCGGGATAGGGTGGGTCCGCGTTGTTCCCGAAGGCTCGCGGGCCGCCAATCCAGCCTTTGACGTGACGCCGCACCATCTGGTGACCGGCCTGATCACGGAGCGTGGTGTCTGCCCGGCGACGGAATCTGGCCTGTCCGGTCTCTTTCCGGAGTTTGCGCAGGCAGCCGAGTAGCCTCCTCACCCAGGGAGCCTTTCCGCAATCGAAAAAAGGCGCGGTGATCTCTCCTCGCGCCCCGATCGTCGGCCTGTCCGTGAGTTATTTCCAGCCGGCTTCGTTGAAGATCTGCTGCGCCAGCGGAAGGTTCTTGGCTACCTCGCTGAGGTCCACGGAATCGGGACGGAAGCTGCCCAGTTGCGCGACCGAGTCGCTGAGCGACACGCCCGGAACCGCCGGGTACTCGTCGTTGCCCGCACTGAAATACTGCTGCGCCTGGTCTGAAGCGAGGTATTCGAGGAACCTGACCGCATTGTCGCGGTTCGGCGCATTCGCGGCCACGCCGCCGCCCGACAGGTTCATGTGGGCGCCCTCGGCATTCTGGGCCGGGAAGATCCAGCCGATGTTCTCCATGGCGACGTCGGAGAGCCCGTCGACCTCCGTCCGGATCGCGCGGGCGAAGTAATAGGTGTTCGACACGGCAATATCGCATTCGCCGGAGGCCAGGCCGCGCAACTGGTCGGTATCGCCGCCCTGCGGATCGCGCGCCATGTTCCCGACCACGCCTTTCGCCCAGTCCCGCGCGACCTGTTCGCCGTGGTTCTGGACGATGGCTGCCAGCAGGGTCTGGTTGTATGTGTTGGTCGAGGATCGGATGCAGACCATGCCCTTGTAGGCGGGATCGGCCAGCGACAGGTAGTCGAGTGGCGGGTTCTCCACGTTGGTCTTGTCGTAGAAGATGATCCGCGCGCGTTGCGAGAAGCCGAACCACTGATTGTCGGCATCCTGCAGGTTCGCGGGGATACGCTCTTCCAGCACGTCGCTGTCGATCGGCTGCAGGACGCCGGCATCCTTGGCGCGTTGCAGGCGCGAGGTGTCGACGGTCAGCAGCACGTCGGCGGGTGAATTCGCGCCTTCGGCCTGCATCCGTGCGATCAGCTCGTCCGCGCCGCCTTCGATCCGGTTGATCGTGATGCCCGTCATGTCCTCGAAATCGGAGTAGAGCCGCTCGTCGGTGTCGTAGTGGCGCGAGGAATAGAGGTTCACTTCGCCATCTGCCTGGGCCACGCCGGCGAGGATCGTGACGGTCGCCGCCGCGGCAGCGAGAATGGACGGTGACTTGGTTGGCATGGGTCTTTCTCCCGAACAGGTGAATCCTTATTGTTTTAGTCAGTTTCAGAAATCGCGAGCAGGATCAAGCCTTCTTGACTGATTTTGTCGGGAAAGAAGCGCGCGCCTGACCGGTTCGGCAAGTTCCAGTCCGGTCGGTGATGCGTGTCTATGCTCCAAGCGCCGATCAAAACCCGCCGCATGTATCCGGATCCACCCGCGATACCACGACAAGCTTATGAAAAATTTACGTAAATCGCGTCGAAATCCGCCCCAATTTGGCCCGGATGCGGCCCAAGAATCTGACGCATGCCCCGTTACGGATTCGACTCAGAAGCCAGAACGGCGCGTTCAAACTTCACGTTCACCTGGCGGCTGGGAGTCCCCGACATGACCAAAATAGGCCGAGTAACCAGCGCATCGATGGTCGCGCTGAGCCTGTCCGGGCAGGCTCGTGCGCTCGAGGAATCGGTGGCGCTACCGATCCGCATCAATTGCGACGATGCGCGGCTGAAACCGATCTGCGACGAACTCGCGCTTGCGTTGCTGGACGCGCAGTCCGCGCGCCGGGTGGAAGTGGTGGACGACGAAAAGGCCACCGGCCAGGCGCATCTGACGGTCAGGTTCGTTCCCGCACATTTCACCGGGACTGTCGTGTCCGGTCACCTGGCCTGGACCGATGGCGAGGGTGCGACCGGTCTCGGCACGGACATCGATCTGACCGTGTTGGACGCAACGATCGACGACGAGATTCTGCGGGAATACGCCCGCCAGCTCATCGGGTTCACAGAGATGCCCCTGTAACGATTTCAGGTTTCTCATAGCGAGGATTTTCCAGACATGTGCACACTTTGTCAGGCACGCGACCCAAGCATCGAACATTACGACATGCACGGCGCGGAGAATTTCTCCGACGGCGATGCGTCCGTGGCCGCCGCCAAGCCGGTCTATACCTACGACCAGATCGCGGACTATCTGACAGAGGGTTTCTGGAGTGATTTCGGCACCGTCGCGCGCCACTTCGACGTCCAGGCGGGCGATACGATCACCTACAACCTCGACGGCCTGACCGCGCACGGAGCCGAGACGGCGCGCAAGGCGCTGGACGCCTGGACGGCAGTCAGCGGGCTCCAGTTCGAACAGGCCGCCAAGGCTTCCGCGCAAATGGTGTTCGACGACAACAGCTCCGGCGCCTATGCGACCTCCTCCGTCTCCGGCGGCCACATCATCAAGTCCAACATCAACGTGCATACGTCATGGTCCAACTACGGCGACTACTACTACCAGACCTTCATGCACGAGATCGGTCACGCGCTGGGCCTGGGCCACACCGGTAATTACAACGGCAGCGCGGATTACGCCCGGGACGCCGGGTATGCCAACGACAGCTGGCAGACGTCGGTCATGTCGTATTTCTCCCAGTCGGAAAACTCCTGGACCGACGCGACGCACATGTATCTCGCCACGCTGCAACTGGGCGACATCGCGGCGATCCACCGGCTTTACGGCACGCCCACCAACGTGGAGACGGGTGACACGGTCTATGGTGATGGCGAGACCACCGGAGGGCGGTTCGGCATGGATCTCGCCGGCAATTTCGCTGTGGCCATCGTGGACAGCGGCGGCACCGACCTGATCAACCTCGCCTCGCGCAGCAGCAACCAGCACCTGAGCCTGGTCGAAGAAACCTACTCGAACCTGAACGGGCGGACCGGCAACTTCTCCATCGGGCGCGACACGGTGATCGAGAACGTGATCACCGGAGCCGGTGACGACTACATCATCGGAAACGCCGCCGACAACCGGATCGACAGCGGCGCGGGGAGCGACACGATCCTGGCGGGCGCAGGGAACGATACCCTGATCGGCGGGGCCGGGGCGGATTCGCTGACCGGGGGCACCGGCGCGGACCGCTTTGTCTATGACACGCTCGCCGATGCCGGCGATACGGTCACCGACTTCTCGCTCAGTCAGGGGGACCGGATCGACGTCACGGACCTGCTCACCGCAATCGGCTACAGCGGCAGCGATCCGGTGGCCGACGGTATCCTTTCGTTGCAGGCCGGCAGCGGCGGGTCATGGCTGATGGTGCATTCCGGCGGCGGGTCGGTGCAACTGGCCTTCCTCAGCGGGGTCTCCGCCTCTGCGGACCTCACCGCGATCATCGGGCTTGGCGAACCCGCACCCGAGCCCGAACCCGAGCCGGAGCCCGAACCACAGCCGGGCGATGTCGATACGACTTATGTGATCGACAGCAACTTTGGCGACACCTGGACCAGTGCAAGCAGCATCATCCGGGATACCGACGGCGGCAACGATACGCTGGATCTGAGCGCCATCGGCACTTCGGTCTATGTGTCGCTGGTGAGTGGCGTGCGGGGAAAGGTCGACGGCAAGGCGCTGTACCTCGCCGAAGATACGACGATCGAGAACGTGATACTTGGCCGTGGTCGGGACAAGGCCTTTGGCAACGACGCCGACAACACGATGCTCGGCAATGGCGGCAACGACAAGCTCTATGGCGGCGCGGGCAACGACACGATCGACGGTGGTGCCGACCACGACCAGTTGCGCGGCGAGGCGGGGAACGACATCCTGTACGGCGGTCTCGGCAACGACAAGCTATACGGCGATGCCGGTGACGACGAACTTGACGGAGGCGACGGGCGCGACACGCTCTATGGCGGTGACGGCGACGATACGCTGAGTGGCGGTGCGGACAACGACAAGATCTATTCCGGCGCAGGCAACAATGTCATCGACGGCGGCGATGGCCACGACACCATCTATGCCGAGGATGGAGACGATGTGATCTCCGGGGGGGCGGGAAGCGACCGCATTCGCGCGGGCAACGGCAACAACGAAATCGATGCAGGTTCGGGCGACAACAAGGTCGATACCGGCTCGGGGAACGATGCGATCACCGCCGGCGGTGGCAAGGACAAGATCAACGCGGGGCTTGGCAATGATACGATCCACGCGGGTGCGGGCGACAACTCGATCACCGCGACCGGCGGCAACAATACCGTCACCACTCTGGGCGGGCGCGATACGATCCGGCTCGCCGGGGGCAACGACGTGGTCGATGCCGGCGATGGCGACAACAAGATCTACGTGCAGGAAGGCGATAACCGCGTGACCGCCGGGTCGGGCAAGGACAAGATCTATTCCGGCCGCGGCAACGACGTGATCCATGCCGGCGCCGGTCACAACACGATCAGTTCCACCGGCGGCAACAACATCGTGGTCGCGTTCGATGGCAATGACACGGTTCGCCTGGGCGATGGCGACGATATCGTCGAGGCTGGCGGAGGCGCCAACAAGATCTATACCAGCGACGGCAACGATACGATCATGACCGGTGCGGGCAACGACAAGATCTATGCGGGTGTGGGAGACGACATCATCGACGCCGGCGATGGCCACAACACGATCGACGGAGACGGCGGCAACAACTACATCCTTGCCGGCACCGGCAGCGACCGGATCACCACCGATGGTGGCGACGATGTGATCCATGCGGGCGGTGGAACAAACAGGGTCTCTGCCGGCGGCGGCAACAACACGATCACCGCGCTCGAAGGCAGCGACAGGATCACCACCGGCAGTGGAAACGACGTGATCGACGCCGGCGACGGCAACAACACGATCGTCAGCGGCAACGGTGCCGACACGGTGACCACCGGCGCCGGGCATGATCGGATCGACACCGGAATGGGCAACGACGTGATCTCGGCGGGCGGGGGCAACGACCTGATCCGCGCCGGAACCGGATCCGACATCGTCGATGCGGGAGCCGGGAATGACAAGATCTATGGCGACAAGGGCAACGACGTGATCATGGGCGGCGACGGGGCCGACAAGATCTATGGCGGTGCCGACGACGACGACCTTTCCGGAGGCGCCGGCGTGGACGCGATCTATGGTGAGGACGGCAACGACACGCTGCGCGGCGGTGACGACAACGACGACCTTCGCGGCGGCAGGGGCAACGATACGATCTACGGCGATGATGGTATCGACACCCTCATTGGCGATGCCGGAAACGATGTCCTTTTTGGTGGTGCGGGTGCGGACCGGCTCCTTGGTGGCTCGGACAACGACATCCTCGATGGTGGTGCTGGTGTGGACCTGCTCGAAGGCGGCTCCGGTGCGGACATGTTCGTCTTCTCGTCGCTGGCGGACATCGGCGACACGGTCAAGGATTTCGACCTGTCGGAGGGCGACCTCCTGGACGTGGGCGGAATTCTCCTCGCGCTGGGCATGTCGCTGCCCGGCGCGCTCTCCACCGGCGCGCTGGCGCTCCGGGAGGCCGGATCGTCCTCGTGGCTCAGCATCGACGATGACGGGGATGCCGAAACCGATGCGCTGGACATCGCCTATCTCTACCGCGTCGACTTCGAATCGAGTTTCGACGAAAGCTGGTTCTACGTCGCGTGACCCCAAGAGCGGCTTTCGGGCCAAGGCGCTGAACTCCGGACACCCCGCCCATTCGGCGGGGTGTTTCGATTTTTGGCTTTAACCCTCGGGATCGGGAAGGCAGTGTGCGCGCGAAGAGCGGCAGAGAAGAGATATCGCGATGAGACATGGCGGACAGGTCCTGATCGAAAGCCTCGTGGCGCTGGGCGCGCGCAAGTGCTTCGGGGTGCCGGGTGAAAGCTTCCTCGCGGCGCTCGATGCGCTCCACGACACCGGCGGCGTGCTCGATTTCGTGCTGTGCCGGAACGAGGGCGGCGCCTCCTTCATGGCCGCGGCCTGGGGCAAGCTGACCGGGGAGCCCGGGATCTGTTTCGTGACGCGCGGTCCGGGCGCCACCAACGGGTCCATCGGCGTGCACACCGCGATGCAGGACAGCGTGCCGATGCTGTTCTTCGTGGGCCAGGTCGGCACCGACATGAAGGGGCGCGAGGCGTTCCAGGAGATCGACTATCGCGCGATGTTCGGAACGGTCGCAAAGTGGGCGGTGGAGATCGACCGGGTGGAGCGCATTCCGGAGATCCTTGCCCGCGCCTGGATGACTGCGATCAGCGGTCGGCCCGGACCCGTTGTCATCGCGCTGCCGGAGGACATGCTGTCGGCGCGCACCGATGCCGCCCCGTTGGCGGGGCCGATCCGCGTGGGCGAGCCGGCCGCCGGCCCGGCCGATCTGGCGCAGGCACGTGACCTCCTGGCGGGGGCGCAGCGGCCGTTGATCCTCATGGGCGGTGCCAATTGGTCGGAGACCGGGCGGGCGGGGCTTCGTCGCTTTGCCGAAACCTCCGACATTCCCGTCGTGGCCGCCTTCCGATACCAGGACCAGTTCGACAACTTCTCGTCCGTCTACGCAGGCGAGGCCGGGGTGGGCATGCCGCCGCACGTCAAGGCCTTGATCCGCGGTGCCGACGTGATCCTCGCGCTCAACACGCGCTTCGGCGAGATGACGACCGATGGCTACACCCTGCTGCGGGTGCCGGTGCCGGACCAGACGCTGATCCATGTGCATGCGTCGGACCGGGAGTTGGGCAAGGTCTATGTGCCTGACCTCGCGATTCACGCCAGCCACAACGCGGTGGCGGTGGCGTTGGAGCCGGTGGCGGGAAACTGGAGTGACTGGCGCACGAAAGCCCGGCAGGGTTACGAGGCTTCACTGGTCGCGCCGTCACAGCCGTCGCCGGTCGATATGGCGGCGGTGACGTCTCACCTGCGCGAGGTCCTGCCGGGCGACGCGATCCTGACCAATGGTGCCGGTAATTTCTCGGTCTGGCCCAACAAGTTCTTTCCCTTCGGGCCTCGGGCACGGCTGCTGGCACCGCAATCAGGGGCCATGGGCTACGGCCTGCCCGCAGCGATTGCGGCGAAGGTCGCGGACCCGGGTCGGACGGTCGTGTGCTTTGCCGGCGACGGCGATTTTCAGATGAACTGCCAGGAACTCGCGACTGCGGCGCAGGCCGGTGCGCAGCCCATCGTGCTGATCGTCAACAACGGCATCTACGGCACCATCCGCGCGCATCAGGAACGACAGTATCCCGGGCGCGTGTCGGGGACGGACATGGTCAGCCCGGACTTCGCACAGCTCGCGCGCGCTTACGGATTTCATGGAGAGAGGGTGGAGCGGACCGAGGATTTCGCCGACGCTTTCGCCCGCGCACTGGCGTCCGAAACGGGCGCGATCCTCGATCTCAACGTAGCGGCAGAGGCGGTGACCCCGCGTCAGACGTTGACCCAGATGCGCGAGGCCGCGCTGGCGAACGGCTCATAGGCCGGTCGGACGACCGCCCGGGGGCGCTTTGGGGGATGCTTGCGCACGGCGGTGCAGGGAGTTTTCCCTGCTCACTTCGTCGTCAACTCGATCTTGGCCCCGGTTTCGGCGGAGGCATAGATTGCCTCCTCGATCTCGATGACCTTCAGGTAGTCGCGGGCGGCGTTCTCGACCGGCGTGCCGTGCAGCATTCCCGAAATCACATGGCCTTGCAAAGCATGCACGCAGTCGCCGCCGAACTCCTCCGAGGTGTCAGGGCTCAGCACCTCCGCCGTCGCGATGGATCCGAACCGCCGCAGGTGCACCGCCCCATCGCCGCCAATCGTGATCGTGCCGTCATCGCCTTCGATCAGCGCGTCGCCCATGGTGCGGCGCAGGTTGTCCGCGGCGTGGTCCAGATGCCGGTTCCCGTCGAAAAGCGCCCGCACCCCGCGGGGATGGTCGAAAAGGATCACGCCCGCATCCTCTCCGGCGATCACCGGGTTCACCCGGCGCAAATCGGCATAGACGGCGACCGGATCGCCGAAGAGATAACGGAACGTGTCGACCCAGTGCACCGCGGTTTCGTGCACCAGAAACCGGGGCATTTCCCGGAAATAGGGCTGCCGGTCGAGATAGGCGCGCGGACCCTGCCCATCGCCGGGCCGGAAGCGGAAGGCCGCCTGTTGCACGGCGCCGATCCGTCCCGCGTCGAGAAGGGCTTTGATGGTGCGGTACCAGGGCTGAAAGCGAAAGTTCTCGTGAACCACGAGCGTCGTTCC
>CBDUPF010000130.1:0-10755 GCA_965369035.1 uncultured Aliishimia sp.
TGATGCGCGGCTGATGGCCATGGCCGAACCTGCGGCGACCGCCCAGTTCGTGCTGACGGGCTTCGCCTTCGGGGCCCTCATGTGGGCGTTCGTGGTGAGCGATTTCAGCCTGCGTCTCGTCATCCAGAACAGCCATTCGGCCAAGCCGATGCTCTACAAGATTTCCGGGACCTGGGGCAACCACGAGGGCTCCATGCTGCTCTGGGTGCTGATTCTCGCGTTGTTCGGTGCGATGGCGGCATGGTTCGGGGGCAACCTGCCGCCCACGCTGCGCGCCCGCGTGCTGTCGGTGCAGGCGGCGATCGCGACGGCGTTCCTGGCCTTCATTCTCTTCACCTCCAACCCGTTCCTGCGGGTCGCGGTGCCGCCTTTCGACGGGCAGGATCTGAACCCGCTGCTCCAGGATCCGGGCCTCGCCTTCCATCCGCCATTCCTCTACCTCGGCTATGTCGGGCTTTCGATGGCCTTCTCCTTCGCCGTCGCGGCGTTGATCGAGGGGCGCGTGGACGCCGCATGGGGCCGCTGGGTGCGGCCGTGGACGCTGGCCGCGTGGGTGTTCCTGACCATCGGCATCGCATTGGGGTCGTGGTGGGCCTATTACGAGCTGGGCTGGGGCGGGTTCTGGTTCTGGGACCCGGTGGAGAATGCCTCCTTCATGCCGTGGCTGTTGGCGGCCGCCTTGCTGCACTCCGCCATCGTGGTGGAGAAGCGCGAAAGCCTGAAGAGCTGGACGATCCTGCTCGCCATTCTCGCCTTCGGCTTCTCGCTGATCGGGACGTTCATCGTCCGGTCGGGCCTGCTGACCAGTGTCCACGCCTTTGCGAACGATCCCGAACGCGGGGTTTTCATCCTCGCCATTCTCGCCTTCTTCGTGGGCGGCGCGCTGATCCTCTATTCGCTGCGGGCAGGCGTGATGGAGGCGCGGGGGGTCTTCTCGCTGGTCAGCCGGGAGAGTGCGCTGATCATGAACAACTTGCTGCTCGCGGTCAGTTGCTTCGTCGTCTTCGTGGGCACGATGTGGCCGCTCGTGGCCGAGATGGCTTTCGACCAGAAGATCAGCGTCGGGCCGCCCTATTTCAACCTCGTGTTCCCGCCGTTGATGATGCTCCTTGGGCTCATCCTGCCGGTGGGCGCCATCCTGCCCTGGAAGCGGGCGCGTCTGGGGCGCAGCGTTTACCGGATGCGCCATGCCTTCGTGCTGGCCCTGGCCATCGGCGGGTTGGTCTGGGCCATGCAGACCGGGCGCAGCATGCTGGGACCGATAGGCGCGTTTCTGGCGGCCTGGATCGTGATGGGGGCCATGGTGGACCTCTGGACCCGTACCGGACAGCGGGGCAGCGCCGCGCGGCTTTTCCGACTGCCGCGCGCCGACTGGGGCAAGGCCGTGGCCCATTCCGGGTTGGGTTTGACGATACTCGGTGTCGCCGGCCTTACCGCGTGGCAGAGCGAGGACGTGCGCGTGGCGCAGTTCGGCGAACCCTTCGAGGTCGGCGGGTACACCCTGACGCTCGACGATGTGCAGCGGTCCGAAGGCCCGAACTACCTCTCCACGATCGGCTTCGTGACACTGGCCCGCGACGGACAGGAGATCGCGCAACTCCGCCCGGAAAAGCGGATCTACCCCGTGGCGCAGATGCCCACGACCGAGGCGGCCATCGACTACGACCTCGCTCGCGACGTGTATGTCGTCATCGGAGACCGGCAGGAGGGCGGCGGCTGGGCGGTGACGACCTATATCAAGCCGCTGACCAACTGGATCTGGATCGGCTGCGGGCTGATGGCGCTGGGCGGGTTTCTGTCGCTGTCGGACCGGCGTTTCCGCGTGGCGGCCGGTGCCCGCAAGACGCGCGCAGCACCGGTGCCGGCGGAATGAAGCGCCTGGCAGTTCTGATCTGGCTTCTGGCCGCCCCGCTCTGGGCACTGGACCCGTCGGAAATGCTGGAAGATCCGGCGCTGGAGGCGCGGGCGCGGGCGCTGGACCACCAGATCCGCTGCGTGATGTGCCAGTCCGAGGCCGTGGCCTCCTCCAACGCGGCATGGGCCCGCGACGCCCGGCGGCAGATCCGCGAACTCGTCGCGCAAGGGGCCTCGGACGCAGAGGTCATGTCGTGGTTCCGCGAACGCTACGGCGAGTTCGTGCTGATGGATCCGCCCAAGACCGGCTCGACCCTGCTCCTGTGGCTGGCGGCCCCGGCCATGCTGCTCCTGTCCTTCGGCGGTGCGGTTCTGTATCTGCGCGGGCGGTCCCGTGCGGACGCTGCCCCGGAACGGCTTACCGATGCCGAAGAAACACGCCTGCGCGAGATTCTTGAAGACTGACGCAGGGATGCCCCTTTTTCGGACCGGCCGGTCTGCTATCTAGGGCGAAACCGCTCGGGAGGGATGCGCCATGGATTATGAAACGATAAAGCTGGACATGGCCGACGGGGTGGCGACGCTGGTGTTGAACCGCCCCGAAAAGATGAATGCCCTCACCTCCCAGATGCGGGCAGAGATCGCCCATGCGGTTGAATCGTGCGCCAGATCCGCGCGAGTCCTCGTCATCACCGGAGAGGGGCGGGCCTTTTGCACCGGGCAGGATCTCGGCGACCGGGCCGGCGGCCAGGATATCGACCTGGAGCGTACGCTGCGCGACGAGTATCAACCCATGCTGGAGAGCATCGTCGGCTGCGCGATACCGACCATTGCCGCCGTGAACGGCCCCGCCGCCGGAGCGGGCGCCAACCTCGCGCTGGCCGCGGATGTGGTGATCGCCGCCGAGAGCGCCTATTTCCTGCAGGCCTTCTCGCGCATCGGTCTCATTCCAGATGCCGGCGGCACCTACATGATGCCACGCACGATGGGGATGGCGAAGGCGATGGGAGCGGCGCTTTTCGCCGACCGGATCAGCGCGCGGCAGGCCGACGACTGGGGCCTGATCTGGGAGGCGGTTCCGGACGAGGAATTCGACTCCCGCGTGGCCACCCGGGCGCGGCACCTGGCCGACGGACCCACCGCCGCCTATGCCGCGATCAAGCGAACGATCCGCGCCACCTGGGACAACCCGATTTCCGACCAGCTCGCGCTCGAAGCGCACGAGCAGGGGAAATGCGGAAAGACCCGGGATTTCAAGGAAGGCGTGCTGGCCTTCACGGAAAAGCGCCCCGCGAAGTTCGAGGGGCGCTGAGGGTCGTGAACAAGGGGCGCATGCCGGCCCCTTGAACGTCTTTGGTTCTTGGGGTGCCTACGCCGTCCTGCGACGTCGAACGACACCAAAGATCGCCAATCCGCTCAGAAGTATCGGAAGGCTCGCCGGTACAGGAACCGGCGATGGTGCAGAGGCGACGAAATTGTCGAAATAGATATCGCGGTTTATCCCGTCATTCGTATTGATGCCCTGTAAGATCGCATTGCTGAACGACTTGCTGCCGCTTGCGCCGAAGGTGAGCGACGCATCCCCGGCGAACACGGTAAACATGTCTGTGCTCGTATCCAGATTCACACCGATGTTGATCCACGAGTCATAGGAAAAACCCGTCGGCGTCCCAATCGCTTGGAATGCAGCGCCGTCCCAGACCGAGAACCCGCCGCCGATGAATTCGACAATCGGATAGGCGGAGATCACATTGCCAGCGTCGACCGCGGTCCCCCAGAGGCCGCCAATACGGCCCGGATCCGACGCGAAGGACTGATCGATATACATGTCGATCGACAGCATTGTCGCGCCCGGGGTGTCGAATTTGCGGCCTTGCGTGTTGTAGAACGAGCTGTTGAACGCGGAAGGGCGGTCCACTGCGCCATCATCCTCGGACAACTGCAACCGCAGCCGTTGATCGCCATCGAATGACTCGGACGAGAAACCGGCAGGTTTGTAGCGGTCGGTGTACCAGACCCCGGGCGCCGGCGTGTCCGACAGTACGGGATCCGTGTCAAATGTTTGGGTGGTGATCGAAGCGGCAAATGCAATACTGCCACCCGTACCAAAAGCCAGCGCACAGGCGAGCGCCGTAAGTGTCTTTTTCATTTGTCCCTCAACAAAAAATTGGAAGTGAATACGATACTTGCGATTGTTGTCCGAAGGTCAATAGTATTTTTCGTTTTCGCGAATTAACCTGAGGCTGGGCCATCACATTGGATCTTGTCCTGCAGAAATACAGGCGGCAGTTTTGCCCGCTCGGCAATCTGTTGCATGGACTTTTCAAGCGCCGGCAACTCAACTGAAAATCAGATCGCCGCGTCCAGTTTGCCGCGCGACCCGACTTCGGCAGGTCGATGAAAACGAAAAAGCGCCGCACGAATTCTCACGTGCGGCGCGGATGCGGTCTTGGTGACGGGTCTGGCGATCGCCTCGCGACGACCGTTCCAGAGGTGTCAGCGGTTTTCGATATCGACGTAGTCGCGCAGGGTCTCGCCGAGATAGAGCTGGCGCGGACGCCCGATCTTCATCTGCGGGTCGGCGAGCTGCTCTTTCCACTGCGAGATCCAGCCCACGGTGCGCGAGAGCGCGAAGATCGGCGTGAACATCGAGGTCGGGAAGCCGATGGCTTCGAGAATGATGCCCGAGTAGAAATCGACGTTGGGAAACAGCTTCTTGTCGGCGAAATAGTCGTCTGCAAGTGCTGCTGCCTCCAGCTCCTTCGCGGTGGCGAGGACCGGGTTGTTCTCCACCCCCATCAACTCCAGCACCTCGTCGGCCGACTGCTTCATCACCTTCGCGCGCGGGTCGAAGTTCTTGTAGACCCGGTGGCCGAAGCCCATCAGCCGGAACGGATCGTCCTTGTCCTTGGCCCGGGCGATGAACTCGGGGATGCGGTCCGGCGTTCCGATCTCGTTCAGCATCTCCAGACAGGCTTGGTTCGCACCGCCATGCGCCGGACCCCACAGGCAGGCGATGCCGGCCGCGATGCAGGCAAACGGGTTCGCGCCCGAAGAGGAGGCGAGCCGCACCGTCGACGTGGAGGCATTCTGTTCGTGGTCGGCGTGCAGGGTGAAGATGCGGTCCATCGCGCGCGCCAGGATCGGGTTGACCTCGTAGGCTTCCGCCGGCACCGCAAAACACATGTTCAGGAAATTCGACGCATAGTCGAGATCGTTGCGCGGATACACGAACGGCTGGCCGATATGGTACTTGTAGGCCCAGGCGGCTATCGTCGGCATCTTCGCGATGAGCCGGATCGAGGCGACCTCGCGCTGCCACGGGTCGGAAATGTCGGTCGAGTCATGGTAGAACGCCGACATCGCGCCCACGACGCCGACCATCGTCGCCATCGGGTGGGCATCGCGGCGGAACCCGCGGAAGAAATACTGCATCTGTTCGTGCAGCATCGTGTGATGCGTCACGCGAGATTCGAAATCCTCGAGTTGGGACGCGGAGGGGAGTTCGCCATAGAGCAGCAGATAGCAGACTTCGAGATAGTGCGACTTGCCCGCCAACTGGTCGATCGGGTAGCCGCGGTGCATCAGTTCGCCCTTGTTCCCGTCGATGAAGGTGATGGTGCTGTCGCAGGAGGCGGTGGAGGTGAAACCGGGATCGTAGGTGAAAACGCCGGCTTGTGAATAGAGTTTGCGGATGTCGATCACGTCCGGCCCGGCGGTGGGCGAATAGATCGGCAGATCGTACGTGGACTCTCCGATAGTCAGTGTCGCCGTCTTCTGGTTCTGGGTGTCTGCCATTTGTGTTCCTTCCTATCGGGCGGCCTCGCAACCAGCGGGCACACGGGTCTGTATCAGGCGCTTGTTACACGGACATCGCCGCTGGAAGAAGCACATGTTTCGCCCTTTTCGGGAATTCATGCATCCTTCGCCGCGTCGTCCATGCGGGCCAGGGCTTCTTCGCGTCCCAGTACCAGCAGCATGTCGAACACCGATGGTGTAACGGCCCGACCTGCGAGAGCGGCGCGCAGCGGCCCCGCAAGCTTTCCGAATTTCGTTTGCCGAGCCTCGGCAAAACCGTTCATGGCTGTTTCAAGTTCAGTGCGCTCCCACTTAGCGTTTTGCAGTTGCGGCGTCAATTCCTTCAGTAATTCACGCGTGTCGGGAGTAAGCGCCTTGGCCGCTGCCTGATCCGGGACAATCGGGCGGGAGTTCAAGACAAATGACGCTTTCTCAATAAGTTCCGGGAATGTCTTGGCCCGTTCCTTGAGGCAGTACATCGCGCGATCCAAGGCATCCGACTGCTCTGGCGTGAGTGGCGGCTGCCCCGTCACGGCCAGGAAATCCTCCAGCTCTTTCCGCAGTGCAGCATCATCGGAGGCCGCGATGTGCCGCCCACAGAGATTCTCCAGTTTCTTCAGGTCGAACCGTGCCGCCGCCTTGCCGATACCGTCGAGGTCGAACCACTCCTGCGCCTGGGCATCGGTAAAGAACTCGTCGTCCCCGTGGCTCCAGCCGAGCCGCGCCAGATAGTTGCGCATGCCTGCCGCAGGATAGCCCATCTTCTGGTATTCGTCCGCGCCGAGCGCCCCGTGGCGTTTCGACAGTTTCTTGCCGTCGGCGCCGTGGATCAGCGGGATATGCGCCCAGACCGGAATATCCCAGCCCATCGCGTCATAGACCATCTGCTGGCGCGCGGCGTTGTTCAGGTGATCGTCACCCCGGATCACATGCGTCACGCCCATGTCGTGGTCGTCGACCACCACCGCGAGCATGTAGACGGGTGTGCCGTCGGACCGCAGCAGCACCATGTCGTCGAGCTGGTCGTTGCGGATCGTCACGTCGCCCTGCACCCGGTCACGGATCACGGTGGTGCCGTCCAGCGGCGCACGGATGCGGATGGCGAACGGAGCATCGGGATGGTCGGCAGGATCCGCGTCGCGCCAGGGAGACCGGAACAGGGTGGAGCGGCCTTCGTCCCGCGCCTGCTCTCGGAAGGCTGCGATTTCTTCCTGCGTCGAAAAGCACTTGTAGGCGCGGCCCTGCTCCAGAAGCGCATGGGCGACCTCGGCATGGCGGTCCGCGCGGGCGAACTGGCTGACCGGCTCCCCGTCCCAGTCGAGCCCGAGCCACGTCAGTCCCTGAAGGATCGCCGCCGTCGCCTCCGGCGTGGACCGCGCACGATCCGTGTCCTCGATCCGCAGCAGGAACTTGCCGCCGCGCCCACGGGCATAGAGCCAGTTGAAGAGCGCCGTGCGCGCCCCGCCGATATGCAGATAGCCGGTAGGCGAGGGCGCGAAACGCGTGACGACGGACATGCGGAATTCAACCTTTGTTAACCATGAACGGGCTAGCGTGCCCAGTGCAGTCCTGGGACCAGCGCATTCCTACCCACAGCACGAGAGGGGAGCAAGCCGATGCGGGCCGTGATCTGGCTGGCGATGTGCCTTCAGGCGCAGCGCGGCGCGTTGTTCCCCTGGACGCCGGTCTGCCTCGGGACGGGTATCGCGGTCTTTTTCGCGCAGCGGCAGGAGCCATCGATCGTCACGCTCTGGGCGGTTGCGGCAGCGGCGGCGCTGCTGTTTGTGCTGGCCTGGCGCCTGTCGGGAACGGCGGGCGCGATCCTTCTCTCTGCCGCGGCGCTCGGGGCCTTCGGGTTTTCGCTCGCGGGATGGCGTGCGCATGATGTCGCGGCCCCGGTCATCGGCTGGCGGTACTACGGTCCGGTGGAAGGCCGCGTGGTCGCCATCGACCGGTCGGCATCGGATGCGGTGCGCCTGACCCTCGACAATGTGCTTCTGTCGCGAGTCGAGCCGGAAAAGACGCCCGCGCGGGTGCGAATCTCGCTCCACGGCGATGCCGCCGAAACGCCCGAACCCATGCCCGGCGCGCGCATCATGACGACCGCGCATATCTCTCCACCCGGCGGCCCGGTGGAGCCCGGCGGGTTCGATTTCCAGCGCCATTCCTGGTTCCAGCGACTGGGCGGGGTCGGCTATACGCGCGTGCCGCTGATGAGCGTCGCACCGCCCGATGTCTCGGGCTGGGCGATGCGCGTGTTCCAGCTGCGGATGGCGGTCTCGAGCCATGTGCGCGCGGTCCTGCCCGGCGATATCGGCGGGTTTGCCGCGGCCGTGACCGCGGGCGACCGCAGCGGAATGGGGCAGGGCGCGCTCGACGCGCTCCGGGCGAGCAACCTTGCGCATTTGCTGGCCATTTCCGGTCTGCACATGGGGCTGCTGACCGGCTTCGTCTTTGCCGTTCTCCGCGTCGGGCTGGTGCTGGTGCCGTCGGTGGCGCTCACATGGCCGACCCGTTCCGTCGCGGCGTTCGGGGCGCTGGTGGCGGGCGCGGGTTATCTGGCCTTGTCGGGCGGCAACGTGGCGACGGAGCGGGCCTTCACCATGGCGGCGGTCGCGCTTTTCGCGGTCATGTTGAATCGCCGCGCGATATCGCTGCGTTCTGTTGCCATCGCCGCGCTGGTCGTCCTGGTTCTGCAGCCGGAGGCGTTGCTGGGGCCCGGCTTCCAGATGTCCTTCGCCGCGACCGCGGGGCTGGTCGCGGTCTTCAACGCGATCCGCGATTCCTCCTGGAAGATGCCGCGCTGGCTGCAGCCGGTGGCCGCCGTGGTGATGTCATCGGCCATCGCGGGGCTCGCCACGGCGCCCTATGCCGCGGCTCATTTCAACGCGATCGCGCATTACGGTCTTCCCGCGAACGTGCTGAGCGTACCGATCATGGGTGCCCTCGTCGTGCCCGCGGCGGTGCTGGCCGTCTGCCTCGCGCCACTGGGGCTGGACTGGATCGGGTTGCAGATCATGGGTGTGGGGCTGCGCTGGATCCTCTTCGTGGCCGAATACACCTCGGCGCTGCCAGGCGCACGCAGCTTCGTTCCAAGCCCCGGCCCGTGGTTCCTGCCCTGTCTGACCCTTGGCGCGATCCTGCTGATCCTGTGGCGGGGCCGCGGGCGCTGGCTGGGCGTGCTGCCGGTCGCCGTCGCCTTCGCGATCTGGAACGTGGAGCCTCGTCCCGGGTTGCTGATCGCCGATACGGGTGGAATCGTGGGTGTCATGACCGAGGATGGCCGCGCGCTGAGCCGCGCCCGCGGGTCGGGGTTCGTGGCGCAGAACTGGCTGGAGAATGACGGGGACGGGACCGATCAGGAAAGCGCACATGCCCGGTGGGCCGCGCGCTGGCCCGACGGTGCGGCCGAGCGCGCCACAGGCGGCGTGTTTGCGACGCTGCCGATCGTGCATGTCACCGGCAAGAAAGCCGCGTCATCGGCACCCGAGTGCGACGGCGGCATCCTCGTCTCCAATGAAAAGCTGGTACGGCGACAACCGGGTTGCCTTGTCTTCGATCCCGCGACGCTGCGGGCGACCGGAGCCGTGGCGCTTTCCCTCGCGTCCGGCGGAAGCATCAAGATCGTCACCGCGCGCCAGATTGCCGGCGAAAGGCTGTGGTCGCAATGGCCCGAGCGCGAACCGGACTTTCCTGATCTGACGCCCCCGCAGGCGGAGGAAGCCGCGGATCAATACGTACGGATCAGCCCGACCAGTCGGCCCTGAACCTTGACCTTGCCGACCGGGAATACCCGGGTTTCATAGGCACGGTTCGCGGCCTCCAGGGCAATGGTATCTCCACGCCGCTGGTAGCGTTTCAAAGTGGCCTCGTGATCCTCCACCAATGCCACGACGATGTCGCCGTTGTCGGCATGGGAGGTCTCGCTGATGACAACGATATCGCCATCGTTGATTCCGGCCTCGATCATTGAATCGCCTTTGACTTCAAGAGCGTAGTGCGCGCCCTTGCCCGACAGCATCTGCCCGGGAACGGCCACGCTGTGGCTCGCCTCGCTGATGGCTTCGATGGGGACGCCGGCTGCGATCCGGCCCATGACCGGCAACTCCTCCACATGCAATCCGCTGACGGTCATGGCAGAGCGCGGAGCCGATTCATCGCGTCGATCTCCCTCGATCACACGCGGCGAAAACCCCCGCTGCCGCGGCGCCTCGGCCAGCGTGTCCGGCAGCTTCACGATTTCAATGGCGCGCGCTCGATGGGCGAGACGGCGGATGAACCCACGCTCTTCCAATGCTGTGATCAGACGGTGGATCCCGGATTTCGACCGAAGGTCCAGCGCCTCCTTCATTTCGTCGAAACTGGGCGGAACACCGTCGCGGGACACGCGCCGATTGATGAAATCCAGCAAATCCAGTTGCTTCTTGGTCAGCATGCTCGAACCCTTCCAAGTTTCGATTTGCTTTGTTCTATAAGTGTTCACGTTTTGTGTCAACTATGCTTAACGGAACGTGCGCCGGTTCCCCGTGATCAGATGCGGATGAATTGCAGCGGTTCACCGGCAACGCGGGCCGGATCGTGCGGGGGGCGGACCGCGAGCGCGTTGGCGCGGCTGAGCACATGCAGCAGCGAGCTGTCCTGCCGGTCGAAGATGTGAGCGGTATTCCCGTCGATCCGCGCCCGCATGTAGTGTTCGCGGGGCCCGTTCGACCCGATGTCATGATCGAGCGCCGCCGTCACGCGCGGCGCGGGTTCCGAAGGGCGGCCGAGCATCGCGCGGATCATCGGCAGCAGGAACACGGTGCCGCAGACCATGGCGGACACGGGATTGCCCGGCAGCCCGACCATCGGCGTGCCCGAAAGCCGGCCGGCCATCAGCGGTTTGCCCGGACGCATGGCGACCTTGTAGAATGCCCGCTCCATCCCGAGGTCCGCCGCCACGCTGCCGACGATATCGTGGTCGCCCACCGAAGCGCCACCGATCGTCACGATCAAATCCGCGCCCTTCGCAAGTTCGAACGCCATGCAGAGGCTTTCGGCTGTGTCCTTCGCCGCGGGCAGGATCCGGGCGAGGGCACCTTCCGCCTCCAGCATTGCGGCGAG
>CBDUPF010000131.1:0-10679 GCA_965369035.1 uncultured Aliishimia sp.
TCTGCATCGCCCGGGCGCTGGCCTCGGGGCCGGACCTGCTATTGCTCAACGAGCCAACCTCCGCGCTCGACGTCTCGGTGCAGGCGCAGGTGCTGAACCTCCTCTGCGACCTGCAGGATCGTCTGGGCCTCACCTACTTCTTCATCAGCCACGATCTCGCCGTGGTCCGCTATCTCTGCGACCGGGTCGCCCTGATCTACCGCGGCGAACTGGTGGAAGAGGGCGGCACGGAACAGATCTTCGAGACACCGCGGAGCGACTATGCCCGCATGCTGATCGGAACAATGCCCGAGGTCCGCGTACCGGCCGTGCCCGCCTGAGGCCACCGCCCCATTGCACCGACCGGTGTCATGATCCGGCTTGCGTGCGTCTTTCGCGCCCCCGGAACGCGGCGGCCTCCTGGAGCAGTATTCTTGCGGAGTCTTCTGCCAGGTCGCCCCGAGCGGCGAGTATGCCGGTCATGTGGGCGGCGGCGATGCTTGCCCCGGCGATGCGGCCGCCATCTTCCGAGCGCGGACAGGCGCCGTAATCCGCGGTGGGCAACCCGAGGACGGACCATTCGCCGGGGCCGCAGCGCGCATCGCCCTGGACCGAGAAGACCCGCGGCAGGGCGGCGGGCCAAACCGGACCCCCTCGGGCCGGGCCGGATGCGAGGACGATACGGCCTGAAAGCGCATCGACGACGCGGGCCACGCGCGGGTCGTCGCGTGCAAGTCCGAGCGAGCAATGCACGATCGCCGCGTCGGTCTCGGCTGCCAGCGCCAGCGCCGCAACGAGGTCGGGGACGCCGGCCGTGAGCCGGCCCCGGAAGACCGGGATCGACAGGATCTCGGTGCCCGGCGCCTCCGCGAGGATGGTGGCGGCGACGGCGCTTGCGTGCTGTCCGGCGGGGCTGTCGAAAACAGGCGCGCCCACCGGATCCAGGCACCCGACGCACCCGTACCGGCCGGGCGCGAGCGGCCCGTCGATCAGCGCGATGAGGGTCACGCCGCAGCCCAGGCGGAGAGATCCACGATCCGGTCGAAAGCGCCAAAGGCCGCCTCGTTTCCGTGGGTGACGACGATCCGCGTGGCCGATCCGTGCCGCGCGTCGATGGCGGCCATGATACGGGCGACGGTCGAGGGATCCACCTCGGACAGCGCCTCGTCGATGATGAGCACGCGGAACGGCCGCAGCAGGGCCCGCGCGAGGCAGAGCCGCTGCCGCTCGCCGCCCGACACGGTAAGGCCGTCCTCGCCGATCCGTGCATCGAGGCTGCCGCCGGGCGCAAAGCGGGACGCTAGCCCGACGAGGTCCAGCATCGCCCGCATGTCGTCCTCCCCAACCCCGGGTGCGGAGAGCCTCAGATTGTCCGCGACGGTGCCGGAGAGGAGGAAGGGCCGCTGCGGCACATAGGCCACGGCGCCGCGCAGATCCGCGCGCGAGAGCTGCCGGAGGTCGATGCCGTCCAGAAGGATCCGGCCCGCCACGGGATCGGCATGCCGCTGCAGGAGCGCGAGCAGACTCGACTTGCCTGCCCCGCTGGGCCCGGTCAGCCGCAGCTTGGTCCCGGCGGAGATGTCGAGGGTGACGCCGCGCGCGAGCGGCCGCCCGGAATGGGTCACCTCCACGCCCTCGAGACGCAGGGCGCCCGGACCTGGGGGCAGCGCAGCCGGGCGCGCGGGCCACACCACCGGATCGATCTCCGCCATCACGCCAGACAGCCGGTCGAGCGCGGCGCGGGTTCGGGCCTGCGCGTGCCAGAGCCCGAGCAGCGACTGCATCGGCCCCACGAGAAAGCCGAGATAGGCGATGAAGGCGATGAGCGAGCCGAGCGGCCATTCCCCCCGGATCACCATCAACCCGCCGACGAGGAAGATGGCGGAGCGCACGAGCGCGGTCAGGCCAGAAGGCACGAAGCGGGTGAACTCGCCCCAGACCTGGGCGCGCAGCAGGGCGGTATTGAGGCTTTGCTGGCGGCGCGCCAGCGCGTCGCGCACTGGCGCCTCCGCCCGGGCGGCCTGGATCGGGCCCAGCCCCGCGACCATCTCGGCGATCTGGCCCGCGAATTCGCCGCGCTCGGCCCGGGTCTCGCGCGCGAGCCGCTCGGTGCGGGGCCGGGCCAAGGCGAAGAACGCGAGCTCGAACGGGGCGAGCGCGACCGCAAGCAGCGCCAGCTTCCAATTGAGCACGAAGAGCATTGCCGCGCCGCCTGCAAGCCGCAGGATGCTGGACGAGCCGGTCAGCAGCGCGTTGAAGGCGAATTGCTGCACCTCGCCCGCGTCGCCATCGATGCGCGCCAGCACCTCGCCGGTGCGCCGCTCCGCGCGCCAGGCGGGCGAGCGGTCGAGCACGGCCGCCGAGAGCCGCGCGCGCAGGTCCGCCAGCATGTCGACGGAGGCGCGCATGTGCAGGATCGAGTTGAGCGCGCCCAGGCCGAGGCTCGCGAAGCCCACCGCGAGAAGCGCCAGCGACCAGATCACCAGTGCGCGGGCGTCTCCGGCTATCAGCCCCTCGTCGATCACCAGCTTGGTGAGATAGGGCGGGACCAGCGCCGCCAGCGCCGCCACCAGACCAAGACCCAGCAGCAGCGCCAGAACCCGGACATGTGGCCGCAGGACCGGCATCAGCCACTCCGCCGCTTGGCGATCGAAGAGCCGCGCCCCGGCCCAGCGGCCGAGACGCGCGCCCGCGGACGCCCTGCGCGGGGGCATGTCCGCCTGGGACGTCATTCCACCTGCACGATCTGGAGCGTCGCGGTGCCCATGTCGCCGCCCGAGGGCACCAGCATCTCGCCGATGCGCTCCAGCGTTTCGGCATCGTAGACGCCGATGTCGTCATTGGTGCCGCCCACGTAAAGCTCCTTGCCGTCGCTGGAGATCTGGATCACGTAATAGGTGTGCGGCAGATCCACGCGCTTGATCAGCTCCCGCTTCTCCACGTCGTGTTTCGAAAGCTGCGTGTAGACGCCATAGAGCAGGTTCTCCGCATTTGGGTCGCGCACGGCCGAGAACATCAGCACTTCGAGCGAGGCGAAGTCCTGGATCTCGGTCTCGCCGGTCGAGAGATCGACGGCGGAGTAGCCCCAGACGAAATCCGCCATCTCCTGCATGCTCTCGTCCGTGAAGACGGCGGCGGTGTACATCAGCAGGAACTCGTCGTTCTGCCGCCCCACCGGCCAGAAGGCCAGCACGTCCGGCGGGCTGTAGGTGGGCCGGTCCCAGGTGGCGTTCGCGATCGCTACGTCCATGGACCCGTCCGACGGGTCGAAGGCGAAGATGTCGTGGCCGCCGATATAGACCGTGCCGTCATCGCCCGCGCTCATCACCGTCGCCCGCCGCGGGGCCGGGAAGGTCCGGACCGGCTGCGCGTCGGTGCCCGCGTTCGCGTCGAAGACGGCGAACTCGGGCTCCAGCACCTCGTAGCGGTCCGAGAGATGCCGCGTGGGATTGCGGACGGTATAGACCTCCGCCCCGTCCGGAGACACCGCCAGCGATCCGATCGACCGACGGGTGATGTCGCCTTGCGACTGGGACGCATAGAAGACGCGCTCGCAGGTGTCGACATCGACGCCGATCACGTCCTGCCAGCGGTTCACCAGCGCGTAGGCGATGCGTCCGTCCGGCGACATCTGGATCACGGCCGGGCTCATCTCCGTGTTGAGCGGGCAGTCCTTGATCAGCGTGCGTTCGGCGGCGTCGAAGACATAGAGGTTGCCCGGCTTCGCGATCGTGACCAGAAGATCCTTCGCGGCGGCGGGGGTCGCCGCGGCCAGCGCGGCGGCGAAAACGGTTCCGTGTTTCATCATGCGCCTCACGTGTTTGCATCTTTCGGGAACACGGTGCCGAGCGCGCGCCAGTCGTCGGCGGCGTTGGGCGCCTCGGTGCTCCAGTCGGGGTATGTCACCATTGTGTCGGGCACCTGCGCCGGCCACCAGCAGGGGTCGGAGCAGCCGTAGAGGTCGGCCTCCATCGGCTGGCAGAGCGCGGCCACCCCGCCGAAGGGATCGACCTCCCAGCCCGGATCGAAGGTGGTGGTGCAGCCCGCGGTGACGGTCTGCATGGCGCGGACCTCGTCCATCTTGTCTTCGGCCGCAGCCTGAAGCGTGCGCGCAGCCTTCTGGTTCAGCGGTTTCATTTGTGGTTCGCCTTTCTTGGTGCGATGTGGTCGTGGAAATAGGCGGGGTTGGCCGCGATCAGGTCGCCGTAGACCTCGATCCCGAAGTCCACCCAGTCCCGCATCAGGTCGCAGTAGTGATACGCGGGCTTCAGCGGGTCGCTGAAATGCGCGTAGCTTTCGTGGTAGCAGCCGCCCGAGCAGAGATTGCGGATCCGGCAGGTGTCACAGCCCTTGTCCGTGCGATCGAGCCGGGATTCGAGAAACGCGCCGAGGCGGTCCTTCTCGATGCCCTTTTCGACATCGCCGAACACCATGTCGGTCCCGGTGAAGCGGTGGCAGAGGTTGAGCTTTCCGCCATGGTCCACCGCCAGCATCCCGATCCCGGCCCCGCAGGGCAGCGCCTTGGACCGGCCTTCCCAGAGGTCCTGCATCAGCTGATGCATGTTGGAAAAGCCGATGTTGCGGCCCTCCCGCGCCTCCGAGTGATAGCGGCGCCCGAGGGACTTCAGGCCCTCGAACACCTCCAGAAGCTCGTCGCCCGAGAGGTTGAAGGCGGTCATGTCGCCCGAGGTGACGGGGCTGAAGCCGACCTCGGCGAAGCCGATGTCGTTCTTCAGATGGTCCCAGATCTCCTCGACCGCCGTGACCCCCGCCGTCAGCGTCACCCGCGCCCCGATCGGCCGCGAGCGGTAGCGCTCGAGCAGCATCCGCGCCTTGGCGGCCACCGCGTCGTAGCTGCCCTTGCCGCCCACGGTCTTGCGGTTGAGGTCATGCAGCGCCTTGGGCCCGTCCATGGACACCGTCAGCCCGAAGCGATGCGCGTCGAGCCAGTCGACGAGCCCCTCGTTCAGCAGCGTGGCGTTGGTGGTGAGCGTGAAGTTCACCTCCTTGCCCAGGGCGGCAAAGCGCGGCACCGCATGCGCGACCACCTCGCGAATCAGCGGCATGTTGGCCAGGGGCTCGCCGCCGAAGAAGACGATGTTGTACGCCTCCCGGTCCGGGCTTTCGCGCAAGAGCAGGTCGATCGACTGCACTGCTGTCTCGAAGGCCATCCTGCGGCTTTTCGACGGTGTGTCGAGGTCCTCCTTGTAGCAATAGGAACAGGCCAGGTTGCAGCCCGTGTTCACGTTCAGGATGATCGTCGACAGCGGGAAGTTCTCGATCCGGATGACCTGGCGCTCCGCAGCCGGGGCGCGGCCGTCCGTCACGATGTCGAGGTCGATGAAGCCGCGCATCTTCTGCGCGATCTCCGATGGATCATGCCCGCCGAAGCGGGCGCGCATGTCATCCTCCGCCACCCGGCCCTTTTCGGCGAGGAAGCTCAGGACCTCGCCGTCGAGCGGATCGAGCTCGAACAGCGAGGTGGTGGGGACGTGGAAGAGCATCTCGCGGCTCTCCACCCGGACCCGATGCGCGTTCTGCGGTTGGAAATGCAGGTATCCCATGATCTCTCCTTCAGCGGATCGGCGGGTCGATGAAGCGCTGCACGGTGACGATCATGTGCCCCTCGCCCGTCTGCCCGGCGGCGTTCGCCACGACCTTCAACTCGCCCGCGTTGTTGGTGGAGAAGGCGCGCTCCGGGTTCGGCCCAGCCACGGCGGGCATGAAGATCCCGTCCGGCCCGATCTCGCCCGCGTAGGTCGCATCCATCATCGCCTCTGCGGTCTCGTTGGCGTTCTCCACGCTCCACTCCGCCGGAACGGCGCCGATGCGGATGTCGTCTTCGGTCCCCGCTTCGCCGTCCGGGCCGTTCCACCAACCGATGGCCTTGAAATGCGCGGGCACCGCGGCCGGCCCCTCGGCAGAGCCGCCGCCGACACGGGCGATGGTGAACTCGGGCTCCACCGTCACGCGATCGACGCTGTCGTAGAGCACGGCCGTTGCCATGTCCTCGCCTGCGCTGAAGGTGAATGTCGCGCCCTCGCCCGCGAGGCGAACCGTCGCGCCGGTGTCGTTGGCGGTGATCTGGTCGGCGAGCCCGTTCTGGCCCTCGACCTGCAGGCCGTCGAGCCCGGTGCCCACGACCTGCGCCGTCGTTTCCTGCCCCGAAGCCGCCTCGGGCACGACGCCCAGGATCGCGGGACCGCTGCCCACCTTCGCGGCGGTGAGCCGCCCTCCGAGGCTGTCATTATCGCGCTGGAACTGCCGGCCTCCGAGGCTGGTTCCGTCCTCGGACATCGCCAGGATCTGGCGGTAGGCGGTGTCGCCGATCGTCAGGTTCGCGCGCCATTCGAAGCCGGTGTAGAGGTTCATCTGCCCGCCGACCTCGGCGGTCGATCCGTCCCCGAGCGTCATCGTCCCGCTGATCGAATAGGGGGAACCATCGCCGCTGACGCTGAGCGTGCCATGGGCCGGGCCGGTCTCCGCCAACTCCGTCAGAACCACCCAGTCGCCGGTGACATCGGGCTTCTCGGCGTCCTGCCAGGCCGACCAGGCCTCCGTTTCGAGCGGGTACATCTCCGCCAGCATCGGCGCGATCTCGTCCTTCGCGATCCGGTACCAGTCGCGGTCACGACCCAGCGCCTGGTATTCGATGGTCGGAAACTGACCCACGTGGAAATCCATGTGCAGCGTCCATTCCTCGGGCGTGCGGCGCTGCAGCGCCACACGCGCGGCGGTGTGGCAGCGCGCGCACATGGATCCGAGCGGCTCCTCGACCTGCTCCACATGCGCCGGATCCTTCTCGAGCGCGTAGCGCCAGTCCGCGGTCTCCGAAGGCGCCAGCCCCTGCGTGTCCGCAAGGTACGTGACGAGCGCGGCCTGGTCGTCGTTCGATATGTCGAGACCGTGGGCGATGCGCATCCGCACGATGGTCATCAGCCAGCCTTCCGGGCTCTTGCGCTGGCCCGCGATGCGGGTGAGCCCCGCCTCGGTCTCGGCGTGGCATCCGCCACAGTTCGCGGACAGCAGCGCGGCGCCGTCCTCCTGCGCAAGCGCCCAGCCTCCGGGCAGGGACAGCGTGGCGGCAAGTGCCGCCCGTTCCAGTAACTTCACGGTTGGACCTCCTTGTATTTTCGTTCGGGCACGGTCGTCACGCCGCGTTCCGACAACCAGTCGTGGATGCAACCCGCCAGCGCGGGCGGAACGTCGGGAAGGATGCGTTCGGTAAAGTGTTTGCGATCGGGCAAGGCTCGATGGGCGAGGCGATGGAGAACCGGGGCGATCTCGATCCCGCCGACGAAGGCCGCGCCGTCCGGGTCCTGTGGTGTCACCAGCACTTCGGTTTCCGCGAGCTGCCCGCCCCGGACCACCACGCGGCGGTCGAGATAGGGTGACGCGGGCGGCGGCGTCTCCGCGGGCCTGTCGTCGGGCCATGCGCTCCGCCGAGTCCAGAAGGCGCTCTCGAACCCGGCGGCGCAATAGAAGTCGCGGCCGACGCGCGCCTGCCGTTCGAAGGTTCCCACGACGCGATCCGCATAGAAGCGCGCGGCAAGGTCCGTTTCGCCTCGGCCCAGGGCCTCCGCCAGGGGCACGGCCATCAGGGCAGAGCCCAGAGCCCAGAAGAGCCCGTGCCCCGAGAGGGGATCCATCGCGACCGCGGCATCTCCGAGCCGCGGAAGGGACGGGTCGAGCCGCGGCGCGGACAGGCGCAGTTCGGAGGCGCGCACGATCAGATCCGCGGGAGGCTCTGCTCCGGTCATTCGCCGCCAGACACAGCCCGGGTCCCGCGCCATGTCCGCGTCGACGGTGACCTGCGCCCATCCTCGCGCGGTGCCGCCGATCCGCCAGCGCCAACCCTGATCCATTGCCGTCACGTCGGCCTGCGGATGATCGCCGTCGAATTCCCCTGCTATGCTGACGGACGGCGCACCGCGTCGCCGTGAGGAGGCGACCGACGCACGTCGGCCACGCGCCTCGAAAACGAGGCCGGCTCGGGTACACGCGCCTTCGGCCGTGACGATGATGCCCGGGAGGACACGTCGTATCCCGGTGGTCACCACGCGGACACCCTCATCGGCGGCCTGCGCGAGAAGCTCCCCATCGAATTCCCGCCGGGACAGCCGGTGTTCGCGGTTGGGCGCCCCGGTCAGCTGACCCCATCGGACGTGACGCTCCACGAGCGGCCCCAGCCCGCCGAGGGCAAGCCGTTGCGCCCGCAGGGCCGCCACGAGCCGCATCGACGCGCCCTCGATCCGGTCCGCACTCGGGGGACGCCCCACCAGCGTGACCTTTGCACCGGCGCGGGCCAGCAGGATCGCCGCGATCGTGCCGGCTGGACCGCAGCCGGCAATGGCAAGGTCGGTTCGGTCTGACACGTCGCTTCCTTTCCTGCTGGCGATACTAGCTGAAGCGATCCGTTCCGAGGCGGAAATTCTGAACATGCGACACCAAAAAGGGGGCTGGTCCAGCCAGCAGCCCGGGTTTCAGGGCGGATCGGGTACTGCGACGATCGCTTTCGAAAGTTCTTTGGGGAGCAGCGGAACGCATACCCGCGTTCTTTGGAATATGATTCGGCCCAGAGTCCGACGTCCGATCTCCGATTGCTGACGCGTCATGCAACATTGCTCCAGGTCTTCCGATGTAGCCTTCCGTCAAGGACAGTATCCCGCGTACCCTACCATGAAGACCACCTTGTTTTTCCCACTCCCGAAGGGTCAGGCTGACCAAAATCGCGCTCGGCACCCGGGGCGGTTCACTCTTGTGATTGCTCATGCCCATTGGGTAGGTGTCGAGGTATGAGCAAGGACGCCAAACCCTATTCGTTGGGACGTACCATCGCTGTGGGGCTAGGCGCCGCGGCGGCATTTGCGCTGTTGTCTCTGTTCTTTCTCTTTCTTCAGGCCCAGAGCGCCCATCACAGGCTTGCGGGCGAGGTTGTCGTCGTGGCCAACGACAGCCTCGACATTCGGAGCGCCCTAGGGACGATCACGGTACTGACCTTTCAGCCGGAAGCCGAGGTGCGGGGTGTCGCCGATATAGCCCTGCTCAAGGTCGGCCAGCATGTCATGATACGAGGCAGCTTTGCTGACGATGGAACATTCCTCGTCGACCGGCTCAGGGTCATTCGGGGGCCGGATCGACAATGACGGCCACTCGTTCCCGTCCGCAGGGCCGCCGGAAGGCTATTCTTAAAGCAGCCACAGTCATCGTCTTTTACCTCGCGCTCTCAATTTCCTTGGCCAGCATTCCTGCCGAAGAACTGATCGACATGGTCGGCAGCGACAATGCCTATATCCTGATGTTTGTACTGGGTATGATCGGTGGGTTCACCACCTTCACCGGGATTCCGTACCACTTCGTGCTGATGAGCCTCGCCGCCGGTGGGCTGAGCCCGATCTGGCTGGGGGTCTGCACCGCCATCGGCGTGATGATGGGCGACAGCACGATGTTCCTGATCGGAAAACAGGTCAAAGACAGCCTGGCGCCACGCGTTCGGGCCACGATCGACCGGCTGTCGACATATCTCCTTAGCCATCCTCGCCTCGTGACACCAGCTTTGGTCGCTTATGGCAGCGTTTCGCCGTTCTCGAATGATTTCGTCGTCGCCTCTCTCAGCATCGGCGGCTACGGGTACTGGCGCACGGTCGTGCCGTTGACCATTGGCAATGTATTTTACAACGTCGCGCTGGCCTATCTCGGTCTTTATGCATACGACACGATCATCGGCTGGTTCTGACGTCGAAACCCAAATCCAGTGCACGCCGTGCCGATGGGAGTGGCCAAAACCTCGTGGTCAAGCGACCAACTGTGTGACGCTGAGCCGCCCGCTGAATGCGGCGGCTCGTGTGATGGCAACGCGATGTGCGCCCCGTGGAGACCATCTTATGTGACGGCGCTTGACCGGCTTGCCCAGATCGACCGCCGGAAACTGGTTCTTCCGCACAAGACGGGGCGACAGGTAGATGTGCCCGTCAGAGAACGAGATGAAGGTGGTCGGAGTGTAGGCCGACAGGTTTACTGCTTGCGTCTCAACCATGGCAAGTGATCGAGCACCCTCCGGCAGAGTCGGTGAATTGCCCCGCCCGCTCCAGCAGCGTGGCGTGAATAAAGAAGTTGTCGCTAGGACATGCCTCGCGCCCCGGGGGGCGGGGCAAGAGCAGCGACAATTCGCGGTAGGATCGAGCGTGATGGGTCAGATCGTCGAAGACGACACGCACATCCCGACCCTGCACCGAGAAGTACTCCACCATAGTCATCTCAGCGTAAAGTGCGACATAGGCCAGTTCCGCCGCTTCCTCGTTCCCGACGGCTATGACGATGGTGCGCTCCATCATGCCCACTTCTCGGATCGCGCCGATGACCTCGGTACACGGACCAGACATGCCGGACCGCGCATGCCCGGGATTGACCCCCGTCAATCGGCGAACCGCAGCCGGGTTTCCTACTGGCTTGCGGCCATCGTCTGCCGAAACCGCATGAGTGAAACCGCGAAGAATAGGCCGCTCAGCGCCGCCATCACAAGCATGTTCGTCCAAACTGTCCCGAACCCGGCGCCGCGGTAGAGGATCGCTTGCGCAAAGGCGACGAAATGGGTCGAGGGCGAGGCCTGCATTATCGTCTGCAACCAGACCGGAATGCTCTCTATGGGATTGCCAAGTTGTTGTTGCGCGAGCCATTGCATAGACGTTCGGCATGAAGAC
>CBDUPF010000132.1:0-10610 GCA_965369035.1 uncultured Aliishimia sp.
GACCTCGGCAAGGACGGTATCCGCGTCAACGCGATCAGTGCCGGCCCGATCAAGACGCTTGCCGCCTCCGGCATCGGCGATTTCCGCTACATCATGAAGTGGAACGAATACAACTCTCCCCTGCGCCGGAATGTGACGATCGAAGACGTGGGCAAGGCGGCTCTGTTCCTGCTCTCCGATCTCGGCTCCGGCACGACCGGGGAGAACCTGCATGTCGATGCGGGGTATCACGTGGTCGGCATGAAGGCGGTCGATGCGCCGGACATCGCCAAGGGATGACCCCGGAAAGCCTCATCGCCTTCAATCTCGTGCTGGCCGCGGCCATCGCCTCGCCCGGCGCGGCATTCCTCATGGCCGTGAAAACCGCGCTGACCTCCGGGCGGGCCGCCGGAATCGCGACCGGTCTGGGGCTCGCCACCATGGCTGCGAGCTGGACGCTGGCAGCCCTTGTCGGGCTGGAGACGGTCTTTGCACTCTTTCCCTGGGCCTATTCCGCGCTCAAGTTGCTGGGTGCGGGTTACCTGATCTGGCTGGCGGTTCAGACATGGCGTCACGCCCGCGCCCCCTTGCCCGAGGTTCCTCGACCGCGCGCGCGGGCCTTTCTTGCCGGCCTGCTGGTCAATCTCGGGAACCCGAAATCGGTGCTCTTCGCCGCCGCCGTCATCGTCGTGGTCTTCCCGCAGGGATTGACCACACCGGAAATCGCGCTGATCGTCGGCAACCATTTCGTCCTGGAGGTGCTGTTCTACACCTCCTTTGCGATCGCGCTGACGACACCTGCGGCGCGAAACGCCTATCTTGCTGTCAAACCCGTCCTCGACCGCATCGCCGCGACGCTGCTGGGCGTCCTCGGCCTGCGCCTTCTGATGGAGAGATGAGAGTCATGTCCCCCAAAGACCCGAGCCGCCTGCCGCACGAGAAGGGTTTCCATGTCAGCTGGGATCAGATCCACCGCGACAGCCGCGCATTGGCCTGGCGGCTGGACGGAAAGGGCCCGGTCAATGGCGGCTGGCGGGCCATCGTGGCCATCACGCGGGGCGGCATGGCACCGGCCATGATCGTCGCACGGGAGCTTGGCATCCGTACCGTCGACACGATCAGCGTCAAATCCTACGATCATCAATCGCAGGATTCAGCCGAAGTGCTGAAATCCCCCGATTCGGAGATGATGGGCGACGGGTC
Source organism: uncultured Aliishimia sp. (assembly GCA_965369035.1). Classification (GTDB taxonomy): domain Bacteria; phylum Pseudomonadota; class Alphaproteobacteria; order Rhodobacterales; family Rhodobacteraceae; genus Aliishimia. The sequence goes on from CBDUPF010000132.1 coordinate 1,183, forward strand.
CGGCATTCTCGTCGTCGACGACCTCGTCGATTCCGGAAAGACGCTGGAACTGGTCCGCAGGTTGTACCCCAAGGCGCATTTCGCCACCGTCTATGCCAAGCCGCAGGGCGAACCGCAGGTCGACGATTTCATCACCGGGGTGAGCCAGGACACCTGGATCTTCTTCCCCTGGGACATGGCGCTGCAATACGTGGAACCCTATCGCGGGCGCGACTGACACGGGCCGCGAACGTCCGGAACATCTCAGCCGCCTGCCGAAGCCCCCAGGGGCCAATGGCGGGCAACCTGACCCAACCGAAAGGACTTGAGACATGGAACTGAAAACCACATCCGCCGTCATCACCGGCGGCGCGTCCGGTCTGGGAGAGGCAACTGCGCGATACTTTGCGGAGAATGGCGCGCATGTCACCATTCTTGACAGGGACGAGGAACGCGGCGTCGACGTGGCGGCGGAGATCGGCGGGACCTTCGTGCAGACGGACGTGACGGACGAAGCCTCGGTACAGACCGCCATCGACACGGCGGTGGACAAGATGGGCCGGATCACGGCCGCGGTGAACTGCGCCGGGATCGCCTATGCGATCAAGACTGTTGGCAAGGACGGTCCCCACCCGCTCGATGCGTTCCGCAAGACCATCGACGTGAACCTGGTAGGCAGCTTCAACGTCGCGCGGCTTGCCGCTGAAAAGATGGCACAAAACGACCCCGAGGCAGATGGCGCGCGCGGCGTCATCGTCAACACCGCTTCGGTCGCGGCTTTCGATGGGCAGAAGGGCCAGGCGGCCTATTCCGCGTCCAAGGGCGGCATCGTGGGGATGACGCTTCCGATGGCACGTGATCTGGCCTCGCTGGGCATCCGGGTCTGCACCATTGCACCGGGGATTTTCCTTACGCCGATGCTGATGGGGCTGGGAGAGGAGGTCCGCGCGCAACTCGCCGCCGACGTTCCGAACCCGTCCCGGTTGGGCGATCCGCGCGAGTATGGACGCATGGCCGGCTTCATCGTCGAGATGGGCTACCTCAACGGAGAGGTCATCCGCCTCGACGGCGCGTTGCGGATGCGGTGACATGACCGACCGCCGCAGCCAAAGGGAACGTATGGCCGCCGGCGACTGGTATTGCTGTCTCGACGATGAACTGGATGCCCTGCGGCAGGCTTCTCGCCGTGCGGTTCACGCGCACAATACCCTGCACCCCGATACCCGCGGGGCGATGGCCCCTGACCTCGCCCGGCTGATCCGGGCGGGGCGGGACACGTTCATCGAGGCGCCGTTCCATTGTGCCTACGGCTTCAACATCACGCTTGGGAAGAACGTGTATCTGAACGCGGGCTGCACCATCCTTGATACCGGGCCAGTCACCATCGGTGATGGCACGATGCTGGGACCGGCCGTGCAGATCTATTGCGCGCAACACGCCCGCGAGATCGACCGCCGCGCACAAGGTCTGGAAATCGCGCTGCCGGTCGCGGTGGGCAGGGATGTCTGGATCGGCGGCGCCGCCATTATCATGCCCGGTGTAACGATCGGGGATGGCGCCATCGTCGGTGCGGGCAGCGTCGTCTTGCAAGATGTGGCACCCGGCGCGACCGTGGTGGGCAATCCGGCGCGGCCGCTGGGGTAGGTTCAGCCCGCCTCCGCCTTTTCCGCCAACTCCAACCACTCTTCCTCGGCCTCCGCCAGCGCAGTTTGTCGCGCCTGCAGGGCCTCGGTCGCCTTGCGAAACTTCACCGGCTCCCGCGTGAAGAGGTCCGGATCGGCCAGCAGGCCCTCGAGCTTGCCGATCTCCGCCGTCAGCCTATCGATCACGTCCGGCAACTCGTCCAGGCGGTGTTTCTCGGTGAAACTCAATCCGGTTTTCCGGGGTCTTTCCTCAACCGATACGGGTTCCTGGGCGGCGGATTTCTCTGCCTTCGGTGACGCGGCTGCCGGTTGCCGCTGGGCCTGGTAATCGCTCCATCCACCGGCATAGACGGTGGCCCGGCCGTCTCCTTCCAGCGCGATCGTCGTGGCGGCAACCCGGTCGAGGAAATCCCGGTCATGGCTCACAAGCAGAACGGTCCCGTCATACTGGTCCAGCAGTTCCTGCAGCAGGTCCAGCGTTTCGACGTCGAGGTCGTTGGTCGGCTCGTCGAGCACAAGCAGGTTGCTTTCCCGCGCCATGATGCGGGCGAGCAGCAATCGCGCCTTCTCCCCGCCCGACAGCGATTTCACCTGCGCACGGGCGCGGCGTTCGTCGAACAGGAAGTCCTTCAGATACCCGATCACATGGCGTGGCGCCCCCCGCACCATGACCTGGTCGGCCCCGCCCTTCACCCGCAGGTCCGGATCGTGCACCAGGCTGTCCCAAAGCGTGGCCTCGGGGTCGAGTTGCGTCCGGTTCTGATCGAACCACGCGATCTGCAGATTGGTGCCCTGCGTCACCGTCCCGGTATCCGGCGCCTCTGCCCCGATCAGGACGCGGATCAGCGTGGTCTTGCCGACGCCATTGGGGCCAACGAGGGCAACGCGGTCCCCGCGCATGATCGTCAGATCAAAGGGCCGCAGGATCAAGTAGTCACCGTAACCCTTTGAAATACCTTTCGCCTCGATCACTTTCCGCCCGGATTTCGGCCCGGAATCCAGCGCCATGGCGGCAGTGCCTTGCCGCGCGATCTGCGACGCACGCTGGCGCCGAAGGTCTTGCAGCGCCCGCACCCGGCCCTGGTTCCGCGTGCGTCGGGCCGAGATCCCTTCGACCGCCCACCGCGCCTCGGCCTTGATCTTGCGGTCGAGCTTGTGGCGGGCGATGTCCTCCTCTTCCCAGATCTTGTCCCGCCAGGATTCGAACGCCTCGAACCCCTTGTCGAGCCGACGCACCGCGCCCCGGTCGATCCAGAAGGTCGTCCGGGCCAGGGTCCGCAGAAAGGCACGATCGTGCGAGATCAGGACGAAGGCGGCGCGCGTCGCTTTCAACTCCTCCTCGAGCCAGGCGATTGCCGATATATCGAGGTGGTTCGTGGGCTCGTCGAGCAGCATGAGACCCGGCGCCTCCGCCAGAAGCTTTGCCAGCGCGGCGCGGCGCCGTTCGCCACCACTGGCCGTCGCGACCGGCTGCGCGGGATCGAACCGAAGCCCCTCGCAGGCGCGTTCGACCCGGTACATCTCGCCCGGCTCGAGCCCGCTGGCCGCGAAATCACCCAGTGTTTCGAACCCGCTCAGGTCGGGATCCTGCTCCATGTAGCCGACGGTGACGCCAGGTCCCGGCACCACCTCGCCCCGGTCAGCCTCCACCCGGCCGGCCATCACTTTCATCAGCGTGGACTTGCCGGACCCGTTGCGCCCCACCAGGGCGATGCGCTCGCCCGGCTGGATCACAAGCGACAGGCCGTCGAACACCGGCTCCCCGCCGAATGTCAGGGAAATATCGGAAAGTTGCAGGAGGGGAGCGCGCGCCATGAGCGCCTGCTATCGGGGCGCCGATCCAACGTCAATTCCCTGCTTCTTTGGGTTCGGAAATACCTCGGGGGAGCACGAGGGGGCAGCGCCCTCTCGTCCTGGTCGGATGGGCGCAAGCCCATTCGAGACAATAGTCCCCTAACCCGCCACCGCCCGCAGCAGCCGCTTGCGCGCCGGCGGGATCGCTCCGATCTCCACGCCGGTAAAGACGTGCAGCGTGTTCATCTGCCAGTCCACCACCGCGTGATCGCTGACCCAGCCTCCCATCATCAGGTAGGTCTTCAGCAGTGGCGGCATGCGCAGCATCGCCTTTTTCACGTCCGGCTTTCGGCGCAGGCGGGCGGCGAAGCGAAAGACATCCGGTGCCTTCACGCGCGGCAGCCACCGCTTCGGGGCCAGGTGCCGCGCCTTCAACACGGCGAAGGCGTCGAGGTATTCCTCTGTCGCCGTGCCCTTGAAGGAGGAGCACCCGAACAGCAGGTCGATCCCTTCCGAATCGACGAAACGCGTCATCGCGCCCCATGCCACCCGCAGGATGTCCGGGTCCGCGCGATCCGGGTCGATGCAGAATCGCCCCATCTCCACCATCTTGCCGTCGTAGGATTCGAGCGAGGAAAGCTCGTAATACTGGGCCGAATAGCTCCGCGAGATCGTCGCACCGGTCAGCGGCAGCATACGGAAGCAACAGACCAGCGCCCCGTCGGACTGGTCCTCGATCAGGATGTGTTGGCACTCGGCGTCGAACCGGTCCCGGTCCAACTCGGTTTCACGTCGAAAGGCCCGAGCGCGCAACCTCTGCGCGGCCTCCAGATCGGAAGCGGACCGCGCCAGTCGAGACCGGTACCGGCCCTTGTTCAGAGAAATCACCTGACTGACCCGCACCTTGACCGCCCCGGCCCCCGCTTAATCTCCGGACATGACAAGCCGGTGACGCGTCGCATCGACCGGGCGCCACATCAGAGTGCCCCGGGTCTCAACCGGCCGAAGCTGCCCAGCAGCTGCCGCAGGAACGTCCGGTCAACGACGCTCGATTCGGTGGTGCGTCTTTCCAGCGTGATCACCCGCCCGTCCTCGAGCCCGAAGCGTTCGATGTTCGCGACGGTCCCCCTGGAATCGAAGGTAATGGCCAGCACTTCGCGATCGACCGTTTCCTTCGGGCGGAAGGCGAGGCTGCGCATTCGGGTACGCACGTAATAGTAACCGCTATCGTCCAGCAGGCCGGCCGAGGAGGGCGAACCGATGGTTTCGGCCACGCTGTCGCGCGTATCGACACCGACCACGATCTCGTCCAGCTCTTCCTGAGTCGGGATGTAGCCGTGGTTGCGATAGCTTGCGACGCAGGCACTGGTCGCGACGACCGCCATCATGGCGATACCAAGCCGCAGTTTGCCCGTCATCCGTCCCATGGCCGTATCGTTCCCCAATTGCACCCCCCTTGTCCGAGACAGGGGTGGCGTCTATGTCGCTTACCAACGGATCGCGAACTGTGCAAGATTGCCATGATCTGCCAGGTGAAAGCAACTGCGGGCCAAGCATGACGAAGATTTCCGCCAAGAACGCCGGCCAGCCCGGACGGAAAGCAAACCCCGACGCGGCCAGCGGACCCGGGCGCCATGCGCTGCGTGTCGCGGACCTGTCGCCCGGGCGGTCGGTCTCCATCGAGATCGTGCCGGATTCGCACGAACGCCAGGCACTTGCACAGGCGCTCGACCTTCTCGACCTGCGCAAGGTCCGGTTCACCGGCACGCTCAGCCCGCTGGGCCGGCGCGACTGGGAACTGACCGGGCGGCTTGGCGCCACGGTCGTACAGCCCTGCGTCGTCACGCTCGAACCCGTGACGACGCGCATCGACACGGATGTCGAGCGGCGATATCTGGCCGATTTCATCGAACCGGACGAGACCGAAACGGAAATGCCGGAAGACGAAGCGGCCGAACGACTGGGAACGCATATCGACCCCGCCCAGGTGATGGAGGAGGCGCTGGCACTTGCGCTTCCGCTTTATCCTCGCGCGGAAGGCGTCGAACAAGCGGTGGTGACCGTGACGGAGCCGGGCAAGGCGGCGATGACGGATGCGGACGCCAAACCGTTTGCCGGGCTCGCCGCCTTGCGCGACAAGATGAAGGATGCGGACGAATAAGCTGCGAAAGGCGGTGAAACCGGACCCAATCCGATGACCGCGAAATTTCGGCTTGCGTCACCGGGTTTTCGGAGTATTTTCACCGGCTCACGCATTTAGGATTGGACTTCCGACGTACAGCAGCGTAAGCGCGCGTCAGCCTGAATGTCAGGACCAGAGATGACGAAATCGGCCCGGGCGCTCCGCGCATTCCGGGCCTTGACACGCAAGAGGGGCCGTACAAATGGCTGTGCAACAGAACAAGGTGTCGAAGGCGCGCCGCAACAACCGTCGTGCGCATGATTCCCTGACGCCCGCAAACCCGAACGAATGCCCCAACTGCGGGGAAATGAAGCGTCCGCACCACATCTGCGCGGCATGCGGTCACTACGATGACAAGGAAATCGTGCCGCTGACCGAAGAAATCGATCTGGAAGACGACGCCGCTTAAGGGCGCACGCACTCAGATCCTCAAAGGCATGAGATGACGGCCGGGTCCGATCACAGCCAACCGGAGCGACAGACAGTCATACTGTCCGTTGATGCGATGGGGGGCGACAAGGGGCCGGCCGAAGTCATTGCAGGCTGCGTCAAGTCCGCCGACAAGAACCCGGATATCGGATTCATCCTGCATGGGCCGAAATCCGTGCTCGATCCCCTGGTCGCCCGACGCAAGCAGCTCGCCGACCGTTTCGAGATCCGCGATGCCAGTGGCGTTGTCACGATGGAGGACAAGCCCAGCCACGTCGTGCGCAACGGCAAGGACACCTCTATGTGGTCCGCGATCGAGGCGGTTCGCAACGGCGAGGCCACAGTGGCGGTGTCCTGCGGCAATACCGGCGCGCTGATGGCGCTGAGCATGATCCGCCTGCGCCGTCTGCCCGGCGTCAACCGCCCCGCCATCGCCGTTCTCTATCCCAGCCGCAACCCGCACGGCTTCAACGTGATGCTCGATGTGGGCGCCGATGTCCGGGCCGATGCCAAGGACCTGCTGCAATACGCCCTGATGGGTGCCTCCTATGCCCGCAATGGGATGAACATCACCCGTCCGCGGATCGGCCTGCTGAACGTCGGGACCGAGGAGCACAAGGGCCGCACCGAACTCAAGGAAGCCTATGATCTGATCGCCGAGCAGGCGCAGGCCGCGCAGTTCGATTTCCTGGGATTCGTCGAGGGCGGGGACATTTCGGGCGATATCTGCGACGTGATCGTGACCGACGGATTCACCGGCAATGTTGCGATCAAGACCGGCGAAGGAACGGCCAGCCTGATCGGCGACCTGCTGCGGGAGGCGTTCCGGTACTCACCGCTGTCACGCCTTGCCTCGCTCCTTGCGCTGACATCCTTGCGGCGCCTGCAGAAGCGGATCGACCCGCGCCGGGTGAACGGCGGGGTTTTCCTGGGGCTGAACGGCACGGTGGTGAAATCCCACGGGTCCGCCGACGCGACCAGCGTGTCCGCAGCCGTCAAGCTGGCGTTCCAGCTTGCGCACATCGGCTTTACCGATAAGCTGGCCGCACGGGTGGCCGCGGCCATGCCCGACCAGGAATCGAGTTCGGACGGAACAAGCCCAGAGGGGGCAGCGCCGAACCGACGGGAGGCAGGGGAATGACGATCCGAGCTGTGGTGCAAGGCGCCGGGCATTACCTGCCCAAACGGGTGGTGGAAAACTCCGAATTCGAAGCGACGCTGGAGACGACCGACGAGTGGATCCGCTCCCGTTCGGGGATCGAACGTCGCCATTTCGCGGCCGAGGGCGAAACCACCTCCCAGATGGCGGAGAAGGCGGCCCGCGCCGCGCTCGACGATGCCGGGCTGACGCCGGACGACATCGACGCGATCGTGCTGGCCACCTCGACACCGGACCTCACATTCCCGTCTGCCGCGTCCATGGTGCAGGCCGAACTGGGGATGGAAAGCGGTTTTGCCTTCGACGTGCAGGCCGTCTGCGCGGGCTTCGTCTATGCGCTGGCCAACGCCAACGCGATGATCCTGTCCGGCCAGGCGGCGCGCGTGCTGGTGATCGGGGCGGAGACCTTCAGCCGGATCATGGACTGGACGGATCGCGCGACCTGCGTGCTTTTCGGCGACGGTGCCGGCGCGATCGTGCTCGGGGCCGAGACCGGCGAGGGCACCAGCGCGGACCGCGGCATTCTCGCCAGCGACCTGCATTCGGACGGACGGTTCAAGGACCTGCTCTATGTCGATGGCGGTGTTTCGACCGGCACCACGGGCTATCTGCGGATGCAGGGCAACCAGGTCTTCCGCCATGCCGTGGCGAAGCTTGCCGCGACGGCCGAAACCGCGATGGAACGCGCCGGCGTCACGGCACAGGACATCGACTGGATCGTTCCGCACCAGGCCAATATCCGGATCATCCAGGGCACGGCCAAGAAGATGGACGTCAGCATGGACAAGGTGATCGTGACCGTTCAGGACCACGGCAACACCTCTGCCGCGTCGATCCCGCTGGCGCTTTCGGTCGGCAAGGCCCGCGGCCAGATCAGGCAGGGCGACCTCATCGTCGCCGAGGCGATCGGCGGCGGTCTGGCATGGGGTGCGGTGGTTCTGCGCTGGTAATTTCCAGCATTGCGCGAATCCACGCGACCACAGCATTGACTTCAAAATCCCCGCGACACTAATGTGCTGTAAAGACAGGGGGATAGTATGGCGGACAAGACAGTCACGCGGATGGAGCTCAGCGAAGCGGTCTTTCGCGAAGTGGGCCTTTCCCGAAACGAAAGCGCGCAACTGGTCGAAAGTGTGCTGGAACATATGTCCGACGCGCTGGTCCGGGGGGAGCAGGTCAAGATTTCGTCGTTCGGCACGTTCTCGGTTCGAGAGAAAAGCGCGCGCATGGGCCGCAATCCCAAGACCGGGGAAGAGGTACCGATCAATCCGCGCCGCGTTCTGACCTTCCGCCCCTCGCACCTGATGAAGGATCGAGTCGCGGCAGGCAACAAGCGGTAGGATATGCCGGACAAATCACCCGACGCGTTTCGCACGATTTCCGAGGTCGCAGACTGGCTCGGCGTACAGCCGCACGTGCTGCGATTCTGGGAGTCGAAGTTCAGCCAGGTCCGGCCGGTCAAGCGCGCCGGCGGACGTCGGTACTACCGGCCGAATGACATGCTCCTGCTGGGCGGTATCCGCAAGCTCCTCCACGAGGACGGGCTGACCATCAAGGGCGCGCAGAAGATCCTGCGAGAGGAAGGCATGTCCTACGTGGCGCGCATGTCCCAGCCCCTTGACCCGGAAAGCGCGGCGCTGTCGGATATGGCCGCCGCGATGGCGGAGCAGGCCCGCACATCCCCGCCGGACGCCCCCGCCGAGGAACCGGAGCCCGAGACGGCCACACCCCGAAAGACCGACGACCTGCCGGACCTGGGACCGGGACAGGTTCTGCATTTCGATGCCGCGCCCAACGAACCGGAGGATGCGCCGGCCCCGCCCGAGGAGGTCGCCGCTGCGGCGGCACCGGCCGAGACGGAACGGCCGCCAGAACCGGACATCCAACCAACTTCGGCACAGTTCCCGTCGGCCGCTCCCGCTCCGGACCCTGAAGAGCCGCCGGTCGCTGCGGTGAACCACCAGCCAGAGACCCCGCCAGAGACCCCGCCCGAGACATCGCCGGAACCACGGGAAGAACCGGACAAGACACCGGCAAAGGCGCCGCTCCCGTCCTTCATGCGGTCCCCGGCGGGGACGCCGCCGGAGGTCCAAGGACAGCAGGAAACTCAGCCCCATCCGCCGCGGCCCGAAGAGACGGAGTTGGCGACAGAACCCGCGGCCGAGGAACCTTCGCCCGAGGAGCCGGCGCGCACGCCGGAACCCCGGCTGCCCGAGTCGGAACCTGCGCCTTCGGGCCGGCT
>CBDUPF010000133.1:0-10456 GCA_965369035.1 uncultured Aliishimia sp.
GATCCTGCTGGCGATCTGCGTGGCCATCGTGCGCGGCCTGATGTCCGAAAAACGCAGTCTCTGATCCCTGTCGTCTGCTCGCGGGCGGGATCGGCGAGGGCCCCGGGGTTGCACCCGGGGCCTTTCGCATCCGTGGGCAGGGCGCTACGAAGCCTTCGGGACGATGCCGCGGGCTCGTCCGAACCGGACACGAGGAACCACACCCATGCCGCAACCGCTCGATATCGATTATGTCCGCGCCCAGTTCCCGGCCTTTGCCGAGCCATCGCTGAAGGATCAGGCGTTCTTCGGCAACGCCGGCGGCAGCTATGCCTGCGGACCGGTGATCGACCGGCTGACCCGTTTCTATCGGCAACGCAAGGTGCAGCCCTATTCGCACTACGAGGCAAGCCGGCTTGGCGGCGAGGAAATGGACGAGGCGCGCACCCGCCTCGCGGCGCGGCTCTGCGTGGAGCCGGACGAGCTCAGTTTCGGCCCCTCCACCACGCAGAATACCTATGTGCTCGCACAGGCCTTCGCGGAATGGATGCAGCCCGGCGATGCCGTCGTCGTCACCAACCAGGATCACGAGGCCAACTCCGGCCCCTGGCGTCGGCTGGCAAAGCGCGGAATCGAGATCCGCGAATGGCGGATCGACCCCGAGACCGGGCACCTCGATCCCGCCGATCTGACTGCCCTGCTGGACGACAAGGTCAGGCTTGTGTGTTTTCCCCATTGCTCCAACGTCGTGGGGGAGATCAACCCGGTGATCGAGATCACCGCGATCGCCCATGCCGCGGGCGCCTTCGTCTGCGTTGACGGCGTGTCCTACGCCCCGCACGGGCTTGCCCGCGTCGGCGAACTGGGGTGCGATATCTACCTCTTCTCGGCCTACAAGACATATGGGCCCCACCAGGGGATCATGGTCATCCGCCGGACACTGGGCGAACTGCTGCCCAACCAGGGACATTCCTTCAACGGCGGTACGCTTTACAAACGCTTCACGCCCGCGGGGCCCGATCATGCGCAGGTGGCGGCCTGTGCCGGGATGGCCGACTATCTCGACGGGCTCGAGGCGCATCACGGTGGGGCGGTCGCGCATGACCTGATGCGCGCGCACGAGATCGCGCTGTGCCAGCCTCTGCTCGACTGGGCTGCGGGGCGCAACGACCTGCGCCTGATCGGTCCGTCGGATGCGAAGGTCCGTGCGCCCACCGTGTCGCTCGACCTCGGACGCGCGGCGGAACCGGTGGCGGCCAAGCTTGCCGAACACGGGATCATGGCCGAGGGCGGCGATTTCTATGCCGTCCGCCCGCTCGAGGCGATGGGCGTGGTTCCCGATCAAGGCGTGCTGCGGCTGAGCTTCGTGCACTATACGTCGAAGGCGGAAGTGGACCGGCTGATGGACGCGCTGGATCAGGTGGTCTGAGCTGCGGAGTACCGGGTCGCTCTTGACCTGCACAGGCGCGGGCTAGTTCAGAGCGACAGTCGAGATGCGGAGCAGCCAACGATGACATCCCCGACACTCCTTTGGTTCCGGCGCGACCTGCGGCTCGGCGATCATGCCGCGCTGACGGCGGCCTGCAAGGCGGGGCCGGTCATTCCGGTCTTCATCCGCGATGGCACGGTTGACGATCTGGGTACGGCGCCGCAATGGCGGCTGGGCCTGGGTATCGACCACCTTGCGGGTGAACTCGAAGGGCTGGGAAGCCGCCTGATTCTGCGTCGTGGACCCGCTCTGGACGTGCTGCGCGACCTGACCGGGGAGACCGGAGCGGAACGCGTCTACTGGACACGGCTCTATGATCCGGATGCCGAGGCCCGCGACAGCGAGGTCAAGGCGGCGCTGAAGTCCGACGGCATCGAGGCGAAGAGCTTTGGCGGCCACGTCATGTTCGAGCCCTGGTCGGTGGAGACCGGCAGCGGCGACTACTACAAGGTCTACACGCCCTTCTGGCGCAACGTGAAGGACCGCGAGGTCGAGACACCGCTGAGCGCGCCCGGAAAGATCCCCGCACCGGCGGCATGGCCGAACAGCGACCGGCTGGACGATTGGGCTCTCGGGGCCGGGATGCGGCGCGGGGCGGAGGTCGTGCGTCCATACGTTCAACTGGGCGAGACGGCGGCGCGCGACCGGTTGGACCATTTCATCGACGAGATCGTGGACGGCTACGGTGACAGCCGCGACCGACCCGACAAGGATGGCACCTCGAAGCTGAGCCAGAACCTCGCGCTGGGCGAGATCAGCCCGCACCAGTGCTGGCACGCGGGGCTGCGCGCGCTGCACGATGGCAAGAAGGGCGCGGAGACATTCCTCAAGGAGCTGGTCTGGCGCGAGTTCGCCTATCATCTGCTGCATCACACGCCCCGGATCACCCATTCCAACTGGAAAGAGGATTGGGACGCGTTTCCCTGGAACGAGGACGAGCGGCGAAGCGAGGTGATCGCGTGGAAACGGGCGCGTACGGGAATGCGGTTTGTCGATGCGGCCTTGCGCGAGATGTACGTGACTGGAACGATGCACAATCGCGGGCGCATGATCGTGGCCTCCTATCTGACCAAGCACCTGATGTGTCACTGGAAGATCGGTCTGAAATGGTTCGAGGATTGCCTGATCGACTGGGACCCGGCCTCGAACGCGATGGGCTGGCAGTGGTCGGCAGGGTCGGGGCCGGACGCGACGCCCTATTTCCGCGTGTTCAATCCGGAGACGCAGCTCGACAAGTTCGATCCCGACGGCGCCTATGCGCATCGCTGGATCGCGGAGGGTGCGACAGACCCGCATGAGGACGCGCTGAAATACTTCGACTCGATCCCGCGCAGCTGGGCCATTTCTCCGCGGGACAGCTACCCCGATCCCATCGTCAGCGCGAAGGATGGTCGCAAACGGGCGCTCGGCATCTACGAGGACCGCGATTTCTGACATTACTTCGATCCCGGTCAAGGCCGCTCCGGCCGAGGCAGGTCAGGAAGTCATCTTCGGGACTTGTCCTGCCTCCTCAACGGGTTAATCTTGCGTCATTCGAGGGTGGGAGAGATCGGGGCGCAATGATGACACTGACGACGACGGACGGGCAGCAGGGCTTGCCACGCTATTTCAGCCAGGTGTTCCGCATGGCGCGGGACATGAACAACGGGCGGGTCGATTTCGTCCTGCGGGACGGGCGCCGGTTTCGCGCCGAAGGTCGCAATCCCGGACCGGTGGCGGAGTTGCACATCCACAATGACGATCTCTTTGCCCGGCTGATCCGGGAAGGCGACCTGGGGTTCTGCGACGCCTATCTGGATGAATGGTGGTCGACGCCCGATCTGCAGGCCTTCATGGACCTGGTCCATGCCGACAACGAGAACGTCTATGACGGCTTTCCCGGCCAGGGTCTGATCCGCACCTTCGAGAAGTTCCGCTTCTGGTTGCAGCGCAATCACAAGGCGCAGGCCCGCAAGAACATCTCCTATCACTACGACCTCGGCAACGATTTCTACCGGCTGTGGCTGGACGACACGATGACCTATTCCTCCGCCCTGTTCGAGACCGGGCAGGAGAGTACGGAGAAGGGGCAGATCGCGAAATACGCGTCGATGGTGGACCAGATGGGTGCGAAACCAGGTGACCACATCCTAGAGATCGGCTGCGGCTGGGGCGGGTTCGCGGAATACGCCGCCAAGGAACACGGGCTGAAGGTGACGGGACTGACCATCAGCGAACAGCAGTTCAACTTCGCCAGGCAGCGCATTGAAAATGCAGGACTTTCAGATCGGGTTGATTTCAAGCTCCAGGACTATCGCGACGAACGCGGACACTATGACGGCATCGCGTCGATCGAGATGTTCGAGGCTGTTGGGGAGAAGTACTGGCCCACATACTTCAACACCGTGCGCGAAAGGCTGAAGCCGGGCCGCAATGCCACGTTGCAGATCATCACGGTGCAGGACCGCCGGTGGGACGTCTACCGGCGCGGGGTGGACTTCATCCAGAAGTACATCTTCCCAGGCGGCATGCTGCCCAGCCCCGGCGCACTCAGGGAGCAGGTGCACAACGCCGGCCTGTCCATCGAGCGGTCGATCGAGTTCGGCCCCAGCTATTCGCTGACGTTGCGGCGCTGGCACGAGACCTTCAACGAGAAATGGGACCAGATCGCCGAAATGGGATTCGATGAACGCTTCCGGCGGATGTGGAATTTCTACCTGACCTCTTGCGCGGCCACGTTCGAAAGTGCGAATTGTGACGTGACACAGATCACGATCAAGCGGCCAGCCTGAACCGTTCCCCCACGATCCGGCTGCGCGAACAAGAGGATGCGAGCACATGCCCGACGCCGCGCGACTGGTCGCTGCCATATGCCTGGCAGGTGTCGCGTTTTTCCTCTCCGGCCTCGTGAAGGAGGCGTTCGTCGCCGCCCATGGTACGGTCGACTTCGGCTGGTTTGTGCCGGTCAACGTGGTCATCGGTCTGCTGGTCGGCTGGACGTCCATGGGCCCGCGCGCCGGTCGCGGGATCTCGGCGGCGATCACGAATGGCATCACCGGCGTTGTCCTTCTGGTTCTGTGGGGGTTGTTCGTGCAGGCCGGCAACGAGATGACGCGGCTGGCCATGAGGAACCGCTATGACGACGTGTTCGAGGCGATTGCAGCGGTGTTCCAGATCAGCGCGGAATGGGGGCTGTTGCTTCTGGACGCCCCGATCCTGCTGGCGATGGCCATCGGGGCCTGCGTGGCGGGGCTTCTGACCGAATTCGCATCGCGCACATGGCGGTAAGGAATACGGCGGCCCCTGACTGATGGCGATTTTCCTCTATGGAACCCTGCGGCACCTGCCGCTTCTCGAGGTCGTGATGGGCCGTCGTCCGGAGGCGGGCGATGTCACGCCCGCAACGCTGCAGGGCGCGACTGTGACCTGGGTCGAAGGTCAGGTCTATCCGATGATCCGCCTCGGAACCGAAGGTCGTGCCGAGGGGCTGTATCTGTCCGGGTTGAGCGATGAGGAACGCGCGCGCCTCGATTTCTACGAAGGCGGATTCGGTTACGGTGTGGAGCCTGTGATGACATCCGCCGGGCGGGCCGATCTTTACGTTCCCGGTCCCGACGTCGGCCCACCCGGCGCCCCGTGGTCCCTGGACGACTGGGAACGCGAATGGGGCGCGCTCAGTGTCGAGGCCGCGCGCGAGGTCATGGCGCATATGGGGCTCCGCCCTGCCGCGCAAGTCGCGCGCATGTTCCCGGCGATCCGGGGCCGGGCGGGCGCGCGCCTGCGGGCAGGGGCAGGGCGCCCGCGCCGGTTCGACGGCCGGGTCGAGATCGAGAGCCGCCGCATCACCTATGCCGATTTCTTCGCGCTCGAGGATCTGGTTCTGCGGGCCGAACGGTTCGAGGGCGGGATGACGGACCCGCTGCGGCGGGCAGTTTTCCTGGGGATGGATGCGGCCATCGTGCTGCCCTACGACCCGGTCCGCGACCGCGTCCTGCTGATCGAACAGTTTCGGCTCGGCCCCGTCGGGCGGGGCGACCGCGATGCCTGGATCCTGGAACCCGTGGCCGGCCACGTCGATCCGGGCGAGACGCCGGAACAGGCCGCGCGCCGCGAAGCCCGCGAAGAGGCCGGGCTGACGCTGCATGGGCTCGAAACGGTGTCGGAGTGCTATCCCAGCCCCGGGGCAAGTTCGGAATTCTACTACATCTACGTGGGTCTGGCAGACCTGCCCGATGGCAGCGACGGCGTGTCGGGCATGGAATCGGAAGGTGAGAACATCCGGTCCCACATCCTGCCCTTTTCCCGGTTCCTGGACATGCTCGACAGCCGCGAACTGCGCGTCGCGCCGCTGGTCCTGGCCGGTCAATGGCTCGTGCGTCACAGGGCACGTCTTCGCGAGGAGGGCAACGCATCCGCTTGAGGTCCGGCGGCCGCACCGGTACAGCGTTCGCACGTAGTTCAGACAAGGAACGTGCACCATGCGCATTGCCAAGGACCTCGCCGACGCGGTTGGACGAACCCCGCTCATCCGGTTGCGCAAGGCGAGCGAGGAGACCGGCTGCGAGATCCTCGGCAAGGCGGAGTTCCTCAATCCCGGGCAATCGGTCAAGGATCGCGCGGCGCTTTACATCATTCGCGACGCGGTGGCCCGCGGCGAGTTGAAGCCCGGCGGCACCATCGTGGAGGGCACGGCGGGCAATACCGGGATCGGACTGGCGCTGGTGGGCGCGTCGATGGGGTTCAAGACCGTCATCGTCATCCCCGAGACGCAGAGCCAGGAAAAGAAGGACATGCTGCGGCTTGCGGGCGCGGAACTGGTGCAGGTTCCGGCGGCGCCTTATCGCAATCCCAACAACTTCGTGCACTACTCGCGCCGCCTGGCCGAGAAGCTGGCCGAGAGCGAGCACGAGGGCGTGATCTGGGCCAACCAGTTCGACAACGTGGCGAACCGGCAGGCGCATGTGGAAACCACCGGACCGGAGATCTGGGAGCAGACCGGCGGCAAGGTCGACGGCTTCATCTGTGCGGCCGGGTCGGGCGGCACCGTCGCCGGCGTCGCCGAGGCGTTGCAACCCAAAGGCGTGAAGGTCGGGCTGGTCGATCCGGATGGCGCAGGGCTCTACAGCTACTACACGACCGGGGAGATCGCGATGGAGGGTGGCTCCATCGCCGAAGGCATCGGGCAGGTACGCATCACGAAGAACCTCGAAGGCTTCACTCCCGATTTCGTCTGCAACGTGCCCGACAGCGAGGCGCTGCCCATCGTCTTTGACCTCTTGAAGCACGAAGGGCTGGTCATGGGCGGTTCGACCGGGATCAACATCGCCGGCGCCATCCGCATGGCGCGCGAGATGGGGCCGGGGCATACCATCGTGACCGTCCTGTGCGACTACGGTACGCGGTACCAGTCAAAGCTCTTCAACCCGGACTTCCTCAGGGACAAGGGACTGCCGTGCCCTGACTGGCTGAGTGCCGGCCCGGCCTCCATCCCGGGTGTGTTCGAGGACGTGTAGCAGGATGGCGGGCCACAGGCTCTTCCTGACTGCGCTGCTCGGCGTCACGCTCGCCGCGGCACTGGCTTTCTTGGGGCCTGTCTCTGCGCAGATCGCACCGCAGGCTCCCGTAGCGCCACAACAGGTCGATACCTCCATCGACTATTCCGTTTGGGAAAGCGTAGCGTCACGTGCGGAAAAGGCGCTGGACGACGGCACCGACGCCAACAACGTGTTCGAAACGCTGCGAAACCGGATCGTCGGGTTCCGGTCGAACTTCGACACCGCGCGCAAAGCCAATGCCGAGCGGATCGCGACACTGCGCAGCCAGATCGAGGCGCTGGGTCCCGCGCCGGAGGCAGGGGTCAGCGAGGCCGAGGACATCTCGCAGCGGCGCCGGGAGCTGAACCGTCAGTTGACCGAACTGCTGGGGCCGGTCCAGACCGCGCAGGAGGCCTATACCCGCGCGGACGGGCTGATCCGCCAGATCGACTCCGTCATTCGCGAGCGTCAGGCCCAGCGTTTGCTTTCGCTCGGGCCATCACCGCTCAACCCCGTGAATTGGCCGGACGCGTTGCAGGACACGGGCGCCGCGTTTTCCGACGTCCTGGCGGAGCGGCGCATTCTTGCGGACGAGAACCTCATGGCGCGGGCAGAGGAGAATCTGCCGCAAGTCCTGATGCTGCTGGTGGTGGGCTTGGTGTTGCTGACCCGTGGTCGACGATGGGCCATGATGCTGGGCGACCGGCTGCGCAGGATGGGAGGGCGCGGCTCCGGTGTCTGGAGTTTCGTTGTCTCACTTCTGCGGATCGCGCTGCCGCTTGCGGGACTCTACGCGCTGACGGAGGCTGTCTACGTCACCGGCATGGCCGGAACGCTTGGCAGTGCGGTCCTCGATGCGCTGCCGATCTGGGGTGTCTTTCTGCTGGGTTTCCGGTGGCTGGCCGAACGCTTGTTCGCGCGCATCGACGACGACGCGATCCTGCCGATGTCGCCGACCGCCCGCAGTTGGGCACGGTTCTACATGACGATCATGGCGCTGCTTGTCGTTCTGCGCGGCGCGGTGGAGCTCATGTTTTCGCTGTCGGACATCTCGCGCTCCTCGCAGGCGGTGATCGCGTTTCCCATCGTGGTGATGCTGGGGCTCGTGATGTACCGCATCGGCGGCCTCCTGCGGAGATATGCGCATCATGGCGAGGCGGACGGGAAGGACCATCCCACCGTCGGACAGGGCGTCTCGCGCATCGTCCGGTGGGCGGGTCTTGTCGCGCAGGTGGTTTCGGTCGCGGCCCCGGTCATGACGGGTATCGGCTATGCGGGGTTCGGCAACGCGCTGCTTTATCCGACGATCCTGAGCCTCGCGCTGCTCGGGTTCGTGATGACGCTTCAGCGCTTTGCAAGCGACGTCTACGGGTTGCTTTCGGGGCAGGGCGTCGCCGCGCGTGACAGCCTGGTGGCGGTCCTCATCGGGCTGGTGCTGGTGATCCTCGTAAGCCCCCTTCTGGCGCTGGTCTGGGGCGTGCGGATTGCCGATCTGACCGAGCTCTGGACGGCCTTCCTGCGCGGGTTCACGATCGGGGACACAACGATATCTCCCACCGATTTCATGACCTTCGCGCTGGTCTTCGGCGTCGGCTACGTGCTGACCCGGCTGCTGCAATCCGCGCTCAAGGGGTCGGTCCTGCCCAAGACGCGGATCGACGTGGGCGGTCAGAACGCGCTGGTCTCCGGGCTGGGCTATGTCGGGATCTCTCTTGCAGCCGTCATCGCGATCACGGCGGCTGGGATCGACCTCAGCTCGCTTGCCATCGTCGCCGGGGCGCTGTCGGTCGGCATCGGCTTCGGCCTGCAGAACATCGTGTCGAACTTCGTCTCCGGCATCATCCTGCTGATCGAGCGGCCGATTTCGGAGGGCGACTGGATCGAGGTAGGTGGACAGCAAGGCTATGTCCGCGACATCTCCGTCCGCTCCACCCGGATCGAGACGTTCGACCGGACCGACGTGATCGTGCCGAACTCCGACCTGATAAGTGGTACTGTCACCAACTTCACCCGTGGAAACACGGTCGGCCGCGTGATCGTGCCGGTCGGGGTTGCTTATGGCAGCGACACGCGGAAGGTGGAGAAGATCCTGAAGGAGGTCGCGGCCTCGCACCCGTTGGTCCTGATGAATCCGGAACCCGCCGTGATCTTCCAGGGATTCGGCGCCTCGTCGCTCGATTTCGAGATCCGGGCGATCCTGCGCGACGTCAACTGGAAGCTGTCTGTCCATTCCGAAATGAACCACAAGATCGCCGAACGCTTCATGGCCGAAGGGATCGAGATCCCGTTCCCGCAACAGGATGTCTGGCTGCGCAACCCCGACGCTTTGCGGTCGGCGCATCCGGAAACCGAAGCGGCGCCTGAACCGGAGACCGAGCTGGATACGGACGGCGACGATCCAGAGGAGACAGACGAGTGACCAGGATGCTGTTCCGTGACGACGCCTACATGCGCGAGGCGACCGGGCGGGTCGAAGCCGTGACGCCCGAAGGGGGTATCGTGCTCGACCGGACGGTGTTCTACCCCACCGGCGGCGGGCAGCCCGGCGACAGCGGCACGTTGAGTTGGGCCGGCGGCACGCTGGGCATTGCCACGGCTGTGAAGGGCGAGGAGGGGGCCATCGTCCTCGTCCCGTCCGAGGCGCGCGAAATGCCCAGGGTCGGGATGGAGGTCAACCAGACGCTCGATTGGGACCGGCGCCATCGGCACATGCGCGTTCACACCGGGCTGCATCTGCTGTCGGTGGCGATTCCCTGCCCGGTGACCGGCGGGTCGATCAGCGCCGCGCGCGGGCGGCTCGATTTCGACATGCCCGAAGCGCCGCAGGACCGGGACGCGATCGACGCCATGCTTGCCGAACTCGTCGCGGCCGATGCACCCGTGACCGAGGAATGGATCACGGAGGCGGAACTCGACGCCAACCCTGCGCTTGTAAAGACGATGTCCGTCCAGCCGCCGCGCGGCAGCGGGCACATCCGGCTTGTGCGCATCGGCAGCGGGGCGAAGACGATAGACCTGCAACCCTGCGGCGGTACTCATGTCGCCCGCACCGGTGAAATCGGCGTGGTGCGCCTCGGCAAGATCGAGAAGAAGGGCCGCCAGAACCGCCGCGTCTACCTGCTGCTCGACGACTGACACAGGTCAACCGGAGCGGGACCGCGCCTTTCCTGGGTACAAAAGCAGCGCAACAATACGGCGGCGGTTTCTCGAGCGGACCCCCGTGACATGGCGCCAAACTCCGACGCCACCGGCCTTGGATCACATCGCTGTCGTGCAGCGTGCACCATGTGTCCCGAAACCTGGTCATCTGCCGCCTTGCCAAAGCCGACTTCGAAGAACTCACCCGCCCGCCAGTCAGCAGGAAACCATGGTCAAGCCCCGCCTCTTGGCAGCAGTGAATTTGGAGACACTCCAAACATGTTATACCAACTTGCGCTGACGCTGACTCTCTCGCGGGGGATTCCCTTTTCTGGCG
>CBDUPF010000134.1:0-10445 GCA_965369035.1 uncultured Aliishimia sp.
TTCTTGCGTGAGTGGCGCGGCCGTACTGCCGTCTGAAGCGACCCTGTCTTCCTGTTGTCCGAACTCATCCTTCGCACCTCCAACACCTGCAACGCGGCTTCGGTTCCCGGCGAATTCACTGAAATTTCGGCTGTCGTGTGATGAGCCGTTTTGACCTTGCGGGAACTCCGGTTTGAAGGAGCGCGTTGCAAACACGAGGGAGCCAGCGATTGGCCATCCTTTCATGAAAAAGGGAGAAACCGGATGAGCGACCTGGAATGCGATGTCGCCGTGATCGGGGCCGGAACGGCCGGACTCTCGGCGGAACGACATGCCCGCAAGGCCGGTGCACGGACCCTGCTGATCGACGAGGGCTTTGCCGGCACGACCTGCGCCACCGTCGGCTGCATGCCGTCGAAACTGCTGATCGCCGCGGGCGATGCCGCGCATGCGGTGCACCACGCGGCCAACTTCGGTGTCAAAGCCCGGGCGGAGGTCGATGGCGTCGCCGTCTTTCGCAGGTTGCGGGCGGAGCGTGACCGGTTCGTGGATGGCGTTCTGAGATCGATCGAGAAGATACCCGGGGAGGTTCGCGTGACGGCGCGCGCGTCCTTCTGCGCGCCGGACCGGCTGGAACTGGATGACGGGCGCAGGGTCACGGCCCGCGCCATCGTGATCGCCACCGGCTCGTCGCCGGCAATTCCCGGCGCGTTCGACGCGGTCTCCGACCTGATCCTCACCAACCGGAACATTTTCGAGCTGGAGGATCTGCCCGGTTCCGTCGCGGTCATCGGCGCGGGACCCATCGGGCTGGAACTCGGGCAGGGCCTGGCCCGATTGGGCGTCAGGGTCGAGGTTTTCGACATGGGCGACACGGTGGGCGGACAACAGGACCGCGACGTGTCGAAGCGTCTGCATGAGTTGTTGCAGCGCGAAGTGACGATCCACTTGAACGTCGAGCCGGAGATCGCTCGGGATCCGGGCGGTGTGCGGGTGACGTGCGAAGGGCACTCGCAGGTCTTCGACCGCCTTCTTGTCGCCGCGGGCCGTCCCGCCGATCTCGATACGCTGAACCTTGGTGCGGCGGGCATTGCAACCGATGACCGGGGCCTGCCAGAGGTCGATCCGCAAACACTGCAAATCGGTGACAGCGGGGTCTTTGTCGCGGGCGACGCCAACTCCGACCGACCGCTGCTCCACGAAGCTGCGCATGAGGGCACGATTGCGGGACAGAACGCGGCGCGCTACCCGGATGTCCGCAGGTTCGAGCGTCTCGCGCCCATGGCGATCACCTTTACCCGGCCCGAAAGCGCAACCGTCGGTCATGTGCCCGATCCCGAGGATACCGATCACGCCTGTGCGGAGGCCAGCTACGACGACCAGGGCCGGGCACGGGTGGAGGCGCGTACCGGCGGCCTCTGCCGTCTCTACGCACGCCGGGCCGATGGGCGGTTGACCGGAGCCAGCCTCTGCGCACCCGATGCGGCGCACCTGGCACACCTGCTCGGCTGGGCGATCGAGGCGCGATTGCGGGTCGCGGACCTGCTGGGCATGCCCTTCTACCATCCGACGTTGGAGGAGGGGTTGAAACCGGCGTTCCGCGATCTTTGCGCACAGATCGGCGAGGAAGGGGACAGGAGCCGCGGGGACAGTTCGCCTTGCTCCTGACGCCCGGGTCCCTGGCAATCAAAGCAGCTTGCTGGCCAACAGGGTCCCCAATCCCGCGTAGGGAACCATCGCCAGGATGAAAAACAGCCCGTCACGGGTCAGCATCGACAATGCGAGGAGGCAGACCCCGGTGGCGACGATCGACGCCGAGAACGGAATGAACTCCAGCACCGGCATCACCAGTCCGGAGAGCAGGCACAGAAGTTCGGGCACGTAGATGACCGGACGATGGAAGAGGCCCGTGAGCCTGCGTCGCGTGCGGCGATCGATCCATGAAATCACCGGGCGCGATTTGTCGAGCGCACTGCGCAGGGTGGGGCCGTCCACCGAACGGCGCATCAACACTCCGGGCAACCGGACCCTGTCGAAGCTCAGCAGGAGCTGGACGGAGATCAGCGCAATCAGCAGACCGCACACCATCGACAGCCCGGGAATACCCGACAGGGGCGTGGCGGCCAGAAGCGCGGGAACAAGCAGTAGAGCATGAAGGCTGCGTTTGCCCACGGCGTCGACGATATCCGCAGCGGTCACACGGTCTTGCGAGCTTGTGTCCTTGATACGGTCGGCGACATCGCCCAGCGTCATTGCCTGCCCTTCACTCATGCGCTGCTCACTCCCTCGTTTTCATCCTGCGTTTTCCGAACCGCTCTGACGCTCCCATGGCCGGACAAACGGCTTGTGGCCGCGATCCGGACAACTTGCGCCGGCAGCAATCGAACGCGGCCGTTCGCCAGCCGGTTCCGATGGCCCGCACGGCGTCTGGCACATCTCCGGGAACCGCGTCCCGGCCTCCGATGTTGATAGTCTGCAATGCATGCAACCATGGCGGAACGATTGGACAATTGACACACTTGGCAGGCATAGATGTCCGCGACAAGGGCAAAGCTCCGTTTCCGCCGGCTTGCATTCGAACCGCCTTCAAGGAGGGAGAGAAACGTTGGAGGAACCTTTTCACAGGATCAGTCGCCCGAATGGCGACGGCAGCCCCCGTGTCGTGGGTTTCTACGAACCTGACACCGGAAGCTGCCAGTACATCTGCATCGACGAGAGCACGAAAAAGGCCGCTCTGATCGACGTCGTGCAGCAGTTCGACCCCCGCTCGGCACGGACGAGTTTCGATCAGGCCGAATGGGCGCTTCGGTTTCTCGAGCGCGAGGGGCTGGAGCTCGAGTGGATACTCGACACGCACCCGCATGCGGATCATTTCATGGCGTCCGCCTGGCTCAAGGAACGGACCGGCGCGAAAACCGGCATTGGGGCCAAGGTGCGCGAGATCGCGGAGATCTGGCGCGGTCTCTACAACCTGCCCGACGCGTTCGATCCCGACAGCCGCTTCGACCGGCTGTTCGAGGATGACGACACTTTCACCCTTGGCGATATTTCGGCCAGGGTCCTGCTGTCGCCCGGCCATACGCTCGGCTCCGTCACCTACGTGATCGGCGATGCGATCTTTGCCCATGACACATTCATGCAACCCGATGCAGGTACCGCCCGCGCCGACTTCCCGGGCGGATCCGCCAGGGAGCTCTACCAGTCCCTGATGCGGATTCTGGACCACCCTGACAGCCACCGGATCTTCATCGGCCACGATTACGGCACCGACGACCGCGACGATCCGGCCTGGGAATCGACGGTCGGCGAACAGCGCGAGGACAACATCCACATCGGCGGCGGCGTGTCCGAAGACGCCTACGTCAAGCTGCGGGAAGAGCGCGACGCGACGCTGTCGCTGCCCGACAGGATGCTGCACGCGCTGCAGGTGAATCTCGACGGTGGCCGACTGCCGCCGCCGGAGGACGACGGGCACAGCTACTTCAAGATACCAGCAAACAGGATGTGAGGATCCCATGAGCAAGATAGAAAACTGGTCACCACAACAGGTGAACGACGCGTTCAAGGCGGGCGAGATCGTGCTGATCGATGTCCGCACGCCGGCGGAGTACATGTTCGAACATATCGACGGCGCGCTGCTGATGCCGATGGCCTTTTTCGAACCGCGCGGACTGCCGGACCAGACAAGCAAGCGCATCGTTCTGCATTGCGGGTCGGGCGCACGCTCCGGCAAGGTCGCGGAAAAGCTGCTGTCCGGAGGGTTCGACCGCATCGCCCATATGGAGGGTGGCTTCGGCGCGTGGAAGAAGGCCGGGTTCGAATATCGCGGCACCGATATGGCCTCGGGCGCTCCGGCGCTCAAGAAGGACGACTGATCCCGGCTATCATGTGCGAATGTTTTTGGGGGGCCTCGGCCCCCCTTGTTGTTTTTCAAAGCTATTCAGAACTTGGCCGGTCGGTGAGAAGACGCGGTGCGCGGAACGGTCGACGGCGGTTGCACCATCCAGGGCGCACTCCGCCAGACGTCACGCGTCACCCCTCGTCGGCTTCCTCGGCCGTATTGGAGATGGCCTGTCCGGCCTTCTCGATATCCTCGCCCGCACCTTCGACCGTTTCACAGGCGGAAAGCGCGACAAAGGCAAGAAGGCTCAAGAGGGGAAAACTGTAACGAATCATGGGGATCTCCTGTCTTCGGGGTTTGTGCGTTGTCAACGCCGCCATGCCCGTCGAAGTTCCCTGCCTGCCGCGGATTGCGGGGTCAGTCGATGTCGTTCAGACCGCTTTTCCGGGGTTCCTCAAGCGGGAAGACGACATGCAGCTCATAGCGTTTCGGCAGGGCCTGGACGTCGAGCGTCCCGTTGAGCTGCATCACGAACGACTGGATCAGCCGCGAGCCCAGCCCGGTGCCGTCGGGCCGGTCGTCCAGATCGGTTTCCGACAGATTCCGGGCCAGCGAGTTCACCACGCTCAGGACCAGATCGCCATCCTCGCGCTGCTTCAGCGCGATGTTGATCCAGGGTTGCTCGTCCCCGTCGATACCACAGTACTTGACCGCGTTCATCGCGGCTTCGGTGGCCAGAAGGGAAAGCGGCACCGATTGATCCGGCGTGATCTCGACCGGATCGAGTTCCGTGGCCAGCTGGATCCGGTGGCTGGTCTCGTCGAGAGAGCCCAACGTCACCAGGTGCTGGATGATCTCCTTCAGCAACTCGTCCGCCCGGACCAGCGACAGTTTGCGCGAGAGGTAGAGATACCGGTGAATGGCCGACAGGGCGAGGACGCGGTCCTGCACCTGGCGCAGGATCCGTTTCGATTCGGCGATCTCCGTGTTCCGGATCTGCATGTTCAGGATGCTGGAGATCAGCTGGAGGTTGTTCTTGACCCTGTGGTGGACCTCGCGCAGCAGAACCGTCTTTTCGCGCAGGTCGTCCTCGCGCCGTCTGTCCTGCTCCGACATCCGGGCGGTCATCGCGCGAAAGGCGTCGGCGACCACCTCGAGCTCCTCCGGCGCGTTGTCGAGCCGCGCCTCGCCGATGTCGGTCTGCCCGGCGGAGTACTGCCGCATCCATCGGCGCAGGCGCCGCACGTGCCGGATCACCAGGCGGTGAACGCCGACATAGGCCACGCCGATGGCAATCGCCCACATCGCCAGCGGAAAGTAGAGCGCCACGGCCTCCTCGTAGGCCGGAAGCGCGATGCCGCGGTGCTGCGGTTCCCAACTGCCCAGCGCAAAGACTCGGCCCTCCACGATGGGGGACATGGCAAAATCGCGCGCATCGCCGTCGCGATTGCGTCCGCGGAACGAGACGCGCCCCTGCGCCGCCAGGTCTGCGAGCTGGCGGCCTTCCGGCAGTACCGACCGGCGGTTGTCACCGAAATCGTCCGTCGCGATAAGCTCTCCGTTCCGCTGGAACAGGACGAGATCGACATCCTCCGACGAGGCCGACAGCGCCGTGCTGAGCGCCGACACCGGAACGGCGATCCAGACGGCGCCGCGATACTGCCCGTCGACGATGACCGGTGCCGTGACGCTGAGCGTGGCCACCCCGCCCAGAAACTCCAACGGCTGCATGATCACCTGCGGGGTTTCGGGATCGTCCTGCGGCAGCGACGGCGGCACCCGCAAGGCGCCGTCGGGCTGACTGACCTGAGAATCGCAGGCAAAGCCGCGGTCGGCTTCGTGGAAGCCGGCAAAGGCGAAATTCTCGGTCTCCCGGACGATCCGGACCATCAGCGCGTCGCAGGTTCTTTCGGCGGGCGGCAGGACCGACACCGCGTAGGCCAGCGTTTCGGCCGTGCT
This sequence comes from uncultured Aliishimia sp., assembly GCA_965369035.1. Taxonomy (GTDB): domain Bacteria; phylum Pseudomonadota; class Alphaproteobacteria; order Rhodobacterales; family Rhodobacteraceae; genus Aliishimia. The sequence continues at coordinate 5,780 of CBDUPF010000134.1, forward strand.
CATGGCGGACTGGATCAGTTCGCGCGCGTCCGACACGGCCTGCTGGGTTCGTTCCAGCAGCGCCGTCTCGGAAAGACTCTGGCGTTCCTTGAGCACCCGGTGCGTCTGGTAGACGGAAATCAGCCCCAACGGCATGATCGCGATGCTCAATACCATCACCAGCCGTGCAGCCAGTTTCGGTTGCAAGGCGCGACGCCGCACGGCCGAGGTTGTCATGCAGCCGGCTTTCCGTTCACGATAGCCATGGTCGCACGGTCCGTCATCTCGAGTTCTTCATTGTCCTCGAGATGCATCAGTTCCTTCAGCCGCTTGCGCGCCCGGTTGGTCCGGCTCTTGATCGTGCCCACCGCGCAGCCGCACATCTCGGCCACGTCCTCGCAGGAGAAACCTTCCGCGCCCACCAGGATCAGCACCTCCCGGTGCTCGTCGCTCAGCTGGGCGAAGGCTTCGTGAAAGTCGGCCATCGCGAGGTTGCCATCGTGGGTGGGCTTTTCCGAGAGTTGCCCGGCCATCACGCCATCGGGGTCTTCCACTTCGCGCCGCCGCTTGCGGCAGAGCGAGTAGTAGGTGTTGCGCAATATGGTAAAGAGCCACGCGCGCATGTTCGTGCCCTGCTGGAACTTGTCGAAATTGCTCCATGCCTTCACCACGGCATCCTGGACGAGGTCATCGGCCGCGGCGGGGTTGCGCGTCAGGCTCAGAGCAAAGGCACGCATTGCGGGCAGATGCTCGATCAATTCGTCTTTTGGATCCATGGAGGCGGTCACTCGTCATCCTCGGATGATGTATCGGATTGAGCAGACTTCTGCTGGCGCAATTGCTCCAGCAACTGCGTGAACCGTTCGGGAACGGGCTCGCTCAACGTCTCGGAATAGACACGCCGAAGATTTTCGTCGATTTGCTTATCCAAGATTGGGGTCCTGCGGTTTTTTGCCATCTCGTCGTTTTTTTGCCACTATCCATATGGGCGCAGTTTTGCGCCCAGGCGGGAACCTAACATGTCTTTCGGCGTTTGGTTCCCCGCGTAACAGAATTTTTTGAGGACACTCCCAAGATGGACACAGAACGCCAGAACGGTCTTGCAGAGCAGATTGCGCAGGAACTTCCCTACCTGCGCCGCTATGCAAGAGCACTGACGGGAAATCAGAAAACAGGGGATCACTATGCCATCGCGACGCTGGAGGCTGTCCTGGCCGACAGCGACCTGTTCGACAGCGGGCTGAAGCCGCGGACGGCGCTCTTCCATACCTTCCACCAGATCTGGAATTCCTCCGGCGCCCCGATAGACGAGGCCGAATCACCGGACACGCCGGAGGCACGAGCGCAATGGCGTCTGTCCGGGCTGACCCACAACACGCGCGAGGCGCTGCTTCTGCACAGTATCGAGGGGTTCCCGGTCGAGGAAATCTCGTCGATCATCGGCGTGGCGCGCGAGGAAGCCGAGGAGCTGCTGTCCATCGCGCGTCGCGAAATGCAAGGCGCGATCAAGGGTCGCGTCATGGTGATCGAGGATGAACCCGTCATCGCCATGGATATCTCCGCCATCGTGGAAAACATGGGGCATGACGTGACCGGCGTCGCCAGAACGCGCGATCTCGCGGTCGAACTCGCCCACCGCGATCCGCCGGACCTGATCCTCGCCGACATCCAGCTGGCGGACAAATCCTCCGGCATCGACGCGGTCAACCGCATTCTTGCGGATATGGGGGACATTCCGGTCGTCTTCATCACTGCCTTCCCGGAACGTCTCCTGACGGGGGAGCGGCCCGAACCCGCGTTCCTGATCACCAAGCCCTACTCCGAGGATCAGGTCGAATCCGCGGTCAGCCAGGCGATGTTCTTCGCCAGCACCGAAACGCTGATCGCCTGAAAAAACGTGCGAAAAAAAGACCCTGCGCTAACGGTGCAGGGTCTTTCACTCGTTTCTTTCCACTCGTTACCCACCCAGGAAAACTCGTGCCAAGATCACCGTGCCGAGGGTATGGCTGTCCGAGAATCTGGCCATCGTCGCCAAGCTATCGAGGCTCCCTCGACCGGATCGGCGACCAACGCAGGCGGGTGTGCCGCTCAGGTCATCTGTCTGGTTGCGCGACCCGCGTTCAGGGCGTGCGGCCGCGAAGGGCGCGGGCGATCAACGCCACGACGAAGAGCACCAGGAAGATGAAGAACAGAATCTGTGCGATCCCGGCCGAAGCCGAAGCGATTCCGCCGAATCCGAACAGGCCGGCGATCACTGCGACCACGAGGAAGAGAAGTGCCCAGTAAAGCATTGTTACCTCCAATAGGCTGTTGCATTTGCGATCTGCTTCCAAACTACCGGCGCGGCTGAAGGTTCCACGATTTCTTTTGCTTGGACCCTGGCACGATGGGTCTGTACGATCCGCAATAGCAGGTCCGGCAGGGTCAACCCGACGTGATGGAACTGACGGACGCTTCGCGCGTCTGGTACACGACTGGTCAATTTCAAGGAGAATCGATTCAACATGGCACAGACGAAAAGCGATACCGCGTCGCCTCAGGACGATGTCCAGCAACTGTCTCAGCAGATCGCGGCGCTGAAGAAGGATCTGTCGGACATCACGCAAACGATTTCCGACCTTGGCAAATCGTCGCGCGAAGCCGCCGCAAAGCAGGTGCGCGACACGGCCGGTCAATTGCGCGACACCGGAAAGCAACAGCTCAAGTCGGCCCAGAATCAGGCGGAGGAACTCGGCCAGCAGGCCACAGAAGCAGTGCGCAACCAGCCGGCTCTGGCCGTCGGAATCGCAGTCGGCGTTGGCTTCCTGCTGGGCTTCGTCTTCGGGCGCAAGTAACCGTGAGCGGGCTGATCCACGGGCTGACGGCGAGCGTGCGCAGCTACGCGCGCTCCGCAGCCATCACCGCCGCTTTCTGCATCGTCGGGCTGTTGCTCGCGGTGGCAGGGTTCTTCTGCCTGACCGCCGCGCTTTGGGTGCTGATCGCCACCTACCAGGGCATGGTCGTGGCCTACGCCACGATCGGCGCCCTGTTTCTTGTCCTGGGCGTGATCTTCCTCGTGCTGGCGGCATATCCGTCCGGAAACGCACGGCGGTCTTCCGCACGGCAGTCCGGGGCAAGGGAGCCTGCTCCCCCTCCTCCGCCTCGGGAGCCGCTCGTTCAGATCGCCGAAGGTTTCGCCATTGGGATGCAGGCGGGGCGCGCCGCCCGGGGGCGCAACCGCTGACGGGTTCTCGTCATGGTGTCGGCTGCACCACGTTGCGGATCATGTCGTCGGTGAAGGGCCGGATCAGCATTCCCCAGCCGCGTGCCAGCGCCTGCGCCTGTTCGTACTCCCCGACGGTCGAGATGATGCGGGCTCCGTGATCGCAGAGCGTCCGGTCGAGTCCTTTCTCGACCACCTTGTCAAAGCATATGTCCAGGAATGCGGCCGATATGCGGTCCTCTCCGCGCAGGACGGCATCTATCTTCCCGGCCTCGTTGACGTGGATCACGCGGCACGGGGTGATCGATTTCAACGATCCCTCGATATCCGTCGCGATCAGTACATCGCTTTCCAGCACCAGGAAAACCGGTTCCGCTGAGGGACCCGATCCAGCTGAGCGATTCGTGCTTCTTTCCATTACGTCTTTGTTGGTCATCGTGTGACCGTATACGATTGCACCGGGAAACGCATTAAACTGTGACATAGGGGCGGAGATATTGCCGATGGTAACCGATTGCAGGAACTGTCCCCTGCGAAAGCGACCGGCCTTCGTCGAGATGACCGAGGGCGAGGTCGACTTCATGCGGCGGTTCAAGTCCGGCGAACTGCATGTCGATGCCGGAACCACGCTGATGGTGGAAGGGTCGAACAGCCCGCAGCTCTATACCGCGCTCGAAGGTCTGGGCCTGCGGTACAAGACGCTGCAGTCGGGCGAACGCCAGGTCATCAATTTCGTGATACCCGGCGATTTCATAGGGTTGCAGGCCGGTGTCATGAACCAGATGCAGCATTCGGTCGAGGCGACGACGGCCATGAAACTGTGCGTGTTCGACCGAAAGGCTCTCTGGTCCCTGTTTCGGGACCATCCCGAACGGGCGTTCGACCTGACCTGGATCGCCGCGATCGAGGAACATTTCCTGGGCGAAAGCCTTGCCGTGCTCGGGCATTTGCGCGGGATCGACCGCATCGCGCGCGCCTTTGTCCGGCTGCATGACCGCGCCAGGGGGCTGGGCCTGGTCGAGAACGGGCGCATGCGTCTGCCCTACAAGCAGCAGGATCTTGCCGATGCGCTGGGGCTTTCGCTGGTCCACACCAACAAGACGCTGAAGCGCATGCGCGATCTCGGCGTGGCCGAATGGCACGAGGGATACCTGACGGTCCGGAGCTACAAGCGCCTGTGCGAGATCGCCGGTGTCGACCCGGACAGCGAGGTGATGCGGCGTCCGCTGATCTGACCTTGCGGGCGCAGCAAGCTCGCCCGAGAAGCTGACCGACATCACGGTGGCGGGCGCGATGACGACAAAGGCCTCGCGTACCGACAGCCAGGGGAACGACTCCCGTTACCAGTCGCCGCGGGACGCCGCCGCCAGCACTTCGCGGGATTTCGGCCCGGCGAGCACGAGGATGGTCATGTCGTTGGTGAGCGAACGGATCGTCACGTCCTCACCGTCGCGGATGTGGGCCTGCAGCCAATCCATGTCGTGG
>CBDUPF010000135.1:0-10363 GCA_965369035.1 uncultured Aliishimia sp.
CGGGGCCTAAAGCCCTATTTCGAGCAGCACCATTCGGTGAAATACACCAATGACGCGATCAAGACGTCCGTCGAACTGTCGGCGCGTTACATCAACGACCGCAAACTGCCCGACAAGGCCATCGACGTGATCGACGAGGCCGGTGCGGCACAGCACCTTCTGGCCGAATCGAAGCGCCGCAAGACCATCGGCGTGAAGGAGATCGAGGCCGTGGTGGCCAAGATCGCCCGCATCCCGCCGAAGAACGTCTCCAAGGACGATGCGGAGGTGCTCAAGGACCTCGAACGCAGCCTGAAGCGGGTCGTGTTCGGGCAGGACCCGGCAATCGAAGCGCTGGCGTCGGCGATCAAGCTCGCCCGCGCGGGCCTGCGTGAACCGGAGAAGCCCATCGGCAACTACCTCTTCACCGGTCCCACCGGCGTCGGCAAGACCGAGGTCGCCAAACAGCTCGCCGACACGCTGGGCGTGGAGATGCTGCGCTTCGACATGTCCGAGTACATGGAGAAGCATGCGGTCAGTCGCCTCATCGGCGCGCCTCCGGGCTATGTCGGCTTCGACCAGGGCGGCCTGCTCACCGATGGTGTCGACCAGCACCCGCATTGTGTGCTGTTGCTGGACGAGATCGAAAAGGCGCATCCGGATGTCTACAACATCCTGCTGCAGGTCATGGACCACGGCCAACTGACCGACCACAACGGCCGGACTGTGGATTTCCGCAACGTGATCCTGATCATGACCTCCAACGCAGGCGCCGCGGAACAGGCCAAGGCCGCCATCGGCTTCGGGCGCGAGCGCCGTGAGGGCGAAGATACCGCCGCTATCGAGCGCATGTTCACGCCGGAATTCCGCAACCGTCTGGACGCCGTGATTTCCTTCGCTCCGCTGTCGAAGGAGGTCATCCTGCAGGTGGTCGAAAAATTCGTCCTGCAGCTGGAAGCACAGCTTCTGGATCGCGGCGTGACCATCGACCTGACCAAGCCGGCGGCCGAATGGCTTGCGGACAAGGGCTACGACGACAAGATGGGCGCGCGCCCGCTGGGCCGCGTCATCCAGGAGCATATCAAGAAGCCGCTGGCGGAGGAGCTGCTCTTCGGCAAGCTCGCCAAGGGCGGTGTGGTTCGCGTCGGCGTGAAAGCCGGCGAACTCGATCTGAAAATCGAAGGCCCGGCCAACCCGCGCCTCGGCAAGAACAAGCCGCCTCTGCTCACCGCGGACTGACGCGATCGCGCGTCATCGCGGCACTGTATCCCTCCCCCGCTGGTCCCGTATCGGCGGGGGAGTTTTCTTTGCGGCACGCGATCGACTGTGCTTGAGGCACGTTGTTGCGTCCGGAGCGCCCGGAATCGCACATCGCCTGCGGAGAAGCGCTCTCAACCCGACGCGTAGCTCTGTCGTTCGGCCGTTTGACGAGCACGCTCACGACGAACGCCAAGCCAAAATAAAGGTCATTTCTCCGTGAACTTGATCTCGATGCGCCGGTTCTGGGCCCGCGCTTCGGGGGTGTCGGCTGGATTGACCGGCTGGTATTCCCCGAAGCCGTTGGCAGACAGCCGCGTCGGATCGATCCCCAGTTCGGAGGTCATGAAGCGCACCACGGACAGTGCTCGCGCCTGGCTCAGCTCCCAGTTGTCGGCGTAGCGCCCGGTGCCCGAGAACGGCACATTGTCCGTGTGCCCGTCGACTTGCAGAACCCAATCGATTTCAGGCGGAATGTCGTCGGTGATCGCAGTCAGAATCGAGGCGACCTTTGCGATCTCCGCCTTTCCGTCATCGGAGAGATTCGCCTCCGCCGGGGCAAAGAGCACTTCGGAGGAGAACACGAACCGGTCGCCCACGATACGCACGCCTTCCTGCGTGCCCAGGACATCCCTGAGCCGGCCAAAGAACTCAGAACGGTATTTCGCGAGGTCCGCCGCTTCGGCCGCCAGTTCCTCGGCCGTCGCGGCCAGTTCCTGCGCCTCGGCCTCCAGCCGTGCGCGTTCCGCTTCCAGCCGTTCGCGCTCGGCCTCCTCCAGCTGCCTGCGGCGCCGTTCCTCCGCCGCAACGCGGGCCAGTGCGGTGTTGAGTTGCGATCCGAGCGACTCAAGCTGCACCTCGCGCGCTGAATCGCGTTCCCGCGCTTCGTCGAGCAGCGACTGCACCTGTCCCAGTTGCTCGCGCAGGGCCGCCACCTGCTGGCTCAGCAGCGCGGCCTGCCGCTGGGCTTTCGTGCTGGTCTGCTCCTCGCTCGCCAGTTCCTTGCGGGCGGCGGCCAGCAGGGCCGACTGTTTCTCGGCCTCCGTCGTCCTGTCCTGCGCCAGTGTCTCCGCGGCCAGTTTCGCAGCCAGCGCCTCCGCCAACCGCTTGCGCAGAGCGTCCCGGTCGAGATCGGCCGTGGACTGGCTTTCTTCGAGCCGTTGCAGGGCCGCGGCAAGACGTCCTTCCAGATCGGCCCTGTCGGCGGAGAGCGCGGCAATCTGCGCGGCGGCCGCGTCGCGATCCTGTTGGCGGGCCGCCTCGAGTGCGGCGACACGTTCGGCGGCCGCATCCTGTGTCTGGCGGATCTCGGCCTCCAGCTCGGCGATGCGGGATTCGGCGGTTGCCCGGGCGGCATCGTTTTCCGACTGCAGCGTCGCGATCCGGTCTTCAGCCGCCGCGCGCGCCTGCTCGAGTTCCCCTCGAAGCTCCGCGATCCGCGCATTCGCCTGTGCGAGCGCGCCGCCACGCTCGGCCTCCGTGCCTTCGAGCCCCGCGATCCGGGCCTGGGCCTCCGCCAGATCGCTGCGCAGCGCGGCGTTGGCCGTTTCGAGGTCATCCGCGCGCGCCTCCGCCCCGGCAAGTGCGTCCTGGGACAGGACCAACTCGGCCCGCGATGCATCCAGTTGCGTCCGCGCCAGCGCCAGCTCGTCCTCCAGCACCCCCGCGCGCGCCCGCACCGCGCTCTGCTCTGACTGTTGCCCTTCCAGGCTCAGCAATGCGGCAATCAACTGCTCGTCCAGATCGTCCCGCGCGGCCTCGGCCGCAGCCAGAAGCGTCAGCGTCTCCTCGGCCTCTCGCCGCTGCTCTTCCAGCGACAGCGTCATGGCGGTCAGTTCCGCGTTCGCGTCCTTCAACCGCGCGCGCAGGTTTTCCGCCGCCGCCGCCTCGGCCAGCCGCGCGGCCTCCTCTTCGCTCAGAGCGTCTTGCGTGGCCGCCAGATCCGTGGCCAATGCCGCCGCCTCTGCCTGGCTATCGGCGTTTCGGCGCCGCAGATCGGCGATCAGCGTCTCCAGCGCCTCGCGCCGCGCTGCGGCCAGACGCGCGGCCTCGGTGCTCTCGTCGATCTCGGACCGGGCCTGCGCCAGTGCAAGGTTCAGCGCTTCCTGCTCCGAAAGCAACTCGGCCTGCCGCGATTCCAGATCGGAGATTCGCGCCGTCGCCTCCGCCTGCCGGTCGGTCAGTTCCGCCTCGCGCTGTTCGAGGTCGGACACACGGCCAAGTACCGTGTCCCGCTCGGAGATCAGCGCCGCGACCTGCGCCTCGAAGGAGGTGATGCGCGTCTCCGCCGCGGCGAGGTCCTGACGCGCCTCATCCCGCTGCCCAAGTAGCGTCGCGATCTGCGCCTCCGCCGACCCAAGCTCGTCAGAAAGCTCCGCCACGCGGTCCTGGCTGTCGTTCAGCGTCGCACGCAGCTCGCCGACCCGCGTTTGGAGTTGCGCGCCGCGCTGTTCGGACAGCCCCAACGCCTGTGCCAGTGCCGCCACCTCCCCCGCCAGCTCATCAAGCTCGCTCTCCTGCCCGCTGATCGTTTCGCGCAGAATGAATTGCACCACCATGAAGATCGACAGGACGAAGAACAGCACCAGCAGCAGCCCGGTCATCGCATCCACGAAACCGGGCCAGATCGACGCCTGGAACCGTTGCCCTGTGCGGCGAGACAGCGCCATCGATCAGCTCTCCGGTCCGGATTTCACATGCAGTTGGCGAACGGTGCCGCGTTCCCCACGAATGGCTTCGGTCAGCGCGTTGAGGTCCGATCGCAACTCCGCAACGCTTTCCTGGCGCCCGGCGCTGATCTCTTCGAGGATCCGCAGCATCTGCACGTCGATCGACCGCAGGCGCATCCGGCTCTCGGCGTCGATCCCCTCGCCCGGTCCGTGTTTCTCGAAATGCTCGATCAGCCTTTCCTGACTTTCCGCCATCCGGGCCAGCGCGGTGGTCGTCGCGTTCTCTCCGTCGAGCTTGCGCACCAGGGAGTCGACCGCATCCGCCAGATCGCCCAGTTGTTCGTCCACCATCGCCCGGTTGATGTCCGACTGGGTGAACATCTGCTGCAGACTTTCCATCTGCTCGGCCATGTGATCCAGAAGAGCGGCAAACGCACCAGCCTCCCCGCCCGGCCCGTCCTCGCCCGACGCGAAACCGAGCCGCGTGATCGAACTGAGCCATTCCTCCAACTCGCGGTAGAACCTGTTCTGCCCGTGTCCGGCAAACAGCTCCAGCAGCCCCACCACCAGCGATCCGGCAAGACCAAGCAGTGAAGAGGCAAAGGCCACGCCCATGCCGTCAAGCTGCGTTTCGAGCCCGGACATGAGCCGGCCAAAGACCTCGAGACTACCCTCGCCCGATTGCGGCGCGAGACTTCGGATCGTGTTGACGACCCCTGGAACCGTGGTGGCCAGCCCGTAGAACGTGCCCAGAAGCCCAAGGAAAATCAGGAGGTTGACGATATAGCGCGTGATCTCTCGCGCCTCGTCGATCCGGGTCGCTACCGAGTCGAGGATGGACCGGGTCGACGACGCGTTGATCTGCATCCGCACCCCGCGCGACCGCAGCAGCGTGGCCAGCGGCGCCAGCAATCGCGGCGCTTTGCCCGGATCTTCGTTTTCCGCGGCAAAACGCTCGATCCACCGGACCGACACGATAAGCTGCGCCACCTGCCAGAACGTCGCCAGCACACCGATGACGAACACGAAGAAGATGAAACCGTTGAGGTAGGGGTTGGCCTGGAACACCGGCAGGACCCGCGGCAGGGCAACGAACGCGCCGAAGCCTGTCAGCCCCAGGACGGCCAGCATCAGCACCACCTGCCGCACCGGCTGGGAGAATTGCGGTTTCACCTCGGTCTCGGGCTGCGCCATGAACTGCTCTCGCTACCAACAAAGCCCGTTTGTTGTGGCCTTGGCCATGAACCTACACCACAACCGGGGCAAAGAGCCAAGTATTTTAAGGTGTTGCGTCGCGTATTGACTGCACTCTGCGTACAAGCCAGTCGAGATCGGGATCGGCGAGGCCGAGTTCGGCAAGGTGCAGCGCGGTGTTGTAGAGATACTCGGTATTCGGGCCCCGCCCGCCAACCGCGTGGGCGATGATCCGAGCCTGCTCCTCCAGCGAAATGCCGCCGCAGTACTGGACATGGTTGGGATCGACCACAAAGGTCACTGCCTCCACCCGGCGACCGTCCACGAGATCGAGGTGCAGAGTACGCTCCAGATAGGCCGACGAGATCAGCTCCCGCTCCCGCAGGTAGGCCAGTGTCGCGTCCTCCGTCCCCGGTGCGGCCCTCAGGGCGACCCCCTCGCACGACGCGCCCTGTGCCTCGTCGAGGGCCAGCACCAACCCCGGTTTCTCCTCCGTGCCGCGGTGGTGGATCGAACTCATGCAGAACGACCGCGCATAGCCCGCCAGACGGGCGACGACCTGCTCGGCGACCTCGAAGCCGGGATTCCAAAGAAGGCTGCCGTAGCCGAAGACCCACATGACGCACTCTCTGGTTCTTGCGCGAGACACCCTGTAAGCCGTGCGCGCGGCAAGTGAAAGGGGTGCGCGCGTCATGCGGTGGTTGATCTCGGTCTGCGCGGGGGTCGCGGTGCTCTGGTGTCTGTGGTGGGCTGGCGCAAGTATTTGGCTGGTTCGCGGAACCGCGGCCTGGTTTGCGGACCGGCGCGCCGAAGGGTGGCAGGCGGAACTGGCGGACGTGAACCCGGGAGGGTTTCCCATGCGGGTGGAGGCACATCTCGACACGCCGGAACTGGCCGATCCGGAGACCGGTCTCGCGGTACGCCTCGACGCGCTCACACTTTCGGCGCGCACGATCTGGCCCGGCGACGTGGCCGTCCTGCTGCCCGAAACGCCGATCGAGGTGGCGACCCCGCAGGACCGCTGGCTCCTGCTCGCCGACGCCGCGCGCGCGGACATGAACCTGCACCCCCGCGCCGCACTGGAACTGGAGAACATGTCACTGTCCTCCGGCCCGTTCCGCGTGGAGCAGGCGGGCGGCGTCGGGCTCTTCGGCGGCGAGGCACTGGTGCTGGCGCTGACCCAGACCGACCCCGCGGAACGCTACGACATGCGGTTCGACATCGCGGCCTTCGCGCCCGGCGACGCACCCCGCGCGGCGCTGCGCCTGCCCGACGACTGGCCGCTGATCTTCGACAGCCTCAGGGCGGAGGCGGCCGTGACCTTCGACACCCCCATCGACCGCAGCACGCTGGAGGATCGACGCCCGCAGCCCGTTGCGGTCGACCTGCGCCGGATCGAGGCGCAATGGGGCGACATGCGGTTTCTCGCCACCGACCAGGTCGTGCGCGATGCGGGCAGCCGGGCGGAGGGCGCGGTGACTGTCAAGGCGGAGAACTGGCAGCGGATGCTGGACATCGCTCAGAACGCGGGGCTCCTGCCAGCCGAGTTCCGGCCGCAGATCGAGGGGATGCTGCGCGGGCTTGCGTCCGGCACCGGTAGTACCAACGACCTCGATGTGACGCTGCGGTTCGAGGGGGGCACGACGTGGATCGGGTTCATTCCGCTTGGCCCTGCCCCCAGCCTGGTGATCCGGTAGCGCTCGACCGGACATGGCCGAGGATCCGCCGTGCCGGCCCTGGACGGTCGGTCAGCGGCAGTAGGAACCGCTTCGGTAACGCGCGGTGTCGAAGTGAAAATGGTCCGTGTGATAGCTGTCCGCCTCGGGTCCAAGAACCGTGCCGAAAGTGCCGCAGGCCCCGCGGTGCATCTTGCGCAATGCCTGGTTGGTACCGGCGGCGGTCCAGCCGTTTTCGACCGTGATGATCGACCCGTCGCGCATGTGGAATCCTGAAATATCGATGGCCCGGCCCTTGCCATGCTCGGAAATGCGCGCGCCCGACTTGTGGTTGCGCGTTCGGCAGATGTAGTGCGCGGCCACCTTCAGGCGTGCGAGACCGCCATTGATGCCGCTGAGCGCGGGTTTGGCGCTGCTCGCGACCCAACGGTTGAGAGCATCGGCGGTTTGGCAATCCATCACGGCTTTCTGGGTCAGCGCGACACCGGAAACCGAGCGAACCCGGACCGCGTCTTTCACGCCACAACCGGTGACCCGCCCTCTTATCCGTCCAACAGGACTGCCCTGGATGTCCTGATTGCCGCAGACGGCGCCGCGCTGACGTTCCCGGCGCACGGCCACCGCGCGTTCGACGACCCTTTGGGAGCGTGGCGCTGGCCGCAAGGATCGTGCCCCGGCCGGGCGCCCGCTTGCCGCGTCGCGCCCGCCCTGCATTCTCTGCCTCACCGGACGCTTCGCGCGCTCCGCATTCACTGCGGGTTCGGTGACCCGCTCTGCAATCCGTTCAACGACCGGTTCCGTGATGGCGGCCGCGCGCACCATGGGACGCAAGGATTTCTCCGGCGGCTGCGCACCGACGGTCCCCGCGCAGAGGATCAGAATCAGTGCCAGCCTCACGGGGTCTTGCTCCGCCCGAAATCCGGTGCGGCGGTATCCTGACCGGCCTCGATGATGCCGCGCCGGATCGCCCGCGTCCGGGTGAAATAATCGAACAGCTGATCGCCGTCGCCGGTCCGTATCGCGCGTTGCAGCGCGAAGAGTTCCTCGGTGAATCGGCCCAGGATTTCCAGCGTCGCATCCCGGTTGCTCAGGAACACGTCGCGCCACATGGTGGGGTCGCTGGCCGCGATGCGGGTGAAATCACGAAACCCTGCGGCGGAATACTTGATGACCTCGCTGTCGGTCACCCGGCGCAGGTCGTCGGCGACACCCACCATCGTGTAGGCGATCAGGTGCGGAGCATGGCTGGTTACCGCCAGAACAAGGTCGTGGTGATCCGGATCCATCTGGTCGACGTTCGCGCCCAGCTGTTCCCAGAACCGGCTGAGGCGCGCCACCGCGTCGGGATCGGCATCTTCGGTGGGCACGATCAGGCACCAGCGATTGTCGAAGAGTTCCGCAAAGCCCGATTCCGGCCCCGAATGCTCGGTCCCGGCCAACGGGTGAGCGGCGACGAAATGCACGCCTTCGGGGATATGCGGCATGACCTGAAGGATCACGTCGCGCTTGACCGACCCGACATCGGTCACCGTCGCACCGGGTTTCAGCGCGGGTGCGATCTCTTCCGCGACGGCTCCCATGACGCCAACGGGCACGGCCAGCACCACCAGATCGGCGCCCTCGCAGGCTTCCGCTGCGCTTTCGCAGACCCGGTCGCAGAACCCCAGCCGCCGCACCGTGTCGCGCGTGGCCTGGCTTCGGGCGTAGCCCGTGACTTCGGAGGCCATGCCCGCGCGCTTCATCGCCCAGGCCATGGATCCCGCGATGAGCCCAAGCCCGATCAGCGCCACGCGGTCGTAGATCGGCGCGCTCATGTCCGGGTCCGCCAGCGGGTGAGGCTGTCGATGACGCGGCCTGTCTGCGCGGCGTCGCCGACCGTGATCCGCAGACCCTCCGGAAACCCGTCGCCTGTTACGCGCCGCACGATGATGCCATCTTCCTGCAGCGCCGCATCGGCCGCCGCCGCCTCCGCCTCGTCGGCCAGCCGGGCCAGCACGAAATTCCCGTGCGCCTCGTCGCAACCGATGCCCAGCTGTCGCAACGCGCCGGTCAGCCGCGCACGTTGCTCCCGGTTCAACTCCGCGCAGCGCGTCAGCCAGTCGCTGTCGCGCACGGCGGCTTCGGCTGCGGCCAGTTGAACCCCGGAGAGGTTGAAAGGCTGCCGGATACGCGTCATGACCTCGATCATGTCCCGCGGGCCATAGCCCCAGCCGATCCGCAAGCCGCCAAGCCCGTAGATCTTGGAAAACGTGCGCGTCATCAACACGTTGGGACGCGAACCTGCCAAGGCCGCCCCGCCGTCATAGCCCTCCGCGAACTCGGTGTAGGCGCCATCGACGACGAGGATCACATGGGAAGGCAGCGCATCGGCCAACCGCTCCAGCTCACCCTCAGGCAGCATCGTTCCGGTCGGATTGCCCGGATTGGCAAGCAGGACGACGCGGGTCCGCTCCGAGACCGCGCCTAGGATGACATCTACATCGACCACCCGCTCCGCCTCGGGCACACAGACCGGCGTGGCCCCGGCCATGCGCGCCAGGATCGGGTACATCGAGAACCCGTGCTCGGTATGGATGATCTCGTCTCCCGGCCCGGAAAAAGCCTGCGTCACGAATTGCAGCACCTCGTCCGAACCCACGCCGCAAATGATTCGCGCCGGATCGAGCCCCCAGACATCCCCGATGGCCGCACGCAGGTCCGCGTGATCGGTCGGCGGGTAACGATGCACCTGCCCTGCTGCCTTTGCCATGGCCTCCAGCGCGGAGGGCGGCGCCCCGAGCGGGTTTTCGTTGGAGGACAGCTTCAGCACATCGTCGCGGCCGGCGATGCTGGATTTGCCGCCGACATAGAGTGCGATGTCCATGATGCCCGGTTGTGGTTCGATCTGGCCCATCCTTTTCTCCTTGCGGGGGGTTGTAGCGGCGCGCGGACATGGTCGCCAGACACAAAAAAGCCGCGGCGGTTTCCCGTCGCGGCTGTTTCGGTTTCGCGGCGAAGATCAGTTCTTCGCGTAGAATTCCACGACGAGATTCGGCTCCATCATGACCGGATAGGGCACATCGCCCAGGTTCGGCGTGCGCACGAAGGTCGCCTTCATCTTGGAGTGGTCGACATCCAGGTAATCGGGCACGTCCCGCTCGGGCAGGCCGGCGGCTTCGAGAACGAGCGCCATCTGCTTGGATCGGTCGCGGACCTCGATCACGTCGCCTTCCTTCACCCGGTAGGACGGGATGTTGACCAGCTTGCCGTTCACGCGCACATGGCGGTGGTTGACGAACTGGCGGGCGGCGAAGATGGTCGGCACGAATTTCGCGCGGTAGACCACGGCATCGAGGCGACGCTCCAGCAGACCCACCAGGTTTTCACCGGTGTCACCCTGCTGCTTTTCCGCGTCCGAATAGATGCGACGGAACTGCTTTTCGGTCAGGTCGCCGTAATAGCCCTTCAGCTTCTGCTTGGCGCGAAGCTGGATGCCGAAGTCGGAAAGCTTGCCCTTGCGGCGCTGACCGTGCTGGCCGGGGCCGTATTCGCGGCGGTTGACGGGGGATTTCGGACGGCCCCAGATGTTTTCGCCCATCCGGCGGTCGA
>CBDUPF010000136.1:0-10270 GCA_965369035.1 uncultured Aliishimia sp.
CACCTGCTCCCGAGCCACTTTCACCGGACACGACCCTATCCGGCCATCGTGGTTGGTTCAACCTGGAGAAGAATGGGCGCCTTGGGACGTCCGAACGCGGCGGCCGCCCACCCAGATATCCGCCACCGCGCGGTCGTCGCCCAACATGATGGTGGGGAACAGGGCCTCCCAGATGTCCTTGGCCTCGGCGCTGCGCTGCGCGATGGCGGGGGTGGAGGCGAGGTCGAGGATCACGAGGTCTGCCGCGGACCCGGGTGCGAGGGTGCCGATCTCCTCCTCGCGATGCAGGCTGCGTGCGGCGCCGACGGTGGCCAGCCACATCAGGTGCGCGGCGTGGAGAGAGACCCCGCGAAGTTGGGCCACCTCGTAGGCCGCGGCCATGGTGCGCAGCATCGAAAAGCTCGACCCGCCGCCGGTATCGGTGGCGAGCCCCACGGTGATCCCGCGCGCCATGAGGCCGGTGACGTCGCAGAGGCCCGAGCCGATGAAGGTGTTCGACGTCGGGCAATGCGCCACGGCCGCGCCGACCTCGGCCAGCCGGTCGATCTCGCGCGGCTCCAGATGGATCGCGTGGCCGTAGAGCCCGCGCGCGCCGAGCAGCCCCGCGCGTTCGTAGGTGTCGAGGTAGTCGCGGGCCTCCGGGTAGAGGGATTTCACCCATTCGATCTCGTCGGGCTGCTCGCTCAGATGCGTCTGCATCAGGCAGTCCGGGTGCTCGGCCCAGAGCGCGCCCAGTGCTTCCATCTGCGCGGGCGTGGAGGTGGGCGAGAAGCGCGGCGTGATGGCGTACCGCGCGCGGCCCCGCCCGTGCCAGCGCTCCAGCAGCGCCTTGCTGTCGTCATGGGCGGTCTGCGCGGTGTCGCGGAGCCCCTCGGGGGCGTTTCGGTCCATGCAGGTCTTGCCCGCCGTCACGGCCATGCCGCGCGCCTGCGCCGCTTCGAAGAAGGCGTCCACGCTGACGGGGTGAATCGTGCAATAGCTCGCCATGCTGGTCGTGCCATGAGCCAGCGCGAGGTCGAGGTAGCGTTCGGCGATCCGCGTGGCATACATGGGGTCGGCGAACTTCATCTCCTCGGGGAAGGTGTAGGTGTTGAGCCAGTCGATCAGCCGCTTGCCCCAGCTGGCGATGATCGCAGTCTGCGGATAGTGCATGTGGGCGTCAACGAACCCCGCGCAGATCACGTGGTCGCCATAGTCCACGCGGGTCACGCCGGGGCCGTTGAGCGTGTCCGCAGCGCCCAGCCCGGCAATGCGCCCATCTTCGACCAGCAGCGCGTCGTGCCAGCGCACGGCGTCCCCGGGAGGACCCTCGAACGGGGTGCCTTCGAAAGCCAGTACGCGGCCGGTGATGAGCGTCCTTGCCATGGCCAAGCAATAACGGCGCCGGGAGCTTGCGAAAACCTCCAATCGACGCGCGCATTACATTGCCCCCGCGTGACCGCTTGCCTATGTTCCACCGGCAGAACAGGGGGCGCGAATGACGGACGACGGGGCGGTGGTGGAGGCGGCGGAAGAAGAAGCCTGGGACGATTACGCCCTGAATCCGAAGGTCATCGCGGCGATCCTCTATGCCGTCGACATCGACGACCGCGAAAAGCTGCTCGAACTGTTGCAACCGCTCCATGCGGCGGACATCGCGGACCTTCTGGAGCAGATCAACGCCTATGACCGGTCGCGACTGATCCGGCTGTACGGTCAGGAGTTCGACGGCGACATCCTGTCGGAGCTTGAGGACAGCGTTCGGGAGGACGTGATCGCAGTCCTCCATCCTGACGTGCTGAAGCTCGCCGTGCGCGACCTGGACAGCGACGACGTGGTCGACCTTGTCGAAGACCTCGAGGAAGACCAGCAGACGACCATCCTCCAGGCGCTGGAGGATGCCGACCGGATCGCCGTTCAGCAGGCGCTGAGCTACCCGGAATATTCCGCGGGCCGCCTGATGCAGCGCGAGCTGGTGATGGCACCGGAGTACTGGACGGTGGGCGAGGCGATCGACCACCTGCGCTCCCTGCCGGAGGAAGACCTGCCGGAACAGTTCTACCACATCACGCTTGTGGACCCGCGGCTGCATCCGGTGGGCAACGTGACGCTCGGCAAGCTCATGCGGTCCCGGCGGCAGGTGAAGCTGTCCGACATACAGGAAGAGCTGTTCCAGGTCATCCCGGTCGACCAGCCGGAATCCGACGTGGCCTATGCGTTCAACCAGTATCACCTGATCTCCGCCCCGGTGATCGACGGCGACGGGCGGTTGGTCGGTGTCATCACCATCGACGACGCGATGAACGTGCTCGACGAGGAGCACGAGGAAGACATCCTGCGACTTGCCGGCGTGGGCGACGAAAGCTCGCTGCAGGACCGGGTGATCGAGACGACCAGGAACCGCCTGCCCTGGCTGGGCGTGAACCTCCTCACGGCCATCCTTGCCTCGCTGGTGATCGCGCAGTTCGAGGCGGCAATCGCGCAGATCGTGGCGCTGGCGGTGCTGATGCCGATCGTGGCGTCGATGGGCGGCAACGCGGGCACGCAGTCGCTGACCGTGGCCGTCCGGGCAATCGCGACAAAGGACCTCACCGGGTCGAACGTCTGGCGGGTGATCCGGCGGGAATGCATCGTCGGTTTGATCAACGGGCTGATCTTCGCCCTGGTGATGGGGCTCGTCGGACTGGCCTGGTTCGGCTCGCCCGCGCTGGGCTACGTCATCGCCGCGGCGATGGTCATCAATCTCGTGGTCGCCGGTCTGGCGGGAACGGCGATCCCGGTGCTGCTGGAACGGCTGGGGATCGACCCGGCGCTGGCCTCCGGCGCTTTCGTGACGACCGTGACGGATGTGGTCGGGTTCTTCGCGTTTCTCGGGCTCGCCGTTCTGGTGCTTCTTTGAACGACCTAGCCGCGGCCAAGGCGGAGGCGCGGAAGGCCGCCTTTGCCCGCCGCAAAGCCGCGCAGGCGTCGGCGCCGCCGGACGCGTCGGCGCTTCTGTCCTCGGTTCTGGCCGGGTATCGGGGCGTGCCGCTTGCCGGCTACATGCCGATCCGCACGGAAATCGACCCGCTGCCCGCGATGGCGGAAGCAGTGGCCCACGGACCCGTGGGCGTACCGGTCATCGAAGGCGCGGGCCTGCCGCTCCGCTTCGCCCGCTGGGAGCCGGGCATGGCGATGAAGGACGGCCCATTCGGCGCGCGCGTTCCCGAGGTGGAGACCTGTTTCGATCCCGAGATCCTCATCGTGCCGCTGGTGGCCTTCACCGCCTCGGGCGGGCGGCTCGGGTATGGCGGCGGGTTCTACGACCGGACGCTGGCGGCGTTGCGCGCGCAGCGGCCGACGCTGGCCATCGGCTTTGCCTATGCGGCACAGGAGGATGCGGAACTGCCGCTGGAACCGACGGATCAGAGGCTCGACATGGTGGTGACGGAGCGGGCGATCCTCGAATTCCCGGGTTGAGCTTTCCACGTGGCGACGCAATGTGCTGACGGTTCGGCAACATGACCCCTTCACCGATCGGCGCCCGCGCAGACACCCCGCAACTGCGGTTTCGCTACCTCTCCGCCGTTCGCAGTGCGTGCCCGATCCGCCGGGCTGCGTCGACCGCGGCATCGGCGTCGAGCCCAGTGGCGATCCTGGTCATCCAGTCTGCCATGCTTGACGCTCTGGAGCGACCCCTCTACCCACGCGAGCAAAGCAGCCGTTACCCTGGAGTGATCGGCCCATGACACTTCCCGAAACGATGAAGGCCGTGGTCCTGACCGGTCACGGCGGACTGGACAGACTCGAGTGGCGCACGGATGTGCCCGTGCCCCGACCGGAGCCAGGCGAGGTGCTGATCCGCGTCGGTGCGTCGGCCGTGAACAATACCGATGTGAACACACGCACGGGGTGGTATTCCCGGGCCGTGCGCGGCGATACAGGGTCCGCCGCGGCGGAGGGCTATGGCGGCGCTTCGGACGCCGACGGTGGTTGGTCCGGCGCGTTGAGTTTCCCGCGCATTCAGGGTGCGGATTGCTGCGGGGAAATTGTCGCGGTCGGCGACGGCGTGGACTCCGCACGGGTGGGTGAGCGCATCCTGGTGCAACCGATGCACAGGCCCGTCGGCGCGGATCCGGACGTGCTCGTCACGTTCGGCTCGGAACGCGACGGGGCCTTTGCCGAATACACGACCGTCGGCGCAGAGCACGCAGTGCGGATCCACAGCGCTCTATCGGACGTGGAGCTTGCCTCCTTTCCCTGCGCCTTCTCGACCGCAGAAGGGATGATACAGCGTGCGGCGCTGGGGGCGGAACGGGTGCTGATCACCGGAGCCTCTGGCGGTGTGGGATCTGCTGCCGTGCAACTTGCCAAGCGGCGCGGGGCGCATGTCACCGCCGTGACCGGCGCGGGCAAGGGGGACGCGCTGAAGGCACTTGGCGCCGATGCCACGCTGGACCGCGGAGAGCCCTTTCCCGAGGAGGTTTTCGACGTGGTGCTCGACCTGGTTGGCGGACCGCAGTGGCCCGGTTTGCTCGATGCGCTGGCGATCCGGGGGCGCTACGTGACGTCCGGTGCCATTGCCGGGCCGATCGTGGAAATCGACCTGCGGACGCTGTATCTCAAGGACCTGACGCTGATCGGCAGCACACGGCAGGATCCCCGCGTGTTCACCGACCTCGTAAGCTACATCGAAGCGGGTGAAATCCGGCCCGTGGTCGCCGAGAGCTACCCGCTCAGCGACCTGCGCGCGGCGCAGGAAGCGTTCCTGGCAAAATCGCACATCGGCAAGATCGGGATCCGGGTCGCGGGCGGTCCGTGATTGTGGCCCCTGACGCCATAGCCTTGCAGTTCTCCGTCATTCCGAGCCGTGCATCCATGACCGAGCCCTCGGCGATCAGATCTGAGCGACGATAGCCTCCCAATGGCAACTGCATGACTCGGGGCGAATAGGGGGTGTCGCCCCGCCGACCGGCGGCACCGAAGCGACGCGAAACCCCCTTGCTCTCCGCACGGTGCCGCCCTACCACCTCGTCATGCGCATCCTCTTTCTCGGTGACGTCATGGGCCGCGCGGGCCGCAGTGCGGTGGCAGAGCATCTGCCGCGTCTGCGCGAGGCGTGGCGACTCGACTTCGTCGTGGTGAACGGCGAGAACGCGACCTCCGGCATGGGGCTGTCGGGCGCGCATGCCAAGGCGCTGCTGGAGGCCGGCGCCGACGTCATCACGCTGGGCGATCATGCCTTCGACCAGAAGGACATGCTGCAGTTCATCGACAACGAACCGCGCATCATCCGGCCGATCAATTTCGCGAAATCCGCGCCGGGCAAGGGCGTCAGGCTGTACGATGCGCCCGGCGGACGCAAGGTGGTGGTCGCGCAGGTGCTGGGCCAGGTCTTCATGAAGCGGCCGTTCGACGATCCGTACTCGGCCCTGGATCAGGTGCTGCGGACCTATCCGCGCGGCGGACAGGCGCAGGCCGTGATCGTCGATTTCCATGCCGAGGCGACCTCCGAAAAGATGGCAGCGGGGCATTTCTGCAACGGGCGGGCAAGCCTCGTCGTCGGCACGCATACCCATGTGCCGACCGCTGATGCGCGGTTGACCGGAAAGGGAACCGCCCTCCTGTCGGATGCGGGCATGTGCGGCGACTATGACAGCGTGATCGGGATGGAGAAGGCCGAACCGATGCGCCGTTTCGTGACGGGCATGCCCAAGGAGCGGTTCACCCCCGCGATGGGTCAGGCCACGCTGTGCGGGGTCTATGTCGAGACCGACGACCGGACCGGTGCCGCGACCCGGGTCGTGCCGGTGCGGCAGGGCGGGTTGCTGGCCCAGTCCGGCCCCGGGGAGCCCGCGATGTGACGCCGCGCCAGACGCTGTTCTACACCATCGTGCTCGCCGTTCTTGGCGCGGGGTGGGGTTTTACCATGCCGATGGCCAAGATCGCGGTCTCCGAAGGGTACCTGCATTTCGGTCTGATCTTCTGGCAGCTTGCCATTGGCGCCGTGCTGATGGCGGCGATCACCTGGGTGCGGGGCAAACCGCTGCCGCTCGAGCGCCGCCACATCCGCCTCTATGTCGTGATCGCGATGATCGGCACCGTGGTGCCCAACGCGTTCAGCTACCAGTCCGCGATTCACCTGCCGTCCGGCGTGATCTCGATCCTGATGTCGATGGTCCCGATGCTTGCCTTCCCCATCGCGCTGGCCTTCGGGCTGGACCAGCTGGAGTTGCGGCGGCTGCTCGGTCTGCTGGTGGGGCTGGCCGGTGTGCTGCTGATCGTGGCGCCGGGGTCGGATCTGAGCGGCGCCATCCCCGTGTTGTGGGTCGGCGCCGTGCTCGTCACCTGCGCCTTCTATGCCTTCGAGGGGAACTATGTCGCGCGCTGGGGCACCGAGGGGCTCGACGCGTTGCAGGTGCTTTTCGGCGCGTCGCTCGCCGGGCTGTTCGTCGTCGCGCCAATGGCGTGGTATTCGGGCCAGTGGATCGACCCGCGCCCGCCCTGGGGTGCGCCCGACCTCGCGCTGATGGCGGCGTCGGTGGCGCATGTGCTGGTCTACGCGGGCTATGTCTGGCTCGTGGGACAGGCGGGGCCCGTCTTTACCGCGCAGGTGTCCTATCTCGTCACGCTCTCCGGCCTCTTCTGGTCGAAGCTGATCCTTTCGGAGAGCTATTCGCCGCTGATCTGGTTGTCGCTCGCGTTGATGGTTCTGGGCATGTACCTCGTTCAGCCGCGGGCAAAAGCTGTCCTTGCCGGTTCGTGAGCGATAGACGATCATGCCGCGGCAGCAAATGACCTCCGCGAGGCCCAAGTGACCGAACTCCTTCACCTTTCCCAGACCGGGCAGGCGGTCGTCACGCTGAGCGTGGTGGTGGTCATGTTCCTGCTGTTCCTGCGCGAAACATTCCCGACCGAGGTCGTGGCCATCGCGGGGGCCTCCGTGATGCTGGCGCTTGGTCTCCTGCCTTACGACATCGCGCTCGACGTGCTGTCCAACAGCGCGCCCTGGACCATCGCGGCGATGTTCATCATCATGGGCGCCCTGGTGCGCACCGGCGCGCTGGAGGTGCTGACGCGGGCCGCGGGACGCGCCGCCCGCACCAGTCCGCGGCTGGCCATCGGTGGCGTCGTGGTGATGGTGATGGCGGCTTCGGCCATCATGAACAACACGCCCGTGGTCGTCGTCATGATCCCGGTCGTGGTGCAGCTGTGCCAGACGCTGAACATGAAACCGTCGAAGATGCTGATCCCGCTGTCCTACGCCGCCATCATGGGCGGGTCGCTGACGCTGATCGGCACCTCGACCAACCTGCTCGTCGACGGCGTGGCGCGCGAGCAGGGGCTGGAGCCGTTCGGGATCTTCGAGATCCTGCCCATCGGGCTTGCCGTCTGCTGCACCGGATTGCTCTACATGCTGCTGGTGGCACCGCGCCTGCTGCCCGACCGCGACAGCATGGCGATGATGCTGTCGGACCGGTCGCGGATGAAGTTCTTCAGCGAGGCGGTGATCCCGCCGGAGTCCAACCTGATCGGGCGCGAGGTGCTGGATGTGCAGCTCTTCAAGCGCGACGGGGTGCGGCTGATCGACGTTATCCGCGGCGACGCCTCGCTGCGCCGTGATCTCAAGGGGGTGCAATTGCAGGTCGGCGACCGTGTCGTGCTGCGCACCCGGATGACCGAACTTCTGAGCCTTCAGAGCAACAAGGAGCTCAAGCGCGTCGACCAGGTCTCCTCGGTGGAGACGACGACAGTCGAGGTACTGATCACGCCCGGCTGCAAGATGGTCGGGCGCACGCTGGGTGCGCTGCGCCTGCGCCGGCGCTACGGTGTCTACCCGCTGGCGGTGCATCGACGGAACCAGAACATCGGCCGGCAGCTCGACCAGCTGATCGTGCGGGTCGGCGACACGCTGCTGCTCGAAGGGGCGCCCGAGGATATCCAGCGTCTTGCGGCCGACATGGAACTGGTCGATGTCAGCCACCC
The DNA here is from genome assembly GCA_965369035.1 of uncultured Aliishimia sp. Taxonomy (GTDB): domain Bacteria; phylum Pseudomonadota; class Alphaproteobacteria; order Rhodobacterales; family Rhodobacteraceae; genus Aliishimia. Next base: position 7,945 of record CBDUPF010000136.1, read on the forward strand.
CTCCGCGCGGGCCTATCGGCGCGGGCACGCGCCCATCGCCATCGGGTCGCTGGTCGGGCTGGTGGTTCTGGCGGCTCTGGGGGTTGCGCCGATCCTGCTGCTGGCCGTGCTGGCCGTGGCGATCGTGCTCGTGACGGGCTGCATCGACGCGGACGAGGCGTTTTCCTTTGTGGAGGGGCGTTTGCTGGCGCTGATCTTCTCCATGCTCGCGGTCGGCGCGGCCCTGCAGCACACGGGCGCCGTTGCCCTTCTCGTCAATGCCGCCGCGCCGGGGCTCACGGACCTGCCCAGCTGGCTGGTCGTCTTCGTCGTCTTTCTGATGACCACCATCTTGACCGAGATCGTGTCGAACAACGCCGTGGCGGTGATCATGACGCCCATCGCCATCGGGCTGGCCGAGGCCATCGGCGTGGACGCCCGGCCTCTGGTCGTGGCGGTGATGATCGCCGCCTCCTGCGCCTTTGCCACGCCGATCGGCTACCAGACCAACACGCTGGTCTACGGTCCGGGCGGCTACAAGTTCACCGATTTCATGCGGGTGGGCATTCCGCTCAACCTTACCATCTCCGTGATCGCGTCGACGGTGATACCGTTCTTCTGGCCGCTTTGAACCTGTCGTTTCGGGTTCGTCGCGCCGGACAACGGCGTGCCGGTCACTGCATCCTGGATGCGAGGTTCTGCAGCACGTCCGAGACGGCCACGGGTTTGCGCAGGATGCCGGCGTTGGGGAATTTGGCCCCGACCTCCGCAATGGCCTTGCAGCCGGAATGGAACACGATCGGCACGTCGCGCGCGACCAGGTACTCCGCAAGTTCGAACGTGGAGTCTTCGCCAAGGTCGATATCGAGGATCGCTCCGTCGATGACCGTGGCGTTCTGCGCCAGCTTCATTGCCTGTGTCAGCGACGCCGCCGGGCCAAGCACGTCGGCCCCCGCATCTATGAGCGCGAATTCCAGGTCCAGTGCCACGATGGCTTCGTCTTCCGCGAGCAGGATGCTGGACCCTTCGAGCTTTGGCCGAAGCGAACCGATATCGGGGGCATCCTCCAGACGCGGCACGAATGCGGCATCGACATTTTCCGCACCCGACCGACGCCGGCCGCTCAAGGCCAGACGCCCGAGCAGACCCGACGGCAACAAGGCGCGGGAAGTCGTGTGGTGCCGTGGCGGCATGAAACCGATCCTCTGGTCACAATTCATGATGCAAACTGTCGTGGTGCGATTTACAGCCCTGAGTTGATCGAAAGTCAAGAAAACTCGTCGCGATCGATCCTGGTTAACATCACGTACGCTCGGATTTGTGTCAGATTCCGTACGAATCCGCGCCAGCGGGCACCGATCTCAGGCGATTCGGGTGCTGCGCCCGGCATTTCTGCCCGAAAAGATGCAACCGCCCAGGAATGTACCTTCGAGCGCATTCCACCCATGGTAGCCGCCCCCGCCAAACCCCGCGACCTCCCCCGCGGCAAAGAGACCGGGGACCGGCTGGCCGTCCGCACCGATCATGCGCGAGTCGAGATCGGTCTGCAGCCCGCCCAGCGTCTTGCGGGTCAGGATATGCAGGCGGACGGCGATCAGCGGACCGTTTGCGGGGTCGAGGAAACGGTGCGGTTTCGCAGTCCGGATCAGGCGGTCGCCGCGGTAATTGCGCGCGGCGTGCACGGCCATCAGTTGCACGTCCTTGGTGAAGGGGTTGTCGACCTGCGCGTCGCGCGCCTCGATCTGGGCGCGCAGGTGGGTTTCCTCGATGCGGTCGGCGCCCGCGATCCGGTTCATGCCGTGGACGAGCGTGGTCAGGTCGGAGGCCACGACGAAATCGTCGCCATGCGCCTTGAATGCCTCCACCGGTTCGGTGGCGCGGGAACCGGACAGAATGCGCTGCCGGATCACCTGCGCCCATTTGCCGGAGGTGAAATCGGGATTCTGCTCGGACCCCGACAGCGCGAACTCCTTCTTGATGACCTTCTGGGTCAGCACGAACCAGCTGTAGTCGTATCCCGTCGCGAGGATCGCCCTGAGTGTGCCGTTCGTGTCGAAGCCGGGAAGCGCGGGTAGGGGCAGGCGGTTGCCGGTGGCGTCGAACCAAAGGGAAGACGGCCCGGGCAGGATGCGGATGCCGTGCGCCGGCCAGATCGGATCCCAGTTCTGCACGCCCTCGGTGTAGTGCCACATCCGGTCGCCGTTGATCACATGTCCACCGGCCTTTTCGCTGATGGGGATCATGCGGCCGTCAACGTGGAACGGCACGCCCGCGATCATGTCTTTGGGTGGTTCGCCCAGGCGGTCGCGCGGCCCCAAGCGTGCGAGCAGCGCTCGGACGGTCCGCT
>CBDUPF010000137.1:0-10233 GCA_965369035.1 uncultured Aliishimia sp.
GCGCAGCCCCTCGAAGGTCACGCCGATGTTGAACCACGGCTCGGATTTGGATGCGCCATGCGCCTCGCGCGTGATGGCGGGCACCTCGGCGTCCGTTCCGTCGACCGCCGCGGCCAGGAAACTCCGCGCCGCTGACCGGCTGTTCACTTCGAGGATCAGGTGACGGACAAAATGGCGACGGTAGCCGCGCACGATGTTGCCCTGGATGTCGCTCTCGTCGAGTGTCGTGTTCACCAGCCTACTCCGAATTCGCGCCGTACCTGCGCCGCGGACACGCCGGGATAGGCGCGATAGCCGCCGCCGAGTGACACGTTGGGGTTGGCGTGCAACTGCAAGATCATCTCGCGCGGCAGCGTGGACAGCCTGTGCGGCGGGCTGTCCGGTGGCAGGCCCTTCGCGGCATCCTGAAGCGCGAACAGGTCCGTCGGGAAATCCGGCACCTGGAACAGGTCGTGATCGTGGACCCAGTCGATGAACTTCTCGATGTTGTGCGTGGTCGGCTTCAGATCCTCGCCGCCCACCACCAGGTCCATCACGTCGTCGAAGACGTTGCCGATCGTCGCGATGAAATCCCGGATGTAGTTGCTGAAATCGCCGTCGTAGACGGAGATCATGCAGATGTTGTCACCGATCAGCACGAAGCGCGCGAAATGCACCGTGCCCACATTGTCCAGGCCGGCAAAGATTTCGTCGGCGCTTTGGGCGATGGCCATCGCGGCCTTGGCGCGGCCAATGGCAGAGGGGTCCTTGAGCGGCATGATCAGGTTCATCATCCGTTGAAGGTTCTCGCTCGGCTGCGGCGAGGTCCGCGGACCGCCCGGCAGCTTCTTCTTTCCGTCGCGCCAGACCCAGTAGGGCAGCACGACATGCGTCGACAGGAACTTGAACCATCCCCGTTCCGGCAGGCTGTCAACGAACTTCTCGAACCAGCTTCTATCATCGGTCATGCCATCAGCCCTTCGCGAATGGGCAGGGCGTGGAGCCCCGCCGCTTGCTCGAATACTCATAGGCGTCGCGCCGCACGCGAAGCACCGGATCGTCGGACGGCGCGATGCCGTCGGTCAGAAGCCACGGGTTGAAGCTCTGTTTCTCGAACATGGAGGTCTGTTCGGCCTCGTCGGGAACCTTGTCGAGGGTGAGCGTGCCCATCATGATGCGGGTGCGGTGCGGCGGCCAGGAGCGGGTGGGGTCGTCGAATTTGTCGCCAGTCTCCCCGATGGTCATCGTCAGGGTGAACCGCGCGGGCGCGGCGCCAAGGCGGTCGCGCAGCTCGTCATTCAGGTAATCGAGCCGGGGCGATGGTCTGGGCGGTTCGTTCAGGACGCCGGACACCGGCTGCCAGGTGAACCGCACCCAGCGGCGTACGTTTTCCGGCGGAGGTCCGGTGATGATGAAGGTGTGCACCGCGTGGTATTCTGCCCGCGCATAACTCACCGGCGCCCCGATGGCCGCGGCGCCGAGCACTGCCTGCTGCGCGTACTTGTTTTCGTCGGCGAACCTGATCGCGCCGTCGTCGGGCCGTTTCTTCTGTCCCGGGTAGGGATCGGGCGTGGGCAGGGTCATCTTCAGCAGGGCGAGAATCTTGCGCCACGGGGATTCGCGATGACAATCTTTCGGTTCCGCTTTCTTGGCAAAGGCGAGAAACGTATCCGGCGTCGGCGCGAAGAATTCCGGCAGTGTCATCGCGATCAGGTCGGTCGCGGCGCCTCCGGACAGGTGGAACCGGGTGGCCATGCCCCGCACGTCGGACCAGCCGTCATGCCGCGTCGCGTCGCCGGAGCCGTTGGAGAACCGGACGGAGACATCGACCTTGCCGCCCTGGAAGTGCTCGGCGATGCAATATCGGGCCGCGATGGGTTCGGCTTGGAAATGCCCGGTGGCACCAATGCCCAATGCGTGGACCGGTCGCAGATCGAGGCTGCCCTCTTTGAGGGTGAGTTGTTCCACAAGTTCTTCCGCAATGCCGCGATCGTCCATTCAAATCCCCCCCGAGCAAAGCGTTCGGCAATCCCCTGTCTGGTTTGTTAACACTCTTTGCGTGTGAAATCACCAAAGACATTCTCGGCCGTATGTTTCAAACGCACCGCCTTGGACCCGATACGTGGCGGCGCGGCGAAGCTTTCGGGCCACAGCCTGCTCCCGATGCGGGTCTCTTTTGCCCCTATCAACTCCGCAAACCGGGCACCCCGCACAGCGCTTGGCGTCTGTCGTCGATGTCCGTCGGTCATCGCCGGCCAGGCCGCGAACCACGCACGCTTGTGTGACCTGCCCGCCGGTCAAAGGCGGTGTCGCAGGCGTTCAAGGGGTGTTAGAAGTTACCGCCGCGCGGAAAGACGTCCGCAGCTTTGGACGGTTATCGACATGAAACGGAACAGCATTCCCCTGTCGCGCGATCTCGTGCTTGTCGGTGGGGGGCATACCCATGCTCTTCTGCTGCGGCGCTGGGCGATGAAACCGCTTCCCGGCGCGCGCGTGACGCTTATCAATCCCGATCCGACATCGGCCTATTCGGGAATGCTGCCCGGCCATGTCGCCGGACATTACGAGCGGGACCGGCTGGATATCGACTTGGTGAGGCTTGCGCGGTTCGCCGGCGCGCGGCTCGTTCTGGGGAGCGCTTGCGGCATCGATACCGAGGCGCGGACGATCCGGGTCGAAGGGCGGCCCGACATCGCTTTCGACGTTTCATCCGTGGACGTGGGCATAACCAGCGCGATGCCGGATTTGCCGGGGTTCGCCGATCACGGCGTGCCCGCGAAACCGCTTGGGCCCTTTGCCAGCGCCTGGTCGCGGTTTCGCGCTACCGATGGGACCGCCCGGATCGCGGTTATCGGCGGCGGCGTGGCCGGTGCGGAACTGGCGATGGCCATGGCACATGCCATGCGCAAGGATGACCGGGCGGCGGAGGTTCGACTGCTCGAAAGGGACCGCGCCTTCTCCGCGCTGGGCCGGGGTACCGCGCGCAAGTTGCGATCGGCGCTGGCGGATGCCGGTGTGGAACTGCTCGAAGGCGTCGAGCCCGTGCGGGTCCTGGCGGATCGTATCGAACTGGCGGGCGGCGATGAAATACCCGCGCACTTCGTGACCGGGGCCGCGGGAGCCCGACCGCATTCCTGGGTGGCGGAGACAGGGCTCGCGGACGAGCGCGGCTTCATTCCGGTGGATCCCTTTCTGCAAAGTACCGATCCCGCGGTGTTTGCCGTTGGGGATTGCGCCTCCATGCGCGAAACACCGCGTCCAAAGGCCGGCGTGTTCGCGGTGCGGCAGGCACCCGTGCTGTTCGACAACCTGCGCGTCGCGCTCAGCGAGACCGGCCAGATGCGGCCTTACCGTCCGCAACGCGACTATCTGAAGCTGATCTCTCTGGGTCGGAAATCGGCCCTGGCCGAACGCTTCGGCGTCGCGCTCGCCGGGCCGGTGCTGTGGCGATGGAAGGACAGGATCGACCGCAAGTTCATGGCGAAGTTCGAGGATCTGGTCCCGCCGCAACCGGACGCATTGCCATCGCCGCGTGCCGCAGGGGCGACCGAGGCGCAACTGAACAAGGCGATGTGCGGCGGCTGCGGTGCAAAGGTCGGCCCCGTGGCCCTGCGCAAGGCGCTGTCGCATGTGCAGGCGCCGCACCTGGGTGACGACGCGGCGATTCTGGAGATGGGCGGGGTGCGGCAGGTCATCAGCACGGATCACCTTCGCGCCATGGTCGACGATCCGGTAACGATGGCACGTATCGCGGCCGTTCACGCGCTGGGCGACATTTGGGCGATGGGGGCGGAGCCGCAGGCGGCCGTTGCCACCATCATCGTGCCGCGGCAGGTTCCGGCGTTGGCCGAACGCATGTTGACGGAGATCATGCAGGCGGCGCGCGAAACCATTCGCAGCGCCGGTGCCGAGGTCGTCGGCGGCCACAGCACCCAGGGCGACGAGCTTGTGATCGGGTTCACGGTAACCGGGCTTTGCGAGCGCGATCCGATCACGCTTGCCGGCGCCCGGCCGGGGCAGCAGCTGGTTCTGACAAAACCGCTTGGCAGCGGCGTGATCATGGCCGCGGACATGGCCGGTCTCGCGAGGGGCGAGGTCGTGGCGGGCGCGCTGGACATGATGACCCAACCCCAGGGCGGCGCGGCGCACCTGCTTGCCGATGCGTCGGCCATGACGGATGTGACCGGGTTCGGACTTGCCGGGCACCTTCGTGCGATCTGCGACGCGTCGGGCATTGGCGCTGAACTATGGGTCGATGCTGTGCCCGTCATGCGCGGGGCGGCCGACCTGGCGAGGCAAGGCGTGCGTTCATCGCTTTACCCGGAAAACCGGCTGGTTCTGCCGAACCTTCCCGATGACCCAAGGACCGATATCCTGTTCGATCCGCAGACCGGCGGCGGGCTGCTGGCCGCGGTCGACGGGGACGCGGAAGCGCTGGTGGCGAAGTTGCAGGCCGAAGGGTTCGTGGCGGCGGTGATCGGTCAGACGACGGACCGCGCGGGGGCCATCGAAATCGTCTGAAGTTCCGCTGCGATCCGATGTGCCGTTTCGTCCAGCGCCGCCGGATCAAGCTCTTCCGCGTGCACCGTGGCGGCGGTCTGTGCGCCTCTCGACCTGGCGGCCTTGTCGTAGGACGGGTCATAGTGATCCGTGACCAGGGACCGGCAGAGCGCGACAAGATCCCCCGCATCCACGAGGTCGTTCCAGGTGTCCACGACTGCGTGCCCCCGGAACCGGCGCAGCGGTGCGAGCAGCGATTTCAGTGCGTCGCCGTCGGACAGCACGTCCGCATAGGTTTTCGCGAGGTAGCGGGCGCGCACGTCCAGCGGTGCCGTGACCACGATCCAGGGCGCATCGTGCATCGCGGCCCAGATCGCCGGCGGCAGGGTGATGACGCCGATCTTGCTGCTTTCGGCCTCGACCACCACCGGGCGGGCGGGATCGAGCCTGTCGAGCGCATCGGCCAGCGCGGTCTCGAATCCCTTCTGACTGGGTTGCGGCGTGGCAAGCCCGCCTAGGATGGAGCCCCGATGCCGCGCGAGCCCTTCAAGGTCCAGCACCTGGATCCCGAGGTGTTCCAGCCGCGGCAGCAGTTCCGTTTTGGCCGTTCCGGTGTATCCGCCCAACTGAACCAGCCGGAAGCGCAGGGGATCATCGTAGAGTGTCTTGACCACCAGACGCCGGTACGACTTGTACCCGCCCTGTATCGTGTCCGCGCGCCAGCCGATTTCCCGCAGCATCCATGCAAACGAGCCCGACCGCTGGCCGCCGCGCCAGCAATAGACCAGGGGCCGCCAACTGCCGTCGCGGTCGGCGAGATTCGTTTCGACGTGACGGGCGGCATTGCGGAATATCAGGGCGGCGCCGATCTTGCGGGCGCGGAAGGGCGACTCCTGCTTGTAGATCGTGCCGACCCGCGCGCGTTCCTCGTCGTCCAGAACCGGCAGGTTGATCGCGCCGGGGATATGGTCTTCCGAAAATTCCGCGGGACTGCGAACATCTATGATCGTGTCGAAAGCCTGCGTGCGCAGATCGGACAGTGCATCGAGGGAAATCATCCGCGTCTCTTACCGCCTGTCGCAGGGACTGCAAAGCCCGCGCGGACCCATTGCCCCGGATGCCTGGCCAGACCTGCGTCGCCCGAAAGCCAGTCTTCCCGACCGCGCCGCGTGTCGCGGCGGGTGGCACGAACGATATTGCCGGGGGCCAGGGAACCCGGCGATCTGACGGCCGACAGCTTCATCTTTTAATTTCGCAGGTCTGATCCCGCCGACAGGTGCAATCGCATTTTTGCACCGAGGAAGGCCCGATCCGGGCCTTCTTTCGTGTTCCGACCAGAGTTCCGGATCGTCCGGCCGGCCCAAAGCTCCGTGATTTGATGCAGCGCAATCCTCCGATTTGCGAATCGTTATAACAGGCGAAAAGCGGGGGCGCGATCCGCGCACGTGGGCCGTGCCGAAGTCGGTGAAAGACCCGCAAGACCTCATCAAGGAGTACCGGATGGCGGCGGACAAGGACGAACTGGCTGCGAAGCTGGAACTCGGACATCATCGAAAGCGGTCGTGGCGTTGGCCGATCGTCGTTGTGATCGCCGTGGCGGGACTCGCGGCATGGCTGCTGATGCCCTTTGGCACGACCGCGGAGAAGGCGGTCTATGTGACCGAAACGGTCAGGCGCGCGGATATCGAGGTCACGGTCTCTGCCACCGGAACGGTCGAGCCCACCGACCTGGTCGAGGTGTCGAGCGAGCTTTCCGGCAAGATCACCGCGGTGCATGTCGATTTCAACGACATGGTCGACGTCGGGACCGTTCTTGCCGGTCTCGACACGTCGCGGCTGGAGTCGCAGTTGGCCGTACAGAAGGCCTCTCTCGCTTCGGCCGAAGCCAAGGTTTCCGTTGCCGAAGCCAACCTGAAGGGCGCGCGCGCGGATTACGACCGCGGCTTGCAACTGGAACAGCGCGGCGTTGAAACGCGCCAGGTGCTGATCGAACAGGAAGTCGCCTTCGAGCGCACCCGGGCCGAGTTGCAATCGGCCATCGCCGCGCGCGATCTGGCACAAGCCAATGTCGAGTTGGTCGAGGTGGACCTGGCGAAGGCCTGCATCTGCTCCCCGGTGAAGGGGGTGGTTCTGGAGCGCGACATCGACGAGGGGCAGGTCGTGGCCGCGTCGCTGTCCGCGCCCAAGCTGTTCACGATTGCCGAAGATCTGACCCGGATGGAATTGCAGGTCGATATAGACGAGGCGGATATCGGCAGGGTGGATGTCGGCCAACCCGCGTTCTTCACGGTCGAAGCCTATGACGACCGCGAATTTCCGGCCGAGATATCCGAGCTGCGCTTCGCTTCGGAGACGGTCGACGGCGTTGTGACCTACAAGGGGATCCTGGCTCTCGACAATAGCGACCTCCTTCTGCGGCCGGGCATGACGGCCACGGCGGACATCATCGTGGCCTCGGTCGAGAATGCGCTGGTCGTTCCGAACGCCGCCCTGCGCTATACCCCGCGCCAGGACGCCGAGGAGGCCCGAGAGTCCGGGAGCGGGTTGGTCGGCATGGTGCTGCCATCGCGTCCGGTCAGGTCTTCCGCGCCTCGCACGGTCGAGAGGTCCGTATGGGTGCTGCGGGACGGTGGCCCGGTGAAGGTGGTCGTGGAGACCGGCGAAACGGATGGCAATCTGACCGCGATCCTGTCCGGTGACCTGAAAGAGGGCGATCTGGTAATCGAGGACAGGATCGATGCCCAGTAATCACCCGGAGCCTCTGATCGAGCTTCGAGATATCACCCGCGTCTACGGCAAGGGCGAGGCGGAAGTGCGCGCGCTCGATGGCGTCGACCTTCAGGTCGACAAGGGCGAGTTCATCGCGATCATGGGGCCATCCGGGTCCGGCAAGTCGACCGCGATGAACGTTCTGGGATGCCTCGACAGCCCGACGTCAGGACATTACCTGTTTCACGGCACCGAAGTCGGGAACCTCGACAGCGATCAGCGTGCGCTGCTGCGGCGCCATTACCTCGGCTTCATTTTCCAGGGGTACAACCTCTTGCCCCGCACGACCGCGTTGCAGAACGTGGAACTCCCCCTGATCTACAAGGGCATGAGCCGGGCCGAGCGGGAGGCGCGGTCGCTGAAGGCGCTCGACAAGGTCGGCCTCGCGCACCGTGCCCATCACGATCCGTCGGAGCTTTCGGGCGGGCAGCAGCAACGCGTCGCCATTGCCCGGGCGATGGCCGGCGACCCGCAGGTGATCCTGGCCGACGAACCGACGGGGAACCTCGACACCAAACTGTCGGTCGAGATCATGGAGCTGATGCAGGCGCTCAACCGCGACGAGGGGCTGACCATCGTCATGGTCACACATGAAGAGGACATGGCCGACTACGCCGACCGCCTGATCTGGATGGTCGACGGAAAGGTGGAGTTCGACCGCGCCACGCGGAAAGGCGCTGCGTGATGCTGTGGGAAACGTTCAAACTGGCCGTCCAGGCCATCCTGCGCAACCCGATGCGGTCGTTCCTGACGGTTCTGGGTGTCGTGATCGGCGTTGCGGCCGTGATCGCGATGGTCACGATCGGCAACGGGTCGACCGCGCAGGTGACGGCAGACGTGCAGACCCTCGGTGCCAATCGCCTCATGCTGTCGCCGGGACAAGGCCGGATGGGTCCGGGCAGCGGCAGTTCCACCGCCCAGCCCTTCGATCTGAAGGACATCGAGAAGATCGTCGATCAGCTTTCCAGCATCGAGACCGCGACGCCGTTCGCCACGAGCCAGTCCGTGGTGGTCTACGGCAACCAGAACCTCCGCGCCAACGTGACGGGTACCGACTCCCGCTACCTCGCCGTGGCGGATTGGGAACTGGCCGCGGGTCGCAATTTCACCGATGCGGAGGAACGCGGAAAAGCCGTCTGTATCCTGGGTCAGACGGTGGTCGAGGAGTTGTTCGGCAACACGGATCCGCTGGGTGAGGATATTCGGCTGGAGAGCATTTCCTGCGAAGTGATCGCCGTGCTGGAGCCCAAGGGAGCCTCTGCTTTCGGCACCGATCAGGACGAAGTCGTTCTGATCCCCTTCAGGACCTTTGCCCGGCGCATCGCAGGCAGTGCGGATGTTCCGATGATCTCCCTGTCCATGCGCGATGGCGTGTCGACGGACCGCGCGGTGAACGACGTGACCACGCTGATGCGCGAAATCCGCCGCATCGGCCCGGACGAAGACGATGATTTCACCGTCAACACCATGGAACAGCTGGCCTCCATGCTGACCGGGATCAGCGACGTGCTGACCGGGCTGTTGTCTGCCGTGGCCGCCGTTTCATTGCTGGTGGGCGGGATCGGCATCATGAACATCATGCTCGTGTCGGTGACCGAACGGACCCGCGAGATCGGTATCCGAATGGCCGTCGGCGCGCAGGCCCGCCAGGTTCTGATGCAGTTCCTCGTCGAGGCGATCGTGTTGTCGGGCCTGGGCGGCATCCTGGGCATCGCGTTGGGGATGACCCTGGCCGCGGTTGGCGCGCAGCTCCTGCGGGTCCCTTTCATCCCCGATCCGAGTGTCATTGCCCTGGCTTTTGCGTTTTCTGCAGCGGTGGGCGTGATCTTCGGCTATTTCCCCGCGCGCGCAGCCGCACGGCTGGACCCGATCGAAGCGTTGCGGCACTGAACGTCGAATGCGGAAAAATCCGCAAAACGTTCAGCGCCTGCTTCCGTCAGGCTCAAGCGGCGTATTTCTCGACACTCCGGGCCATGGCGTAGGCCGGAACGACATCCGTATCGGTGCATGGTTCGGCGCATACGACTTCCGGCTTTTCGTCGTGAAGGCGTTCGACGTCGCGGCAGTCGGTGATGCAGATCAGGTGAGCGGTCTTGCCGTCGATCTTTGATTTCGAGATCCGGATGAACTTTACACCTATCCGCGACAGGTAACGGCCGACTTCCGGGTAGATCACCGCCAGATATCCCGAAATGCCCGCTTCGTTCCGGAAATTGTCGAGCAGGTCCGCGAGGCGTCCCAGCATTTCGCGGATTTGCTCTGCATCGGCATATGGCGACCGACAGAAGCGTGTCAGTTCGAAAAACCGACTTTCCTGACCGGCCAGAAAGGATTTCGCCTCCGGAAAGGCATCATGGAAATGGTCGAGGAGCATCGTTCCGGCACGGACCGGACGTACCCGGCAGGAACCGACGTGATGAAACTGTTCGTGCACAACCATGTAGGTGGTCTCCGGCGCGTCGTACTCATCGATTTCAAGGCCGTCGGGGCTGAGGCACAGATCCCAACCGAGGCGCCCTACAAATTGAGCTGATCTGTCGCGCATGACCGACCGCATGACTTCCTGATTTACACGGCCCCATTCTGCCTCGATCCCGTCCATTTTCATCTCCATTCAAAACACATTGGAGACGGTTTTTGTCGACCGTGGTTAGCGTTGTTCTAAATGGCGTTTTTGTCTAAATTTTTCGGAATTGTAAGCGTTAACGCAGCACCGTTCCTCGATCATGCTCGTCTGTTCGCCGCAGTTCGGTTCGAAACTCTGACCATTAACCTTTCGATGCGGTTCGCAATGAAGCGCCGATCGGCGAAATTCCCATTTCCCCATGGATCAGCGATCTCGCATCGGGTGAGCGGTCGAGTTTCCGAGCCTGCCGCGCGGGGGGTGTTAAGCGAGCTTTCCAAACTTGTAACGTCCCGGAATTCCTCGCTTAAGCGCGCTTTAACTTAAAGAAGTATATCAGATCTTATGCAATATTGGAGTAA
>CBDUPF010000138.1:0-10231 GCA_965369035.1 uncultured Aliishimia sp.
GAGTAGCCCAGGAAGCGCACCCGCGCCTCGTCGTCGCGAATGCCGCGCAGCACGGAGCCGAACTTGCCCGACACGACCCAGGCGCAGAGCACATAGCCCAGCCCCAGTGCCAGCGCGGAGGCCCAGAAGAACCACAGCGATACGGCCGATTGGGGGATATCGTCGAGCCCGGGCAGGTTCTGCAGGCCCGAAAGCCCGTTATTGCCGCGCAACCCGCTGTCGTTCTGGAAGAGGTAGAGCGACAGCGCCAGCGTCATCGCCTGGGTCAGGATCGAGAGGTACACGCCGGTCACGCGGCTGCGGAACGCGAGCCAGCCGAAGATCAGCGCCATCAGGCCGGGCACCAGCACCACCGCCGCCAGTTGCAGCGGCAGGGAATGGGCGAAGGCCCAGACCGCCGGAAACTCCGACCCGCCCACGACGCCGAAGATCTGGCCCGCGATGCCGTCGCGGATCTCCTGCGGGGTGGGGGGGAGGTCGGCCGCGGCCAGCGATCCGGCCACGATGATCTCGGTCCGCGCATACATCAGCCACATGCCGATGGCGTAGCCGCCGAGCCCGAAGAACGCCATGTGGCCAAGCGAGAGGATGCCGCAGTAGCCCCAGACCAGGTCCATCGCCAGCGCGACGAGGCAGAGGCAGAGCGTCTTGCCCAGCGTCTTGACGAAGCTGGTGGAGATCACCCCGATTCCGAACCCCTCGGACAGGACGGTGACGCCCAGGGTGAAGAGCGCGAGGCAGGCGATGAAGATCAGCACCGAGGGGTGGCGCATCACGAAGGCGCGGCGGGCGGGGGCGGAGAGGGCGATATCTGCCATGGGTCAGGCCTCCGCCGCGCGGCCCTTGAGGGCGATGATGCCCCGCGGCCGGAACTGGATGAAGAGGATGATGAACAGGATCATGTAGGTCTGCGCCGCCAGCGTGTTGGACGGATAGATCCACTCGATCCCCTTCTGCAGCGTGCCCACCAGCGTGGCGCCGAGCAGCGTGCCCCAGATGTTGCCGACGCCGCCCACGACAACGGTCATGAAGGACTGCACGATGTAATCCGCGCCCATCTCGGAGGTGACCTTGGCATAGAGCCCGATGGCCACGCCGGCGATCCCGGCGATGCCGGAGCCGAAGCCGAAGGTCAGCATGTTGATGTGGCCGGGGTTGATCCCCATCGACGCGGCCATGCGCGGGTTCTGCGTGACCGCGCGGACTTCCAGCCCCAGCCGCGTGCGGTTCATCACGAAGAGGAACAGCGCGAGGAAGACCAGCGCCAGCACGAAGATCGCGATCCGGATGTAGCTGATCGACACCACATCGTTCAGCACCAGCGATCCGTCGAGCCAGGCGGGCGACGTGAGCGGACGGGCCTGCGTGCCGAAGATGTTCTTGGCCAGCTGCTGCAGCGCGATGGAGATGCCGAAGGTCGCCAGCAGCGTCTCCAGCGGGCGGTGGGCGAGGTGGCGGATCACCAGCCGCTCCATCACCACGCCGGCGGCGAAGGTGACGGCGAAGGCCAGCGGCAGCGCCACGAGGATGGAAACGGTGTAGTTCGGGATGATCTGCTGGACGACGTAGCCGGTATAGGCGCCCATCATGATGAACTCGCCATGCGCCATGTTGATGACCCGCATCACGCCGAAGGTGATGGCGAGCCCGATAGCGGCGAGAAAGTAGATCGAGGCGAGCGAAAGCGCGTCCAGCACGAGGTCCAGCGTCTGGTTGACGGCCAGCCGCGCCTCGATGGCCTGCAACGCGTCCATCGCCGCCTGCGCCACCGGGGCCGGGGCACCGGTGAACCGGGCGAAGAAGACATTTTCGGAAAGTGACCGGGCGATCTCCTCATCGGTCGGGGCCGGCACCGTGAGGCCCGCGGCGACAAGGGCCGCATAAGCGGCGTTGCGGGTCGTTTCGGTGTCGAGCGCGGCGACCTGGATGCCGCCGACCGCGCCGTTTTCGATATTGGACACGAGGGCCGCGCGCTTCTGGTCGCCGCTGACGAAATCGGGGGCGAGGCCCGAGTCGACCAGCATGGCGTAGGCGTCGTTCGTGCTCAGCGCGTCGCTGCCGGGCTTCAGGACCGCGGCGATGTCGTCGCCTTCGGGCAGGGTCGCGGCGGTCTCGATCCGGGTCACGGTCAGCGGTGTCAGCGTCCCGCGCAGGTCCACGCCCAGATCGCCGGAGAACCGCTCGATCGCCGCAATGCGCTCCGCGTCGGTTTCGCCGTAGCGGATGGTCAACAGCCCTTCCAGCCGTTGCTTGCGCGCCTTGAGGCCGGGGTCGGTTTCTGAATCGATGGCGCCGCGCAACGCGGCCAGGTGCGAGGGCTCCGCCCCGCGTTCGATCGCGTCGAGCGCGGTGCGCCGGTTGACGGGGTCCGGATCGCTGAGCTGGAATTGCACCAGCGCGGTGCCGATCATGCTGCGGATGCCGGAATTGGGTTTCAGCTGGTCCCAGCCATCGTCCGGCACCTCGCCGATCTCACTGCCATCGGCAGGATCGAAGATGCGGATGGTATCGCGGTCGATCTCTTCCGCGATGACGAAGAGGCCGGTCTCCTCGTTGCGCCATAGCTCCTTTTCCTGCCAGCGCTCCATCACCTCCTGCGCCGCGGGCAGGCCGCTCGCCGCCAGTGCGTCGATGGCCGGGCCGATGGTCCTGCGGGAGCGTTTGGCGATGATCTCGCCATGGTCCTGCAGAAGCCGCTGGATCGGCGCATCCGCATCCTGGGCGAAGCCGCCGCCGCCGGTCGCGCAGAGGGTTGCTGCAATCAAGGCGCGAAGAAGCCGGATCATGTGTGCGAAGTTCCCCTTGGCCCGGTCCGGAGGCCGCCCGCAGGCCGCCTCCGGAAGTTTCAGATCGTGCGGATCAGTAGTTCGACTTGATCTGCACGCAGCTTTCGGTCTCGGTGTTGTACATGCCGCAGCCGAGGTCCTTCCAATCGGACTTCAGCACGGCCGATTCCGGGAGGTAATCCGTCCATGCGTCGCCCGGCACCGGGTCGGTCTGGCTGATGATGTCGAACTGGCCGTCTTCCTGGATCTCGCCGATCAGCACCGGTTTCGCCAGATGGTGGTTCACGAGCATCTCCGCCGTGCCGCCGGTCAGGTTCGGGAAGGTCTGGCCATACATCGCGTCGCGGACGGCATCGACCTCGGTCGTGCCGGCGGCGGTGGCGGCGTTCACCCACATGTTGAACCCGATGTAATGTGCCTCCATCGGGTCGTTGGTCACGCGGCTGTCGTCGCCGATGAACGCGTGCCATGCCTCGATGAAGGCGGCGTTTTCCGGCGTGTCGGCCGACATGAAGTAGTTCCAGGCGGCCAGGTGGCCCACGAGGTTCGACGTGTCGAGGCCGGAGAGCTCTTCCTCACCCACGGAGAAGGCCACGACCGGGATGTCATCCGCCGACACGCCCTGGGCCGCGAGTTCCTTGTAGAAGCCCACATTGGCGTCGCCGTTGATGGTGGAGATCACGCCGACCTGCTTGCCGTCCGCGCCAAGCGCCACGACGTCGGAGACGATCTTGGACCAGTCCGAGTGGCCGAAGGGCGTGTAGTTGACGAAGATGTCCTCCTCCGGAATGCCTTTCGATTTCAGGTAGGATTCCAGGATGTTGTTGGTCGTGCGCGGGTAGACGTAGTCGGTGCCCAGCAGCGCGAATTTCTCGACGCCCAGTTCCTCCAGGAAGTAATCCGTGGCCGGGATCGCCTGCTGGTTCGGCGCGGCACCGGTGTAGAAGACGTTCTTGGAGCTTTCCTCGCCCTCGTATTGCACCGGGTAGAACAGCAGCCCGTTCAGCTCCTCGATCACCGGCAGGACCGACTTGCGGCTGACGGAGGTCCAGTTGCCGAAGATCACGTCGACGTCATGCACGGTCAGCAGTTCGCGCGCCTTTTCGGCAAACAGAGGCCAGTCGGAGGCCGGGTCGACGACAACCGCTTCGAGCTCGCAGCCCAGCAGGCCGCCGGCCGCGTTCTGCTGCTCGACCAGCATCTCCATCGTGTCCTTGAGCGTGGTTTCGGAAATCGCCATCGTGCCCGACAGCGAATGCAGGACACCGACCTTGATCGGGCAGTCCTGCGCCGCGACCAGCGTCGGCAGCGCGGTGGTCGCCAAAGCGGCAACCAGAGCGAATTTCAGGGTACTCTTGGGCATCACAATTCCTTCCATCATGCGCCATGCGCGGGAAAGGCTTGAATTCTCGGTCGCTACCGCCATGTTTCCCCCCACGCAGTTATTGTTGTGAAATGCGGTGGCTTGGAGTGTGACGGTCAGGCCACCGCATGCCCGATGCGGCGTCGCATCAAAGCAGCGTCAGTAGCGGCGAGCGGCGGCGAATTCGGAACCGGATCGGCCGTTTTCACCCCTGCGGCACGCTATTCGGCCTGTTTTCTACGCGGTTACTTCGAAACTGCCTGTTTTTTGTGCGGAACTGAAGCGGGCCCTGTGCAAGCCAGCCAGATTCGATTCGCCAGATCAGCCCAGCAGGAACGATGAGCACGCCCGGATCCGGGCCGTGGCGAGGCGGCGGGATCGGACTGCGGTCTCGGGATCGGTGTGAAAGGCCGCGATGAGCAAAAGGCGCGCATGGGCATGTTTCGCGCGGATCCTCAGGTCGAGCGCGCGGGCAGATTGCGCCTGCGTGGTCACCGCCTCGAGCAGCGCGAGCGTGGCGTCGCGGCGCAAGGCGATCGGGTCGGGATCGGTTCCCTCGGTAAGCCAGGCATGCTCCACCTCGGCCGAAAAGCGGCCCGCGCAATAGGCGAAGGTCTTCAGGAGGTCGTCCTTCGTATCCGCCTGCACCGCCGATCCGAGGAGTGTGAAAGCCCCCAGCAGGCATGTTCTCATGATGCACATGAATTGAGCATTGCATGCAAAATCCCGCCTGTAAAACGGACGTTGTGAAAACTTTTCTGAAACCGCATTGTATTCAAACGGCTTTCCGGACTCCCGGCTCGGAGTGAGGCTATGCCGGGATCAGGCGGGCAATTGCAGCAGCACGCGGGTGCCGCGGCCCGTGTTGGGCTCGACCCGGAACTCGCCGCCGGCATGTTCGGCGAACCCGCGCGCGCTCGCAAGCGCGAGCTCGTCCGCGTATTTTCCGTTCACCGTGGCGGTGTTGGGGTCGGGATCATCGAAACCCGAAGGTAGTTCCGAAACCGTCGCGGCGCCGGTGTTGCTGACCTCGAAGACGATCCTCGACCGCGATGTCCCGGATTTGCGGTCGGACTGCGCGGTGCCGGTGACATAGGTTTCGAGCGATATCGTCCCCGGCCCGCTCACGGTGTCGCGCGCGTGCACGATCAGGTTCAGCAGAACCGCATGCAGAGCGCTCTCGTCGACATAGAGCTTGTCCATCACGCTGGGGGTCTGCGTCTGCAGGCGGATCTTGGAGGGCAGGATGTGCCGTGCCATCGAGCGAACCTCGTCGACAACGCGGATCGGGTCCACCATCGACGGGGTCGTGGCAATGCGCCTGGAGTACAGGCCGAGCTGAATGCACAGCTCGTTCCCGCTGCGGGCTGCCTCCAGCGCGTCCCGGATGCAATCGTTGCGCTGCGACGCCCGGGGGTGGTTCTGGAGCAGTTCGAGGTTTCCCTGGATGATGCTCAGCAGATTCCGGAAATCGTGCGAAATGCCGGCGGCGAGCGTGCCGAGGGCCTCGATCTTCTGGGCGTTGATCAGGTGCGCCTGCGTTTGCAGCATGCGGCGGTTGGCTCTGTGCGCCTCGACCAGTGCCAGGGCGAAATAGATGGAGATCAGTACCGAGACCACGAGGGCCGTCCAGAATTCTGCGCCACCACTCGGTGGGCTCCAGTAGCGCGACGCCATGATGATGAAGGCCGATCCCATCGGCACGAAACAGGCCAGCGCCACCGGCCAGACCCGCGAGCGGAGTTGGTAGATGTTGAGGCAGCCCGCCACCAGCAGGACCAGTGCCGCGAATTCGAGGACAGGCTCGGGCTGGAACCAGAGGTAGACCGGGAGGTAGGCATAGACCGCACCCGCCAGCGCGCTGACCGCGATCATCGCCGCCAGGAAGCGTCTTGAACCCGCGGTGGGGAAGCGACGCAGCAGCAGCTTTTCCAGGCAAACCACGCCATAATAGGCAACGAACCAATAGGGGATGACATCCAGCCCCAGCGAGATCCATCCGACGGCGCAACCCGTTGCGATCAGGGCAAAGCGGCTGAAGAATTCCCGGCTTCCGAACGTGTTCGCTCGCCTCAATTCGTCGATCGTCGCGCGGTAGTCGGCATGAATGTCCATAGCGCTCCGCTCACGGGTCCCCGTTCCTCCGGCCGGTAACGCGTCAGGAATATCAACCATAGCGGGAATGTTAAAAACGGTTAACCCTTTGTCAACCTGAGAGTGGGGTGGCCATCCGATGCGTGGTGTTCGTGTCTCGCATCGACACGCGACATGCGCGCCCGTGGCAACAGGCGCGCATGCAAGGCCGTCGCGGCGGGATCAGCGATTCATGCGGTTCTCGATCAGCTCGTCCACCACGCTGGGGTCGGCAAGTGTCGAGGTGTCCCCCAGCGCGCCGTAGTCGTTCTCCGCGATCTTGCGCAGGATACGCCGCATGATCTTGCCCGAGCGGGTCTTGGGCAGGCCCGGCGCCCACTGGATCAGGTCGGGAGAGGCGATGGGCCCGATCTCCTGGCGGACCCAGTTCCGGAGCTCGGTCCTGAGCTCGTCCGTGGGCTCCACGCTGGACATCAGCGTGACATAGCAATAGATGCCCTGACCCTTGATGTTGTGCGGGTAGCCCACCACCGCGGCCTCGGCGACCTTTTCGTGGGCGACCAGCGCGCTTTCGACCTCCGCCGTGCCCATGCGGTGGCCGGAGACGTTGATCACGTCATCGACCCGGCCGGTGATCCAGTAGTCGCCATCCTCGTCGCGGCGGCAGCCGTCGCCGGTGAAATAGTAGCCCTTGTAGTCGGAAAAATAGGTCTTCTCGAACCGCTCGTGGTCACCCCACACGGTGCGCATCTGCCCCGGCCAGCTGTCTTTCATGCAGAGCACGCCCTCGACACCGTTGCCCTCGATCTCCTCGCCGGAGGTCGGGTCGAGCACGACCGGATGCACGCCAAAGAAGGGTTTCTGCGCGGCCCCGGGCTTGGTCGCGTGGGCGCCCGGCAGCGGCGTGATCAGGTGGCCGCCTGTTTCGGTCTGCCACCAGGTGTCGACGATCGGGCATTTCCCCTTTCCCACGACATTGTAGTACCAGTCCCAGGCCTCCGGGTTGATCGGCTCGCCCACCGTGCCCAGCAGCTTAAGGCTGGACAGGTCGCACTTCTCCACGAACTCCTTGCCCTTGCCCATCAGCGCGCGGATCGCGGTTGGTGCGGTGTAGAACTGGTTGACCTTGTGTTTCTCGCAAACCTGCCAGAAGCGCGAGGCGTCGGGCCAGGTCGGCACGCCTTCGAACATCAGCGTGGTGGCACCGTTGGCGAGCGGGCCGTAGACGATGTAGCTGTGGCCGGTGACCCAGCCCACGTCCGCCGTGCACCAGTAGACGTCGCCGTCGTGGTAGTCGAAGGTGATCTCGTGCGTCATCGCCGAATAGACGAGATAGCCCGCGGTGGTGTGCACAACGCCCTTGGGCTGCCCGGTCGACCCGGAGGTATACAGGATGAAGAGCGGGTCTTCGGCATTCACCGGCTCGGGCGGGCAATCGTCGGAGACGCCCTCGACCGCCTCGTGATACCAGACGTCGAGATCGCCGCGCAACGCCACCTGCTGGCCGGTGCGACGCACGATCAGGCATTTCACGTCGTCCGTGTCATGCAGCAGCGCCTTGTTCACGTTGTCCTTGAGGTTGGTCGTGCGCCCACCGCGCGGGGCACCGTCGGCAGTCACCACGACCTTCGCGTCGCACCCGTTGACCCGCGCGCCGAGCGCATCGGGGGAGAAGCCGGCGAAGACGATCGAGTGGACCGCCCCGATCCGCGCACAGGCCAGCATGGCATAGGCCGCCTCGGGGATCATCGGCAGGTAGAGCACGACGCGGTCGCCCTTGCCGACGCCCATGCCCTTGAGCACGTTGGCGAACTTGCAGGTCTCTCTGTGCAGCTCGCGATAGGTGATGTGCTGGGCGTCCTCCTTCGGGTCGTCGGGCTCGAAGATGATCGCGGTCTGGTCGCCGCGCGTCCCCAGGTGCCGGTCGATGCAATTGGCAGCGACATTCAGGACCCCGTCCTCGAACCACTTGATCGACACGTTGCCGAGATCGAAGCTGACGTTCTTGATCTTCGTGGGCTCGGTGATCCAGTCCAGGCGCTTTGCCTGCTCCTTCCAGAAGCCGGCCGGATCGGAGATCGAGGCGGCATACATCTCCTCGTATTTCGCGGCATCCACGTGCGCCTTGGATACCAAGTCGCTTGGCGGAGAATAGGTCTTGGACATGGGGTTCCTCCCTCGGTCAGTCGCAGGCGGCGCGGCCAATCCTAACCCCGCCGAATTCGAGGGCGATCATACGCATTACGCAAGGGAAGAAAACAACCTGCGGGGAAATTCGGGCCGCATGTAAATTTCGTTTTCTGGTGGAGGCGCAGTGTAAATCAAGACCGGTCTTTCCCCGGGAACATTCAGGAAATCCGACCATTGGTTGTAAACACGGGACCTCGTGGCCCGATCATGCGCGCGAAGGGGCGATTGGTGCCGTCGCATCGCAGGACGGCGACAATCGGCGTGTGGCCGCCTTGGGCAGTTGCGACGCGCGACAATGGCCGGATTTCGCGCCGCCAACCAGAATCAGGCATGCGGCGGTGCTTGGCACCTCTGCGATGCTGGGCTAACGTCGCGCGCAAGCGGGCCGCAGGAAAGGCCTGCCAACAGGGAGAACATCTATGCAAAAGGTCGCATTGGGCGCCGTCGCTGGCGCCATGAGTTTCGCATTCGCCGCGGAGGCGATGGCCACCGAATGGAACGTGTCCCTCTGGGGCAAGCGCCGGGCCTTCACGGAACATGTGGAGAAGCTGGCCGAACTGGTCTCGGAGAAGACAGGCGGTGAGTTCACGATGAACATCAGCTATGGCGGGCTGTCGAAGAACACCGAAAACCTCGACGGGATTTCCATCGGTGCCTTCGAGATGGCGCAGTTCTGTGCCGGATACCACGCCGACAAGAACCCCTCGATCACCGTGCTCGAACTGCCCTTCCTGGGCGTCAGCACGCTGGAAGAGGAGGTAGCCGTGTCGAACGCCGTCTACAGCCACCCCGCCACGCAGGCGGACCTGGCGCGCTGGAACGCCACGCTGCTGATGCCGTCGCCGCTGCCGCAGTACAACATCGCCGGGGTGGGCGAGCCTCCGCAGACGCTGAAGGATTTCGAGGGCCTGACCGTGCGCGCCACCGGCGGCATCGGCGAGGCGCTGTCGACCATCGGCGCGGTGCCGACCTCGGTGACCTCCGAAGAAGCGCGCCAGGCGCTCGATTCCGGGATCGTGAAAACCATCGCCTTTGCGCCGCACGCGCATATGTCCTTTGGCATCACCGAGGCGGCCAAGTGGTGGACGACGAACCTCAACCCCGGCACCGTGAACTGCCCGGTGGTGGTCAACACCGATGCGCTCAACGACCTGACGGATGCGGAGCGCGAGGCGCTGATGTCCTCGGTGGACGAGGCGATGCAGCACTACCTCGACTTCTACAACAACGAGACGATGTCGCGTTGGTGGCCGCTGCTCGAAGAAAAGGGCATCCAGCAGGTCGAGTACAACGAGGAACGGCTCGCCGAATTCCGCGAACAGGCCGCGGGGCCGGTCGCGCAGAAATGGATCGAGGAAAACAACGCGCGCGGACTGCCGGCGCAGGAGCTCTACGACCTCGTCATCGAGACGCTGAACTCCGGGTCCTGATCTGATCACGTGACGGGGGTGCGGTCCGACCCGGCCGCGCCCCTTCCGAACAAGCAGAACTGCGAGGAGGGACCTATCATGGCAATGAAGGCCGCAGTGCGGGAGGACGACTCCACGCTCAGCCGTCTGGACCGCGCGCTCTACCGGATCGAGGGCTGGTTCGACCTGCTGAGCGGGTTCGCGGTTTTTGCGCTCATGCTGCTTGCCGTCTATTCCGTCGGCGGGCGGAATTTCTTCAACAGCCCGGTGCGCGGCTATGTCGACTGGATCGAGGTCACCATGCCGCTCATCGCGTTCATGGGCATTTCCTACGCGCAGCGAGACGACGGCCATATCCGCATGGACATCCTGGTGTCACGGCTGCGGGG
>CBDUPF010000139.1:0-10181 GCA_965369035.1 uncultured Aliishimia sp.
TCGGCGCCTCCGACCCCATTTCGGTGGCAATGGCGGACAGACGCTCCATCTCCGGCTCGGATTCGACGTTGAACTGGCGAATCCCGCCTTCCAGCGCGGTGCGGATTTCACGCGCAGTCTTGCCCACGCCGGAAAAGACGATGCGGTCGCCCGGCACGCCCGCGGCCTTTGCGCGCAGATACTCGCCCTCGCTCACCACATCCATGCCCGCGCCCGCCTGCGCCAGCGTGGTCAGGATCGCCTGATTCGACGCCGCCTTCATCTCGTAGCAGATCACGTGCGGCCCCCAGTCCAGCGCCTCGTCGAAGAGCCGGTAGTGCCGCAGCAGCGTCGCCGTGGAATAGACATAGAACGGCGTGCCCACCGCCGCGGCGATCTCGGCCAGGGGCACGTCTTCGGCATGAAGCGCGCCGTCGCGGTACAAGAAGTGATCCATGCCCGCCGATTACGCGGAAAGCGGTGCCGGATCAATCGGGCGCGGACAGGATCAGGCGGGCAGGATCAGGCCGACAGCCCGTGGCGTCGGACATGATCGGCCAACTGGTCGAAGACCACGCGGATGCGGCGTGCGGTATGGAGCTCGCGGTGGGTAACGAGCCAGACCGGCACCGGAATGCGCAATTTGTCCGCCAGCACCCGTTCCAGTCCGGCGAACTCGGCGGCAAGGTCCTCGGTCAGCACCGAAAATCCAAGCCCCTCGCGCAGCATCGCCGCAATGACCCGGCCGCTGTTCGCGGTTGCGCGGATGTCGCTCCGCGTCACGGGAATGCCGAACCCGTGCAGGACCGGGAGCCACTCGGCATCTCCGAATCCCACGAAATCGGCGCCGGTCAAATCCTCCAGAGACCGCGGGCGCCCGACCCGGTCGAGGTAGGACGCCGCGGCATAGAGGAAGGCGCCGCGCTCTCCCAACTGTCGCGCGATGAGGTGTTCCTGTTCGGGGCGCGCGTGCCGGATGGAGATATCCGCCTCGCGCAGGGTCAGATCCTGCACCTCGTTGGACGCGATGATCTCCATGCGTATCCCGGGAGCCCGCGTTCGCAGTTCCGCCACCACGCCGGGCAGGATCCGGGCGGCCACGAACTCGGTGGCGGTGACGGACACGCGGCCCTCTATGTCCTGGTTCTGACCTTCGGCCATGAGCGAGAACCGCAATGCCGCGTCCCGCATCGCGGCCGCGGGTTCCATGAGGTCGCGCCCCGCCTGCGTCAATCGGACGGAACGCCCGGCCCGCTCGAAGAGCGTCACGCCCAACGCCTCTTCGAGCGCTGCGACCTGGCGTCCGAGCGTCGGCTGCGTCAGGCCAAGCGCGCGGGCGGCCGCCGAGAAGGATCCCTCCTCCGCCGTCGCGAGAAACGCCCGAAGCTGGGTCCAGTCGTAGCGCAGCGCCTGCCAATTCATGCGTTTTCGTATAGCACACAGGTGGATTTCGGCAATTGCTCGCAGGTACTTGCATGGATATTTCCCGGATCATCCCCACCGGCGCAATCGACAAGCTTGTCGCGCGCGCACAGAATGGAAAGGACACCCGATGGACATGGTCATGCAACAGACATCCCCCCGATTCTGGAACCGGATCGCCCGCAGGTACGCCCGCCGGCCGATCGCCGACCAGGACGCCTACCGCCACAAGCTCGACGTCACGCAAAGCTACATGCGGCCCGACATGTCGGTACTGGAATTCGGCTGCGGCACCGGCAGCACCGCGCTGATTCATGCCGCGCATGTGGAGAAGTATTGCGCCATCGATTTCTCGGAGGAGATGATTGCCATCGCGCGGGAGAAGGCGGCGGAGGAAAAGGCAGGGAATCTCGAGTTCCGCGTCGATTCGATCGAAGAGATGGCAGCACCGGAGAGGCCATTCGACATGATCCTCGGCCTGTCGATCCTGCATCTGGTGCGGGACCGCGCGGGCGTCATCGCGAAGGTGCACCGGATGCTGGCCCCCGGCGGCCTGTTCGTCAGCTCAAGCGCCTGTCTCGGTGACATGCCCTGGTTCGTCCGCGCCTTCGTGGGCACGGGCCGCGCGCTGCGGATCTTTCCCTTCGTGGCCCTGTTCACCAAGGCGGCGCTGGTGCGGGACCTGGAGCAGGCCGGGTTCGAGATCGTGCACGACTGGCAACCGGGACGCGACAAGGCGGCCTTTCTCGTGGCGCGCAAGCGGTAACGCTGACGGCCTTTGCCGTGTCAGGTCTCGGGCGACGAGCGCAGGAAGAGGTAGAGCGGCAAACCGCAGCTCACCCCGATGCAGAAGGTGGCCGGAATGGCGAGAAGTCCGCGCCAGCGCCGGCGCCGGACGCATTCCGCGACCACCCAGACGGTCAGAGCGATGGCCGCGATGGTCAGGTCCCAGACCAGCCCGGACGACGCCGCATTGGCGTGCCAGGCATCGACCATGCGGCCCAGCGACCAGCCTTCCGCGCGGAACCATTGCAGGAAATAGACCATCGGGTGGATCGCACCCCAGATGGCGAGGGCCAGAAAGACGAGCCTCAGCGGCATCTCAGAGGTACTTGCCCCAGGAGATGTTCCACGGGCCCTTGCGGATCCCGACCGTGGCGCCCGTGTGCACGCCGGAACTCGACACGCCGACGCCGACATTGGCGGTCGGCTGCACCGGCTCGCCATCGGCGCCGCAGCCGGCGAGGCCGAGGCAGAGGAGGAACAGGACGGCGGGAGCAGCGATACGTGTCATGGCAGCCTCAGAATTTCTTGACGACGCCGAAGCGGGCATAGCCGCTGACGGTCACGCCGGGCTCCGTTGCCGATGGCTCGGTCCGCGTCGCGCTGTCCCCGGACGGGCCATCCGATACGCAGGCGGCCATCAGGGCGCAGGCAATCAGGACAAGCGGCATGCGGGTCAAGCGAGGTGTTCCTTCCAGCGGTCGATCTGGGCACGGACCTGTTCAGGCGCCGTGCCCCCGTAAGATATACGCGATGCGACGGAATTTTCCACGCCCAGTACGCCGAAGACATCTTCCGTGATGCCCGGATGCACCGCCTGCATGTCCGCGAGATCGAGTTCGGGCAGGTCGCAACCGGCCGCTTCGGCTCGTGCCACAAGGCTGCCGGTCACGTGATGCGCCTCGCGGAACGGCAAGCCCAGAACCCGCACCAGCCAGTCGGCCAGATCGGTGGCGGTGGAGAATCCGGACCCGGCGGCGGCGGCCAGCGCCTCGCGGTTGGCGGTCATGTCGCGCACCATGCCTTCCATCGCCGCCAGCGCCAGCATCCAGTTGTCGGCCGCGTCGAAGACCTGCTCCTTGTCCTCCTGCATGTCCTTGGAATAGGCCAGCGGCAGCCCTTTCATCACCATCATCAGCGCGGTATTGGCCCCGAAGATGCGCCCGATCTTGGCCCGGATCAGCTCGGCCGCGTCCGGGTTCTTCTTCTGCGGCATGATCGACGAGCCGGTGGAGAAACTGTCGCTGAGCGTCACGAAGCGGAACTGCGCCGACGACCAGATCACCAGTTCCTCGGCTAGGCGGCTCAGGTGCATGGCGCTGATCGAGGCGGTGCCGAGGAACTCCAGCGCGAAATCACGGTCCGAGACCGCATCCAGCGAATTGGCCATCGGCCGGTCGAAGCCCAGCGCCCGCGCGGTCGCGTCCCGGTCGATGGGAAAGGACGTACCGGCCAGCGCCGCGGCCCCCAGCGGGCATTCGTTCATCCGCGCACGCGCATCGCGGACGCGGGAGAGATCGCGTCCCAGCATCTCCACATACGCCATCATGTGGTGGCCCCAGGTCACCGGCTGTGCGGTCTGCAGGTGGGTGAAGCCGGGCATGACCCAATCCGCCCCGGCCTCCGCCTGGCCGAGCAGCGCGCGCATCAGCGCCTGCAGACCTTCGTCCGCCGCGTCGCACTGATCGCGCACCCAGAGCCGGAAGTCGGTCGCCACCTGGTCGTTGCGCGAGCGGGCCGTGTGCAGCCTGCCCGCGGGCTCCCCGATCAGCGCCTTCAACCGCGCCTCCACGTTCATGTGGATGTCCTCGAGTGCGGCGGAAAATTCGAACCTGCCCGCTTCGATTTCTGACAACACCGTGAGCAGACCTTCCCGGATCGCATCGGCATCGCTAGGACTTATGATGCCCGCATCGGCCAGCATGGCGGCGTGGGCACGCGAACCGGCGATGTCCTGGGCCGCGAGACGCTTGTCGAAGCCGATGGAGGCATTGATCGCCTCCATGATCGCGTCGACCCCGGTGGAGAAGCGTCCGCCCCACATCGCGTTTGCGGATTTGTCGTTCATCGCCGCTGGTCCTTCGGAGGATACATGAAACGTCTGATTGCCGCCGCTCTGTACATGGCTTGCACGCTTGGTGCCAGCCCCGCCCTCGCCGATGTGGATGCCGCTTCGGCGGCGCGCGACGGGGACATGAAAAAGCTCGTCTTTCACAGCGGGCCGAAGGCAGTCAGCGACACGGCCTTTGACCTTGCCGATGGTGCGGGCACGGCCACGCTGGCCGACTACCGCGGCAAGGTCGTGCTGGTGAACTTCTGGGCGACGTGGTGCGCCCCCTGCCGCAAGGAGATGCCGGCGCTGTCGGAGCTGCAGTCCGAACTGGGGGGCGATCACTTCGAAGTGCTGACCATCGCCACGGGGCGAAACTCGCCCGAGGGGATCAGGAAGTTCTTTGCCGAGATCGGCGTCGACAACCTGCCGCGTCATCAGGATCCGAAACAGGCTCTGGCGTCACAAATGGGGATCTTCGGGCTGCCGATTTCAGTGATCCTGGACGCGGAAGGCCGTGAGATCGCCCGGCTGCGCGGCGATGCGGACTGGTCGAGCGACAGCGCCAAGGCTGTTTTCAAGGCGCTTCTGCCGCAAGGCTGAAACCTACGATCCTTCCGCTCTCCGAGCCGAGTTCATGATTGGCCGCCGTCAGCCAGTGAAACGGCCGCATTCATTCCGAAGTGGTCGAATTCACCCTTGTCGCCGCGAACATCGTTCGCGCCGCTTTCACCCGCATTTGGAATAGCCGCAAGTGGCGCAGGTCATGCAGCCCTCTATCATGCGCATCTCGAAACTGCCGCAACTGGTGCAGGCTTGGCCGCGCGGGGCGTCGAGGCCCACAACCTGCGACTTCGGGTCGGCTTTCAGCCCCTGCCCTTCGCCGTCGATGAAGCCGATGGAGATCATGTGCTGTTCGATCACGCCGCCGATGGCCGCGAGGATGGAGGGGATGTACTTTCCCTTCACCCAGGCGCCGCCGCGCGGGTCGAACACGGCTTTCAGCTCCTCCACCACGAAGGAAACGTCGCCGCCGCGGCGGAACACGGCCGAGATCATCCGCGTGAGCGCCACGGTCCAGGCGAAATGTTCCATGTTCTTGGAGTTGATGAAAACCTCGAACGGGCGCCGTCGCCCGCCGACGACGATGTCGTTGACGGTGATGTAGAGCGCATGCTCGCTGTCGGGCCACTTCACCTTGTAGGTATTGCCCTCCAGCGCGCCCGGCCGGTCGAGCGGTTCGGACATGTAGATCACGTCGCCATGGGGCCGTTGCGGTTCGCCGTCGTCGGTAGCGATCGCTTCCTGCTCTTCGACCGGGGTTTCCGACACGCTCAGCACGCTGCCGGTCACATCGTTGGGTCGATAGGTCGTGCACCCCTTGCAGCCGGACTCGTAGGCCTGAAGGTAAACATCCTTGAACGCCTCGAAGGAGATATCCTCGGGGCAGTTGATGGTCTTGGAGATCGACGAATCCACCCATTTCTGCGCGGCGGCCTGCATTTTCACATGCTCGGCGGGCTGGAGCGTCTGGGCGTTCACGAAATGGTCGGGCAGCTCCGCGTCGCCGAACTTCTCGCGCCACATGGCGACGGCGTAGTCGACGACCTCCTCCTCGGACCGGGAGCCGTCCTTCTGCAGCACCTTGCGGGTGTAGGCATAGGCGAAGACCGGCTCGATCCCGCTCGATACGTTGCCGGCATAGAGGGAGATCGTCCCGGTGGGCGCGATGGAGGTCAGCAGCGCGTTGCGGATGCCGTGTTCCCGGATCGCGTCGCGCACGTCCTCGTCCATCTGCACCATGGTGCCGGAGGCGAGGTATTTCTCCGCATCGAAGAGCGGGAAGGCCCCCTTTTCCTTGGCCAGGTCCACGCTGGCGAGGTAGGCCGCGCGGGCGATGGCTTTCAGCCAGGCCTCCGTCTGCGCGGCAGCCTCGTCGGAGCCATAGCGCAGCCCGAGCATCAGGAGCGCATCGGCCAGCCCGGTCACGCCGAGGCCGATCCGGCGCTTCGCCCGCGCCTCTTCCGCCTGCTGGGGAAGCGGGAATTTGGATGCGTCGACAACGTTGTCCATCATGCGGATTGCCGTCGCCACCAGGCCGCTGAGTACGTCGCGATCCAGCGCGGCCGTGTCCGCAAAGGGATCCTTCACCAACCGCGCAAGGTTGATGGAGCCAAGCAGGCACGCGCCATAGGGCGGCAGCGGTTGCTCGCCGCAGGGGTTGGTGGCGGCAATGGTCTCGCAATAATTCAGGTTGTTGGCCGCGTTGATCCGGTCGATGAAGATCACGCCCGGTTCGGCATAGTCGTAGGTCGCCCGCATGATGCGGTTCCAGAGGTCGCGCGCCTCCACCGTGTGGTAGACCTTGCCGTCGAACACCAGATCCCAGGTATCACCGGCCTTCACCGCCTCCATGAAGGCGTCGGTGATCAGCACCGAGACATTGAACATCCGCAGCCGCGCCGCGTCGGACTTCGCGGTGATGAAATCCTCGATGTCCGGATGGTCGCAGCGCATGGTGGCCATCATGGCACCCCGGCGGCTGCCGGCGGACATGATCGTGCGGCACATCGCGTCCCAGACGTCCATGAAGCTGAGCGGGCCCGACGCATCGGCCGCCACGCCCTTCACGTCCGCGCCCCGGGGCCGGATGGTGGAGAAGTCATAGCCGATGCCGCCCCCCTGCTGCATGGTCAGCGCGGCCTCCTTCAGCATGTCGAAGATGCCGCCCATGCTGTCGGGGATCGTGCCCATGACGAAGCAGTTGAACATCGTCACCTTCCGCGCGGTCCCGGCGCCGGCGGTGATGCGTCCGGCGGGAAGGAACTTGAAATCCTCCAGCGCCTCGAAGAACCGCTCTTCCCAATGATCGTGGTCCGCCTCCACCTGTGCGAGGTCGCGCGCGATCCGGCGCCAGGTGTCCTCCACCGTCCGGTCGATCGGCGTTCCGTCCGCCTGCTTGAAGCGGTACTTCATGTCCCAGATCTGTTCCGCGATGGGGGCGGCGAAGTGGGTCATGGGCGCAATCTCCTGTCGACTTGTCCACAAGAAACTGTGGAGAAAACCACCAAGCATTGAGGTATGGCGGGGAAGTACTACAATATGCGCGACCAGTAGCGAGATCAATCAATGATCGACAAGGTATGACCGAGCAGACTCCCACCGTTAACCTGCTGAAATTGTGCGTCGGCGCCGACGACGTGCAAGACCTGCTCGACTGGCAGGCGACGCGGCGCGCGCAGGCTGGCGACGGCCTGCCCCGGCATGTCACGCGCATGTGGCCGAAACGCGCGGACCAGCTCCTCGACGGCGGGTCGCTCTACTGGGTGATCAAGGGGTTGATCCTCTGCCGGCAGCGCATCCTGCGGCTGGACGAGGTGACACGCGAGGACGGCATCCTGCGCTGCGGCATCGTGCTGGATCCTGAGGTGCACCGCACCACGGCCGTGCCGAAAAGGCCGTTCCAGGGCTGGCGCTACCTGCAGCCGGAGGACGCGCCGCCGGACCTGCGCAAGGGGCGGGGTTCCGAACCCAGCCTGCCGGCGGAGTTGAATCGCGCGTTGGCCGAGATCGGCGTTCTCTAGGTCGGAAGCCCGGTGCGGACCCCGCGCCCCGGGGTCAACCCAGACGGTCGGCAATGGCCTTTAGTCTCGCGGTTTCCTCCGGTCCCCATTCGGCCACCAGAGACCGCCAGAGCGTCGCCTGAGATCGCAGGATCGGTCCATCGGACAGGATCTTGAGGTGGTTGGCGCGCAGCGTCTCGCCGGTCGAGGTTATGTCCGCAATCGCCTCCGCCGTCTCGTTGGCTACGGTGCCCTCCGTCGCGCCCTGGCTGTCGACCAGCGCGTAATCCGCCACCCCGCCCGTACGCAGCGCCTCGCGCACCAGCCGGTGATACTTCGTCGCGATCCGCATCCGGTGTCCGTGGACGGCCCGGAACTGCGCCGCGGCAGCATCGAGATCGTCCAGGCAATCGACATCCACCCAGGCCTGCGGCACGGCCAGCACGAGGTCGGCATGACCGAACCCCATCTCGGCCAGCGGTTCGACCTGGCGGTCCCGGATCGGCAGGCGCTCGTGGATCAGGTCCGTGCCCGTCACCCCGAGGTGCAGCCGCCCCGCCGCCAGTTCGCGCGGCACCTCGCCCGCCGACAGCAGGACAAGCGCCACGCCGTCGACGCCCTGGACAGCGCCCGCGTATTCCCGGTCCGACCCCGTCCGCGACAGCCGGATGCCCCGGTCGGCGAACCAGTCGAAGGTGTTTTCCATCAGCCGCCCCTTGGACGGCACGCCAAGTTTCAGCGTCATGGGCGGCCCTCCAGCTCCAGCATCAGGTCGGGGCGGATCACGCCGCCCACTGCCGGAATCTCCGCTCCCTGCCCCAAACGCCGTGTCAGCGCATCGTAGCGGCCGCCGGTCGCCACGGGCGGCAGGTCGGGCCGGGCCGCCGCGTAGAAGCCGAAGACAAAGCCGTCGTAGTATTCCATCGACGTGCGGCCATAGCTCGCCTCGAAGTCGAGCGTTTCGACCGTTACACCGCGGGCTGCCATCGCCTCGCCCCGCGCCGCGAGCCGATCGACGGCCGGAGCGATGGCGGGCATGTCGGTGGCAAGGTCTCGCAGATGGCCCAGTGCCGCCGGCACGGTTTCGCGGATCGCCAGCAGCGCCTCGATCCCGGCGATCTCCTCGGCGGCGATCGGAACAGCCGCCGCATCCTCGCGCAGCGCGGCGATACGGTCCTCGATTTCCCACAGGCTCCGCTTTCCGATCACCGGCCTGGCCCGGGACAGCGGGTCGGTGTCCGCCAGCAGCCGGGCGCGCGCGTCGGGCACAGGTGTCCTGCCGGAAAACCGGTCCAGCAGCGCCCGGAACCGTCTTGGCCGCCAGATATGCCGCATCAGCGCGGCCTTGCGCCGGTCCGTCGTGTGCAACCCCCCGACCGCCGCCATCAGCAGCCCGATATCCCCGGTAGCCGCGCGCAACGGCAGATGCGCCAGCGCCTCGGCAAGGAGCGCGAAGACCTCGGCATCGGCGGCTTCCGGTGCGGTGCGGTCAAAGACCTCGTAGCCCACCTGCACGTATTCGCTGGCGCGGTCCGGATCCTCCTCCTGCCGCCGAAAGACCTCGCCCGCATAGGTATAACGCGCGGGTTCGGCGCCATGCGTCATGTGCATCTGCACCACCGGCACGGTGAAATCGGGGCGCAGCATCTGCTCCCCCCGAAGCGCGTCGGAGGTGACATAGGCCCGCCCGCGGATATCCTCGCCATAAAGGTCGAGCAGCAGTTCCGCGGATTGCAGCAGGGGCGGTTCGACGACCGTGGCGCCGGCCGCCTCGAACCGGGCGCGCAGCATGGCCGCCCGGGCGTTCGTGTCGCGCCGCGCAGTCATCGGAATCGACCCGACATCAGGCATCAGAAGCACCCGCAGCCGGGTCCGTGCTGGTGATCGGCCTGCGCGTCCTGGGCGTGGCCGCGCAGGATGCGTTTCACCTCCGCCACCAGGCGTTCGCGCGGAACCTCGAACTGGCTGGGGCGGTCCTTCCACTCCTCGAGGCTCGCGGTTTCGGCGATCTTCGCGCCCAACACGAGATCCTTGATCTGCACCACGCCGTTTGCCTTCTCGTCCGCGCCCTCGATGACGGCCACGGGGGAGCCGCGCCGGTCGGCATACTTGAGCTGGTTGCCGAAATTCTTGGGATTGCCCAGGTAGACCTCCGCCCGGATGCCCGCCCCGCGCAGCTCCGCCGCCATCGCCTGGTAATCGGCCATCCGGTCGCGATCCATGACCGTCACCACCACGGGGCCGTCCGCCTGCGCCTCGGCCTGCCGCCGCATCCGAAGCGCGGCCAGCAGCCGGTCGACGCCGATGGAGATGCCGGTCGCGGGGACGAATTGCCCGGTGAAGCGCTTGACCAGATCGTCATAACGCCCGCCGCCCGCGACCGA
>CBDUPF010000140.1:0-10123 GCA_965369035.1 uncultured Aliishimia sp.
TGGGCGAGGACCTGATCGCCATGACCCAGAGCGAACTGGGCGAGGTGCGGCTGGGCGGGTCCGGTGCGTCCTCCACCATGCCGCAGAAACAGAACCCGGTGGGACCGTCGCTGCTGGTGACGCTGGCCCGCGTGCTGCAGGGGTTCGAGGGGACGCTGAAAGGTGCGGCCATGCACAGGTTCCAGCGCGACGGCGTGGCGTGGTTCACCGAATGGATGGTGCTGCCGCAGATCGTGCTGGGTGCCGCTGCGGCGGCCCGGCGCGCCCGTGCACTGGCCGCGGGGCTGACCCCCGTCCCTGACCGGATGGCTGATGCTCTTGGCGGCGACGGGTTGCTCTTTGCCGAGGCGCTGAGCTTTGCGCTGGCGCGCCGCATGCCACGACCCGCGGCGCAGGCCGAAGTCAAATCGCTCGCTGCACGGGTCCGCGAGACCGGCCGGCCCCTGTCCGAACTCGCAATTGCGCAGTGGCCCGAATTGCCCGCGGACCTCTTCACGCCCGAGGCAGCGCTCGGGACCGCAGCGGAGGAGGCAGGCGCCTTTGCCCGGGCGGTGCGCGCACTCTGATACCGGCCAGCGGGGTGCCACGGATGCCCCCGGGCGTTCGCCTCATCCGGATCACCGCTACTCGCGTCCATGGCTGTTCGCGTCATCATCCCGGTGATGCCCGCGCTGGTACGAGTGGCACAAAGAACAGGGCTCGTCTGCGTCGATCTCGCGCTGGTTGTGGTCCTGTGCAGCCTGCCACGTGACGCGGCGTTTGCGGCGCGCCGACATGTCGGTTTCGTGCTTGCGCCGGAGGGCTGAATCGGATCACCGTACCCGGAACATCGGGGCGGACCCACCGGCGGAGAGCGAGGACGACAGGAAAATGCAGACCATCAAAGCCGCCGTGTGTCACGAGTTCGGCCAACCGCTGGTGATCGAGGAGATCCTGCTGCGCGCGCCCGAAATGGGGGAGGTCGAGGTAACGCTCGATGCCGTGGCGATCTGCCATTCCGATATCTCTTACGCCGAGGGCGCCTGGGGCGGCAGCCTGCCCGCGGTCTACGGCCACGAGGCGTGCGGTCGGATCAGTGCGGTCGGCGCCGGTGTCAGGGGAGTGAGCGAGGGCGACAGCGTGATCGTCACCCTGATCCGTGCCTGTGGCACCTGCCCATCCTGCGGCTCCGGCAAGCCCACGATCTGCGAGACGCCTTATGACGGCGACACCGGCCCGATCACGACGGTCGCGGGCGGCAAGCTGCATCAGGCGATGGCTTGCGGAGCCTTCGCCGAAAAGGTCGTGGTCGACCAGAAACAGGTCGTGAAGATCGACGCGGACATCCCAAAGGACGCCGCCGCGCTGGTCGCCTGCGGGGTGATCACCGGCGTCGGCGCCGTGGTCAATACCGCCGGCTTGCGCGCGGGGCAGGACGTGGTGGTGATCGGCGCGGGCGGTGTCGGTCTCAATGCGATCCAGGGTGCGCGGATCGCCGGTGCGCGCCGGATCGTGGCCGTGGACATGAGCGCGGAGAAGCTCGCCATCGCGAAGGAATTCGGCGCGACAGACGGGGTCCTGGCCAGCGGCGAGGCTCCGTGGAAGGCCGCGATGCAGGTCATCGGACGCGGTGCCGACGCGGTGATCGTGACCGTAGGTGCCATTGCCGCCTATGAGAGTGCGCCGCTTTACCTGGCCCGCGGAGGCAAGGTGATCATGGTGGGGATGCCGCATTCCGGCGCCTTGGCGCGCTACGAACCCGTCGTGCTGAGCGCCATCGGCCAGGGCATGGTCGGCTCCAAGATGGGCGACGTGGTGATTCAGCGCGATATCCCGTGGATGGTCGACCTTTACCGTCAGGGGCGGTTGAAACTGGACGAACTGATCTCGGGGCGGTGGACGCTGGAGCAGATCAACGAAGCGATTGCAGACACCAAGACCGGATCGGCCAAGCGCAACGTGATCATGTTCTGATCCACGGGCGGACCTGACCACCGGGCCGCAAGGCGCGCAGAGGAGACAGCCGATGAAACTCGCCGATCTGGACGTGATCGTGACCGCTCCCCCTGCCCCCGGCTGGGGCGGGCGATACTGGATCCTCGTGAAGGTCACCACTGACGACGGCATCACGGGTTGGGGCGAATGCTATGCCTCGTCCGTCGGACCCGTCGCGATGGAGGCGGTGATCCGCGACGTTTTCGACCGGCACATGGCGGGCGAGACTCCGGAGAACATCGAGCTGATGTTCCGCCGCGCCTATTCCAGCGGCTTTACCCAGCGTCCGGACCTGACCGTGATGGGCGCATTCTCGGGACTGGAGATCGCCTGCTGGGATATCCTCGGCAAGGCGCGCGGGCGGCCGGTCTGGGCGCTGCTCGGCGGGCGCATGTGGGACCGCGTGCGCTGCTACACCTATCTCTATCCGCTGGCCGGCCACGACTTGGCCGCATTCTGGACGGCGCCCGATCTCGCTGCGGAATCGGCGGCGGATTGCGTGGCACGCGGCTACACGGCGGTGAAGTTCGACCCGGCCGGTCCCTACACCATGCGGGGCGGGCACATGCCGGCGATGTCGGATATCTCGCAATCCGTGGCCTTCTGTAAGGCGATCAGGGAGGCGGTCGGCGACAGGGCCGATCTGCTCTTCGGCACGCACGGGCAGTTCACCACGGCCGGTGCGATCCGGCTGGGCCAGGCGCTGGAGCCCTACTCCCCGCTCTGGTTCGAGGAGCCGGTGCCCCCCGACGCCATCGAGGAGATGGCCCGCGTGGCGCAGGCGGTCCGCATCCCCGTGGCCACGGGCGAACGGCTCACCACCAAGGCGGAGTTTGCGCAGATACTGCGCGCAGGCGCGGCATCGATCCTGCAACCGGCGCTGGGGCGCGCGGGCGGCATATGGGAGATGAAGAAGGTCGCGGCAATTGCCGAAGTCCACAACGCGCAGATGGCGCCGCATCTCTATGCCGGGCCCGTCGAATGGGCTGCGAACCTGCATCTGGCGACGTCCATCCCGAACCTTCTGATGGCCGAAACGATCGAGACGCCGTTCCATGACGCGCTGATCAAGGGCACAATCCGGGTCGAGGATGGTTTCGTGTCGCTGGGCGACGCGCCCGGACTCGGTATCGAGGTGGACGAGGACCTCGCGCGTGCGCATCCCTACACCGGCGACGGGTTGCACCTGCAGATGCAGGACGCCCCCTGCGACTACGTGAACGGAAACGCCTTCGAAGGCGGCGCGCCGGCTCCCCGGGACTGAACGCCCGATCTCCGTGGCTCGCTACTGCTCCGGGCCTGCGCCCTCCTTGTCCTCCGCGCGCGCCCTTGCCGCCCCGGAAAGCCGGTCCAGGTTGCGGCGCAGCGCCTGAGCGTCGCCGTCGAACGCGGCTTCGATTTGGGCGTGTTCCCGTATCCAGATCGGCGTTGCCGAGGCAAGCAAGCGCCGGCCGGCATCGGTGAGCGACAGGCGCCGGGCACGACGATCCGTCTTGTCGGAGCGGATCTGCACGAGACCGCGACGTTCAAGCGGCTTGAGATTGGATGACAGCGTCGTCCGATCCATGCCCAGAAGTTCCGAGACCGCGCCAAGTGTCGGCGGCTCGGGTCGGTTGAGCGACATCAACAGGGAGAACTGTCCGCTCCGCAAACCCAGCGGTTTCATCGCTTCGTCGAACCGGCGGGCAACGGCGCGGGCCGCCCGCTGCGTATGCAGGCAAAGACAATGATCCCTGACATGCAAGGTCATGCCGAAATCGACGGTTTCCGAACTCTCCTTTGACATGAGCGCATTTACGTGGATATCAACGTATTTATCAAGTGGGCTGTCGAGACCGTGATTCCCACGAACACCCGGCGATCGGTTGGCGCCGAACCAAATTCCAACCTCGGGAGGACCACTCATGGCATCTGGCGACATCACCATCCTGGTCGGCACGACCAAGGGTGCGTTCCTGATCTCCGGCGGTACGGAGCGCGAAGGCTGGGCAGTACGCGGACCGTTCTGCGACGGCTGGCCGATCAACCACATGACGGGCGATCCGGACTCCGGGACGATTTGGGCCGGTGGTGGCGGCGATTGGCACGGCGCCGGTGTCTGGCGCTCCGAAGACGGCGGCGAAACCTGGGAGGTTACACGGCTGACGAAGGGTCAACTGGACGACTGGGCCGCCGGCGACCCGGGCTTTGCCGAGATGATCGGCTGGACCGATGACCCGCTGCCGTTCGGCGACAGCTTTTCCCAACTCTGGTCGCTGGCCCTGTCCCATGGCACGCTTTATGCGGGCACGAAGCCGGCGAGCCTGCTGGCCAGCCGCGATGGCGGCAGGAGTTTTGAAAAGATCGACGGGTTGACCGACCATCCTTCGGCCGAAACCTGGAATCCCGGTGCGGCGGGGCTGGTGCTGCACACGATCGTGCCACACCCGCAAGATGCGTCGCGGATGTGGGTCGGGATTTCCGCCGCAGGCGTCTTTGCGACCGAGGATGGCGGCGAAACCTGGGAGCGGCGCAACCGGCTGGCCAATGCCGCGGCCTGCGCGGAGCACGATCACCCTGCGGCCCCGCGCGACGGTGAGACCGGGCATTGCGTCCACAACATGATGCGGGCCCCGGGCGACGGCGACCTGCTCTACCAGCAGAACCACCATGGCGTCTGGCGCTCGCAGGACGGCGGGCGAAGCTGGGAGGATATCACGCCGGGCCTGCCCTCGACCTTCGGCTTCCCGATCCGGGTGCATCCGCGCGATCCGCAGACGATCTGGACACTGCCGCTCAACGGCGATTCGCAGGGCCGGTTTCCGCCGGACGCGGCGGCGGCGGTCTGGCGGTCCCGGGACGGCGGCGCGACCTGGGAGGCGCTGCGCAACGGGCTGCCGCAACAGAGTTGCTATTTCACGGTGCTGCGTCAGGCAATGGCCGGAGACGGGCATGACCCCGCGGGCATCTACTTCGGCACCAACAGCGGGTCGGTCTTTGCCAGTACCGACGAAGGCGACAACTGGGACGAGATCGCCCGGCACCTGCCCACGATTCTGGCGGTGGAAGTGCTGCAGAACGGCTGACCCGTCCGGAGCGGCCGGATCAGCGGCGGAAGCGCGAGATGACCCGGTCGATCTGCTGCTGGTAGGTGGCCTTGCGGGCGGGCGGCAAATCGAAGGCCGCGCCGAACACGGAATTCTTCTGCCAGCGTGGCACCGCGGGCAGACGCATTGCGCCCGGCACCTCGATCACGAAAGGACCATCTATGACCATACCGGCACGCCCCGCATGGAACGCGATTCGCGCGCCGCTATGAGAGAGATCCTGCACGACCACCGGAATCTGCGTCCCCTTGTAGTGCAGGATCGCGGAATGCTTCACGGGCTTTCGAGCTTCGATTCGTTCGTCCTTCTGCATGCCCGATACTGTTTTCGTACCGAAATGAGTCATGATTCGGTTCCTGTTGCCTGACTGTTTCAGCCGGAATTCATCGCAGAAACGCGTTAATATCGGCTTCACGGTCGAAAATGCCGACGGCGGCCACCCAACCAATACAGGCAGTTTCACGGCAAAAGGACGAGATCCGAGCCGTTCCAGTAGAAGATGCTGTGGCAGTCGACTCCATTGCAATCGGCAATCGAGCGCCCCACCCGCACGCCCTGGTTTCCGTTGCTGAGGGCGATCAGTGATACGCCGCGCGCCAGCAGGTTTTC
The DNA here is from genome assembly GCA_965369035.1 of uncultured Aliishimia sp. Taxonomy (GTDB): domain Bacteria; phylum Pseudomonadota; class Alphaproteobacteria; order Rhodobacterales; family Rhodobacteraceae; genus Aliishimia. The sequence goes on from CBDUPF010000140.1 coordinate 5,670, forward strand.
GGCGCGTCCCGAGACCGGGTAACGCGAGGACAGATACACATCTGCTGAACACGCGGCGGCCCCGCAGAACGGCCGCGGCGACCCGGTCCGGCATTCGACCGCGCGCCAGTCGAGCACCACGTCCTCCCGTCCGTCCCCGTCGATATCCCCCGCCAGAAGGTGTCCCGGCGCCTTGACGGCCGGCCCGTTGCAGCCGCGCAGGATGGCGGCCTCCGCCGCGGCGCGCATGCCTGCGCCGCCTGCGGGGGACTGCGGTGCCGGAATGTTGGCCGTCGGGGAGGCCTGCCACGGCTTGCCAATCGCCGCGAACATCCGCTGGCAATGAACCGAGAGCGCGTCGAGCCCCGCACCGAACCCCCGCGCGTCCACCCGCGTGGTCCCGGTCCGGCTGCGGATCTCGAAGCCTTGGGCCGACGCGATGGCGGGAAACACCGGGTCGCCCGCCGCGAGATCCACCCACCACTCGTTGAAAAGCTCGTCGAAGCGGACCCCCGGCAGGGTGTAGCCGGCGGTGCCCACCACGATCATCACGTCGGTGCGCGGCGTGACCGATCCGTCGTGAAAGCCCAGCTCCTCGTCCGACAGGCTCATCCGGAAAAGTCCGGGCCGGGTGATCATGGGCTCCATGTTGCCGGTCTCCATCGCCGACCGTCCCTGCGGCGACCGCTCCCCGCAACTGAGCGCGAAGCCCGGGCTCTGGTAGATGACGGCCATGAAGTAGGAGCCGTCGTCATGCGTGGAGAGGCGCCAGTTCTGCGCCGCCGCGAGATCCGCCGCCAGGCAAAGCGCAAGGACAAGGAGATACCGCATCAGTTCGCCCCTTCGGTGCGGGTGTCGTGCCGGGCTGTGAAATACGCATTGGCCCGCCACATTCCCCATGCCAGTGGAATCGCCGAGAGCCCGCCGATCACGTAGACCAGCGGTTCGTCCCCGAAGCTTTCGAAGAGCTGGGTGTAGGCGTGGATGGCCGCGAAGGTCATCGCCGTGTTGAACAGCCCCCGGTTTGCGCCATGCGCGGCCCAGACCAGCACGGCCACCAGCGCGAGCGCCCAGAAAATCGAGTAGAGGCCTGGCGGGACGTGAATGGCGGATTCGAGAAACGCCTCCCGCGCGGCGGCCCAGGAGTCGTAGGTCTCGAAGTCGGCGGAGCGGTGGACACCCCCCGGCCCCCACAGCGTTTCGCCCACCACGTCGCCCCAGAGCGAGCCGACAAGCGCGCAGAGATTGGCCACGATGAACGCCATGACGGTCAGGACCCGACCGTGACGGGCGATGCGCTCGCGGGACCGGTTCACCCAGCCGACCAGCACCGCAATGAGCAGCGCCATTTGCACGATGGTGAGCGTCGGCTCCGGCGAGAAGAAGACATAGGCCGCATGGAAATACGCCGTGCCCGTCTCCAGCGCCTGAGCGAAGGGCACGATGGCAAGCGCCGTGATCAGCCGAACATCCGTAAGCCAGCCCGCGAAGGCGAACGATGCGGCGACATAGAGGAAGAAGAGCACGCGCGGCAGGCCGGCCACTTCCGCCTCCACCAGGAGCCATCCGATGCCGCCGAGGTGCTGTGCCAGCCCCATGAGCAGGATCGCCCCCTGAACGACCCGGGCGGTCAGCCCGCCCCGCCAGAGCGCACGCCCGGCGATCGCGGCCACCATCGCGCCCGCCGGGGCCATGACCCAGCCCGCAATGTCGGGATGCTTGTCGATGAGTTCGATGGACGACCCGCCCAGAAGCATGCCCGCCCCGATCAGCGCGGCGGCATTGCCGAACATGCGATAGACCTCGCGGCTGCGGGCCAGCACCATGAGGCCGCCGCCGAGAGACAGCCCGCCCACCACCGCCACCGCTGCCGGGTCGGCGAGCCAGAAGATCAGTCCCAGCGTCGCGGCCAGGATGCCGAAGCTGAGAAGTGCGTTGATGGCGAGGTTGACCATGACCTCGCGGGCGCGCGCCTCGATCACGCGGGCGGCCTGAGCGGAAATCACGCCGTCGCGCGTGAGACCGTCGGTATCTGCCACGACGAACGGCATCAGGCGGCTCCGAAATGGCGCGCAAGGAACTCGAGCCAGTTGCGGTGGCAGATTCCGGCGATCAGCGTCTCGCCATAGCCCGCGTTGCGCATCGCCTCGACCAGCACCGGCAGATCGGCGGCGGAGCCGATCCCGTCCGGGGTGCGCGCCCCGTCGAAATCAGAGCCCAGCGCGACCTTGTCCTCGCCCAGGTGATCGAGCAGGTAGTCGAGCTGGCGCAAGCAATCCTCGAGCGTTGCGCGGCCCGTCGCCCAGCCCTGCTCGCTGAGGAAGGCGGGTTCGAAGTTCAGCCCGGCCACGCCGCCGCTGTCCCGGATCACCGCTAACTGGTCGTCGGTCAGGTTGCGCGAGGAATTGCAGAGCGCCCAGGCGTTGGAATGGGTGGCCACGACCGGCAGGCCGAGATCGGCGATATCGTGGAACCCCTTCACCGTGATGTGAGAGGTGTCGAGCATGATGCTCAATTCGGCGCAGCGCCGCACGAGGCGCCGGCCCGCCGCCGTGAGCCCTGCACCGGTATCGCCATCCGTCCTGTGAGCGAAAGGTACGCCGTGGCCGAAGATGTTGGGCCGCGACCAGACCGGACCCAGCGAGCGCAACCCCATCGCATGGAGCGCGTCGAGCGCCAGCAGCTCCTCGTCGATCGCCTCCGCGCCCTCGAGATGGAGCAGGCACGCGATGCGCTCCCCGTCGAAGGCGCTGGCGAGCGAGGCCGCGTCGGTCACGAACTCAAGATGCCCCGCCCTTTCAAGCCTGCGGGCGATACCCGACTGCCCCAGTAGCGCACTCGCCGCCCAACCGGGATCGAGGGCGTCGGGCAGCGGCTCGGAGAGCAGGCCGTCCTCCTTCATGAAATTTCCCGACGTAAACCGCGCAGCGGGACAGTAGATCGCGAAGAACCCGCCCGCAAAACCGCCCTGGCGGCAGGCGTCTGCATTCACATGACCCTCGCCGGAGGCGAAGACCGCGACCGGATCTCCCTGCGTCCGCCAGAGCCGGGACAGAAGGTCGTTATGTCCGTCGAAAACCCGCATTCAACCGCTGCCTCGCATTTTCCGCCGATGCTGCCCGGTGACTTGCCCGCAATCAAGCGGCTTCTGGCACCTTGAGAAATCCGCGCGGACCACTGCGGCGCTTGATTCAAGGCCGGTCTGGATCAGGGTCGCGATGCAGAGGCCGGAGCGGGTTTTCTGGAATGCAGCCGTGTCCGCGACACATTGGGCCGCCCGGCGCCACCCATGGTGACTCCGGATCGCTGTCTTGTCAGGCCATGCAAGCGCGGATCAGAAGAACGCCTGCAACCCGGTCTGCGCCCGGCCGAGGATCAGCGCGTGCACGTCGTGGGTCCCTTCGTAGGTATTCACCGTCTCGAGGTTGACCATGTGCCGGATCACCTGGAATTCGCCCGAGATGCCGTTGCCGCCGTGCATGTCGCGGGCCATCCGCGCGATATCCAGCGCCTTGCCGCAATTGTTGCGCTTGACGATGGAGATCATCTCCGGCGCGGCCTCCGCACGGTCCATAAGCCGTCCAACCTGCAACGACGCCTGCAGGCCCAGTGCGATCTCGGTCTGCATGTCGGCGAGCTTCTTCTGGTAGAGCTGCGTCTGCGCCAGCGGCTTGCCGAACTGCTTGCGGTCGAGCCCGTATTGCCGCGCTGCGTGCCAGCAGAACTCCGCGGCCCCCATCGCACCCCAGGAAATCCCGTAGCGCGCACGGTTGAGACATCCGAACGGCCCCTTGAGGCCCTGGACGTGCGGGAGCAGCGCATCCTCGCCCTCCATGACGATCTCCCCTGTGATGGAGGCGCGTAAGCTCAGCTTGTTGCCGATCTTGGGCGCGGACAGGCCCTTGGCGCCTTTTTCCAGAACGAAGCCGCGGATCTTGCCCTCATGCGCGTCCGATTTGGCCCAGACCACAAAGACATCGGCGATGGGCGCGTTCGAGATCCACATCTTGGAGCCGGTCAGCCGGTAGCCGTTTGCCGTCTTCTCCGCCCGCGTCTTCATGCTGCCGGGGTCGGAGCCCGCATCGGGCTCGGTCAGGCCGAAACAGCCGATCCACTCGCCGGAGGCCAGTTTCGGCAGGTATTTCTGCCGCTGCTCCTCGGAGCCATAGGCATAGATCGGGTACATCACGAGGCTCGACTGCACCGACATCATCGACCGGTACCCGCTGTCGATCCTCTCGATCTCGCGCGCCACCAGCCCGTAGCTGACATAGGACCCACCCAGCCCACCGTATTCCTCCGGAATTGTGGTGCCCAGCAGGCCCATCTCTCCCATCTCGCGGAAGATGGACGGGTCGGTCTTTTCCTCCGCAAAGGCGTCGATCACCCGCGGCGCCAGCTTTTCGTCGGCATAGGCGCGCGCACTGTCGGCGATCATGCGCTCGTCCTCGCTGAGCTGTCCGTCGAGGCGCAGC
>CBDUPF010000141.1:0-10077 GCA_965369035.1 uncultured Aliishimia sp.
ACGTACATACCGTCATCCAGATCGCCTCAGCCGGGGTTCTTGGGAGCGGTCTGTGCACCCTCCGGCACGTGGACCCAGCCAAGTTTCTCATCCATCCAGATATGAAGTACGGGTTCGGCCCATTCTCCGTCATCGAGCGTGCCTGCCTTGATGAACTCGACATCGCCATACGCTGGCCCGCCGGAGACAACATGGCTCCCGCACACGCCGCAGAAGCGCCGTTCAAAAACCTGGCCGCTTGCACCGGATCGATCTTCGAACACCTGAAGAGCGTCACCGGTGAACGGGACGCTCCCCTTGGCTATCATCAAATTCCACGAGTGTGTCGAACCGCTGTTCTTCTTGCAGGCGTCACAGTAGCAGTTGATGATGGCAATCGGCTCCACATCGGCTTTGTAGCGGACTGCACCGCAGAGACATCCCCCCTCGATCTTCGCCATATCGGTTTCCTCGAATTTCGCTGATGCGAGATATTACCACCAAACCGAAGAAATTCACAGAACCGTGCCCTGCCAATGGCGGAGACAAATCCGGACAGGTTGGAGTGCCCCGACCGAATTGGTTCACGAACTGGGTTGGTCATCTCCCAACTTCAGGAGGACCCTTCAGCCGTTCGCAGTGTGGCGACGCACCTCAATCGAGGTTGGCGGCAAGATCGGTGATGAGCGCCATGACCCGCTTCAACCTCGCGCTCGGGGTCCGCCCGCGTCGAGAGATCGCCCACAGGTCATGGTAGCGGCGTTCCGGCAATGTGGCGATCCTCAAGCGATCCGCGCGAGAGTATTCTGCAAGTCCGCTGCGCGGCAGGAGCGTATAGCCAACCCCCTCGGCGACCGGAGACGGGATCTGGCCGATCTGGTTCACATGGGAGCGCACATGGAGCCGATCTGCACCGGTGAACGTCTCCGGAAAATTCAGGGAAAACAGGTCGTCGGCATAGCGGTAGCCATCCGGATGGGCGATGAAGCCAAGCGCTTCGAGGGCCGCGAAGGATACCCGGTCTTCGGTGCCCACTGGTGTCACCAGGCACAGTTCTTCCCGCCCGATGTGCTGCGCGTCGATGCGCGGGTGGCCCGGATCCTCGGCAATGACGCCGAGGTCAAATCGCCCCTCCAGGACGCCCGCGTGGACACGGGCCTGCGGTGCGGCCTCGACGTGGATGACCAGACGGGGATGCGCCTTCATGAGCGCTATGGCATGCGGATAGAAGAGCATCGCGAAACTGCCGGAGCAGGCGATGCGCAGTTCGCCGACATCCGGGTCATCCTTCGCGATCGCGTCGCGCAAGGCCCGCTCCTCGGCGCGACGGGATAGGCCGAGGTCACGGATCGCCTCTCCAGCGGCAGTCAAGGCAAAGCTCTTGCCGTCCTGCGAGATGAGTTTCTGCCCCAACTGGCGCTCGAGCTTGCGCAGATGCTGCGACACGCCGGGCTGGGTCATGTTCAGACGCTCCGCCGCACGCGTGAAGTGCCCCACTTCGGCGAGGACGGTAAAGGTTTCTATCCAGGTGGCGTTGAGCATCATATCATAACAATACATTCGTAATTGGATAAGAAATGATAATTTCACATATGCCGAGCAGTTGTCTAGACCGCAGGAAACCAAGGGAGACCGACATGACACCGACACCCCGCACCTTCTCGCACATTGGCCTGTCCGTTCCGGACCTCGACGCCGCCGTGTCCTTCTATTCCGAGGTCATGGGCTTCTACGTGCTCATGCAGCCCAGCGAGGTCGTCGAGGACGACAGCGCAATCGGCGTGATGTGTACCGACGTGTTCGGCCCCGGCTGGAAGCATCTTCGGATCGCACATCTGTCGACGGGCGACGGCATCGGTATCGAACTCTTCGAATTCGCCGGAAACCATGCCCCGGACGACAATTTTGCCTTCCGGCGTCACGGAACGTTCCACTTCGCGATCCAGGATCCGGACCTCGAGGGTCTTCTGGAAAGGATCGTCGCGGCGGGTGGCAAGCAGCGCATGCCCGTGCGTGAATACTTTCCAGGCGAAAAGCCGTACCGCATGGTCTATGTCGAGGATCCCTTCGGCAACATCTTCGAGCTCTACAGCCACAGCTACGAACTGACCTACTCGGCAGGTGCCTATTCCTGAACTCGCAGCATTCGGCGGCTGTAACGGGAGGGTCGGCCACGGGAGCCAGCGGAATGACACTGACGTCAAGAAGTGCTCTTGCGTGGATCAACTGTTCGGTGGAGCCGATTCCGATCGCCAACCGATCATTGGTCGGCGCCAATCTCGACAAGACTTTCACGCCGCGGATGGAAGTTTGGCGCGGATTGCTTCGAGATTGCCGTCAAGGCGGTGCCGATACGTAGCCAAACAAACATGTTGGCGCTGACGAGGGTCAGAAAGGTTCTCGAACCAGCCTGATACAAGTTGGATCACGCCACCTTCAAGCATCTGCGATTGAACGCTCTTTCGAGCTCTCGAGATCAGCCGATATGCGTTCGGGGCACGTATTGCGCCCCCACCGACTTGCCAGCGCCCGCCTTTGGCACTTAGGACTCCGGGATCATGTCCAACCTGAACCTAGAGCAGATCAGGGCGTTTCTCGCTGTCGTGCGAATTGGCGGGGTCCGGCGCGCGGCGCAGGCGCTTCACCTGTCGCAGCCCGCGGTTACCGCCCGCATCCGCAAGCTCGAGGAGTCGCTGTCGCGCACGCTTTTCGACCGGTCCGGCGCAAGTCTGGTGCTGACGCGCGAGGGCGAGCTGTTCCTGGGATATGCAGAGAAATTCGAGCACCTGGCCGAACTGGTCGAAATGTCCGTGGTCGATCCTGATGGCATCAACGGCTGGCTGCGCGTCGGCGCATCAGAGACCATCACGCAATGCTGGTTGCCGGACTTCGTCGGGCGATTGCACCGGACTTTCCCCAGGATCCAGGTCGAGTTGAATGTCGATATCTCGATCAACCTTCGCGACGCACTGCTCTCGCGGAAAATCGATCTGGCCCTGATGCTTGGGCCTGTGTCCGAATTCACTGTCGACAACGTGGAACTTCCCGCTTTCGAGCTGGCCTGGTACGCTGCGGCCAGCGGCCCGCCGGCGAGCGCGGCCGAGGCCTTCGCGCAGCCGGTGATCACCTATGCGCGCCATACCCGGCCCTTTCGGGACCTCAAGGCATTGCTGATGGAACGCGTTGGCCCAAAGGCGTCGATCTTCCCGTCATCGTCCCTGTCGGCATGCTTTCGACTGGTCGAGGCCGGGCTGGGCGTTGCGGCGCTTCCCGAAGCCCTCGGCCAACCGTTGGTGGAAGATGGGCGTCTGAAAGTCTTCGACCCGGGGTGGGTGCCGCCGCCGTTGCAATTCACCGCCTCTTATGTCGGCGAGCCCAGGAGACATGTCGTCGAAGAGGCGGCCCGTCTCGCGAAGGAGAGCGCGCTGGCCTATCAGGGTATCAAGAAAATCTATCGGATATAAGCGAATCTATTCATTTGATTCGATTTCCTCCTGATGTGATGATGATGGTGCAAGCGAAGGGAGGGACGCGTGCAACGCAGCCATTCACATCTCAGGGCTTCGGCTCCGGCAGCGGTGCGCCAGGCGATACGGAGCGGTCAGTACGCATCGCACACGGCTGGATTGGGGCAGGGGTTCCTGCAGGCGAACCTTGCGATCCTGCCGGAACGCTGGGCGCTCGACTTCATGCGCTACTGCCAACGCAATCCCAAGCCCTGTCCGATTTCCGGCGTGTCCGATACCGGCAACCCGATGATGGCGACCCTGGGTCGCGAGATCGATATCCGCACCGACGTGCCGGCCTACAATATCTACCGCGACGGCAAGCTGGCGGGCTCGGCAACCGACATCCGCGACCTGTGGCAGGACGATTTCGTGGCCTTCGCGCTCGGCTGTTCGTTCACCTTCGAGCATGCGCTGTCGAACGCCGGAATTTCGGTCTGGCACATCGAGAACGACACGACCGTGCCGATGTTCCGCTCCAACATCGAGACGGTTCCCGCGGGAGACTTCGGCGGCAAGATGGTGGTCAGCATGCGCGCAATCCGCGACGATCAGGTCGACCTCGCGGTCGAGATCTCCCGGCGGTTTCCGGCCGCCCACGGGGCGCCCGTGCATTGGGGAGATCCCGCACAAATCGGCATCGCCGACCTGTCGCAACCGGACTGGGGCGATCCTGCACCGCTTCCCGCCGGACATGTGCCGGTCTTCTGGGCGTGCGGGGTCACGCCCCAGGTCGCCATCGAACGGGCCAGGCTGCCGATCTGCATTACACACAAGCCAGGGCACATGCTGGTGACAGATGTCCCGGAGGACGCCGAGACCACCATTCTGCCCGCGGCCTGATGCCTGCAACAACCACGCCAACAGGAAGGAAAATCAACGAATGAAACTCACGATGGCTCTCATGGCCGCAACGGCTCTGACCACCACCGCCGTATATGCCGAAACCCTCAACGTCGTCGGCAGCTGGTCCGGCCTGCCGCTCCACAAGCAGTACGAGGCGCCGTTCTGGACCGAGACGCTGCCGGCAGCCTCGGGCATCGAGGTGGCGCTGACCACGCACGACCAGATGGGTCTGGGCGTCGGCGATATCTACCGTCTGCTTGGCCAGGGTGTCTATGACGTCGCAATGACGGTTGCCGATTATGCCGTCGCCGACGCGCCGGAACTCGAAGGGCTCGATGTGCCCCTGCTCGCGCTCGACGCCGACTCGGCGCGCAAGATGGTGGAAGCCGCCAAGCCGATGGTCGTCGACATCTACCATGACCGCTTCAACAGCCACGTTCTGGCAATCGCGCCCTATCCCCCGCAGGTCGTATTCTGCAACGAGGAGGTGTCGGGCCTCGACGATCTGAAGGGCCTGAAGGTGCGCGCCTCGGGTCGGATGACCGCGAAATTCCTGGAGGCGCTGGGCGCCGAGGGCATCAACGTCGCCTTCTCCGAAGTGCCGGGCGCGCTGCAGAAGGGTGTCGTCGATTGTGCCGTAACCGGTGCCGGGTCGGGCTACAGCGCCGGCTGGTGGGAAGTGTCGACGCATCTGCTGCCAATCCCGCTTGGCGGCTGGGACTCGGTTGTCACCGCGATCAACCTGGACAAGTGGAACAGCCTCGATGCGGCCACGCAGGAAACCATCTCGACCTCGATCAAGTCCGACTTCGAGGATCCGGCCTGGGAAAGCGCGCAGGACGCACTGGTCAACGACATCGCCTGTCTGACCGGGAACGGCGACTGCCCGGCGGGTGATGCGCGCGACATGGTGCTGGTCGAGGCCAGCGAAGCCGACATCGCACGCGCCCGCGAAATCCTGCTGAACGAGGTTCTGCCTGACTGGGCGGAGCGCGCCGGAAGCGATTGGGCCGCGCGCTGGAACGAGTCGGTGGGCGAAGTCGTCGGCGTCAAGGTCCCGACCAACTGAGAACGAAGGGCGGGGGTCTAACCCCGCCTTCCGACACGGCCAGCGCAGGCTTGACCCTGCGCGGCTGCAAGCAAGGGGGGAGACCGATGGCGGACCGAATTCTTGACGGATTGAGACGGATCAACTGGCTGGTCGCGATACTGGTCGGCATCCTGTTGCTCGCCTGCGTGGCCTTTGTCCTTCTGGACATCGTGCTGCGCCAGATCGGATCCTCCTTCGGGGGCACCGACGAGATCAGCGGCTACGTGATGGCCATCGCCACGTCCTGGGGCATGGCCTTCACGCTGCTGGAACTGGGGCACGTCCGCATCGACCTGATGCGCAGTCGGCTGACCGCGGGACCGAAGGCGGTGCTTGACCTCTTCGCGATGCTGGTGATGACCCTCGTGATCACGCTGATCGCCTGGAAATCCTGGCCGGTGGTGGCGAACTCCATCGCCAACGGGTCCACCGCCAATACGCCGCTCGAGACGCCGCTGACGCTGGTGCAGTTGCCATGGTTCGCCGGTTGGCTGTGGTTTGCCATCACGGCGTGGCTGACCCTGCTGGCCGCGGCAGTGCTGGTTCTCCAGGGCCGGCTGGACGACAGCGAAAAGGCCATCGGAGCCTTTGCCGAGGTGGAGACCCTGCAATGATCCTCTATGTCTCGCTCGGCCTTCTCGGTCTGCTGAGCCTGTCGATCCCGGTCGGCATCGTGCTCTTCCTGCTCGGTATCGGCATCGACGTCTTCTTCAGCCCCTTCCCGCTGATCCGGGGACTCGGCAATCTTGTCTGGTCGTCGTCGAACAGCGCAACACTGATCGCGATCCCGTTCTTCGTTCTGCTGGGCGAGATCCTGGTGCGCTCCGGCGTCGCTGCCCGCACCTATTCGGCGCTCGATCGTTGGGTCAGCTGGCTGCCGGGCGGGCTGGTACATGCCAACATTGCCACCGCGACGATGTTCTCGGCGACCTCCGGTTCGTCCGTCGCCACGGCGGCAACCGTCGCCACGGTGGCGATGCCGCAGGCCGAGCGGCTGGGCTATGACCCCAAGCTGTTTTCGGGTGCCATTGCCGCCGGCGGGACACTGGGCATCATGATCCCGCCGTCGATCAACCTGATCGTTTACGGGTTCCTCACCCAATCCTCGATCCCGCAACTCTTCCTCGCCGGGTTGGTGCCGGGTGTCGCGCTGGCGATCTGTTTCGGCATCGTGACGGCATTGATCTGCATGGCCCGCCCGGACCTGGGCGGCGAACGCCGCGTCTTCCCGCTTGCGCAGATGCTGCGGGCGCTGCTGGACCTGATCCCGATCATCCTGCTCTTTGCCGTGATCATCGGCACGATCTACAAGGGCTGGGCCACGCCCACGGAGGCCGCCGCGGTTGGCGTCGCCGGCGCACTGGCCATCGCGCTGGCCTTTGGTGGCGTGTCCACGACAATGATGATCCAGAGCCTGCTGGGCACGATCAAGATCACATCGATGATCATGCTGGTGGTGATCGGCGCGTCGTTCCTCAACTTCACGCTGGCCTCCGCGGGCCTTGGCAACGAGTTGCGCCAGTTCCTCGAAGGGTTGGGCCTGTCGCCGCTGGCCTTCATCTTCGTGGTCGTGGCGATCTACATCGTTCTGGGCTTCTTCATCGAGACCCTGTCGCTGATGGTGGTGACGATCCCGATCATCGTGCCGCTGGTGGTCGAGCTTGGCTATGACCCGATCTGGTTCGGGATCCTGATGATCGTGCTGATCGAAATGGCGCTGATCACGCCGCCCGTCGGGCTCAACCTCTACGTGGTGCAGGGCGCACGCAAGGGCGGGTCGATGAGCGAGGTGATGCTGGGCGCCGTTCCCTATGTGCTGGTGATGCTGGCGATGGCGCTTGCCCTGATCGCCTTCCCCCAGATTGCGCTCTACCTGCCAAGCGCGTTGTAACTGCGCCAAACCCTTTTTCCGGAGACCCCTCATGACTCTCTCATTCACTCTGGACGGTTCCGGGACGCTCGACATCCACATCGGCGCGTTGATCGTTGCCGGATGGACCGGACGCGACAAGGCGGCGGTGCAGCATCATATCGACGAACTTGGGGAACTGGGCGTCGCGCCGCCGTCAAAGACACCGCTGTTCTACCGGGTCGGCGCCGACCTTCTGACCCAGGCCGACCGCATCCAGGTGGTGGGCGCGGCGACCTCGGGCGAGGCCGAAGCGGTGCTGATCGCCGGCCCTGACGGGCGCTATGTCACGCTTGGCTCCGATCACACCGACCGCGAGGCCGAAGCCGCCTCCGTTGCGCTCTCCAAGCAAGCCTGCCCGAAACCGATTGCATCCGAATGCTGGTCCTATGACGAGGTCGCGCCGCATTGGGACAAGCTGGTGTTGCGGTCCTGGGCGTGGATCGACGGCGCGCGGACGCTCTATCAGGAGGGCACGCTGGCCCAGATGCTGCCGGCGGCGGATCTTTTGGCGGGCCCTGGTGCTCTGACGCCGGGATCTGCGATGTTCTGCGGCACCCTGCCTGCCATCGGCGGCGTGCGTCCCGCGTCGCGCTTCGAAATGACGCTGGAGGACCCGGTGCTCGACCGGAAACTGTCCCACGCCTACGACATAGATCCGTTACCGGTCGTGTCATGACGCCGCGCATTCTGTCCCTCGGCGACCGTGCCCTGACGATCGAGTTCGCTCCTGACATAGACCCGCAGGCGCATGCTGCCGTGTCGCGTCTGGATGCCGCCATCGGGTCTGCCCGCGCGCAGGGCGCGCTTGCCGCTGTCGTTGATGTCGTGCCCACTTTCCGCTCGCTCACCGTGCATTACGATCCCCTGGTGACGAGCCGCGGGGACATCGAAACCGAAGTGACGTCTCTGATCGACGACCGGTCCGGCACGCAGGCGCCGGCCAACGCCTCTTGGGTTTTCCCGGTGCTTTATGGCGGTGAGGGCGGTCCCGATCTGGCGCGTCTGGCCGAGGAGGCAGGTATCGCTCAGGCCAGCGCGATCGAGTTGCACGCCGAAACCGAGGTGGCGGTTTACATGCTGGGATTCCAGCCGGGATTCGCCTTCATGGGGGACATCGCGGATGCCCTGCGACGGCCCCGCCTGACCGAACCGAGGACCCGCGTGCCTGCGGGCAGCGTTGCCGTGGCCGACCGACTGACGGCGATCTATCCGTGGGAAAGCCCGGGCGGCTGGCATCTGATCGGCCGATGCCCGGTGCCGTTTTTCGATGCCGAACGGGAGCGGCCATCCTTGCTGTCACCCTCCGACCGGGTCACGTTCGAGTCCGTGGAAGCGGCGCACTACACCGAACTCGAAGCTGCGCTGTCCGCAGGCGAACTCCTGCCCGAAAGCTTCAGGAAAACACCGTGAACGCCTCAAGCCCATGCCTCAAGATCACCGATCCAGGGCCTGCCACGACCGTTCAGGATCTGGGACGCCATGATTCCCGGCGCTGGGGCGTGCCGGTCGCCGGAACCCTGTCACCTGATTGGCTGGCGCTGGCCAATGGGTTGGTTGGCAATGGCGCCACCGCCGCCGGCCTCGAATTCCGTCTGGTCGGACCACGCTTTACGGTCGAGGCGGACGAAATCCTGTTGGCCGTGGGCGGACCGGCAGACATGAAGATCGACTCAGCCGATGGCATGCGCACCGTCCCGCCCTGGAATGCGACGCGCGTGGTGCGTGGCGACAAGGTCGTTGTGGGGCGCATCGGGTCAGGCACGACCGCCATCCTCGTCGTGTCTGGCGGTATCGACACCCCGCCGGTGCTTGGCAGCCGAGCCACCTATGCGCGCGCGGCGCTCGGCGGCTACGAGCGCCGCGCCCTGCGCGCGGGCGACAGCGTGCCGGTGGGTGCGGCACCGTCTGCAACCCCACTTGCCCTGCCAGATCCGCCGAAGGATGGCACCGGCCCGATCCGGCTGATCGCGGGTCCGCAGGACGACCATTTCGAACCCGAGGCGCTCGAGACGCTGCTGGCCGAGGCATACACCGTCACCGACAAGGTGGACCGCATGGGCATGCGGCTGGAGGGGCCGGTACTGGCGCATCGCACGCCGGATTTGGCGCAGATCGCGTCGGATGGCATCGTGCCGGGCGCGGTCCAGGTGCCCGGAAATGGCCAGCCGATCGTTCTTCTGGCCGATGGACAGACCGTTGGCGGCTATCCCAAGATCGCAACCGTGATCAGTGCCGACTTGTCCCGGCTGGCACGACGCGCTCCCAAAGAAAGCATCCGCTTTGCGCTGGTCGATGTTGCCGAAGCCGAACGGATCCTGCGAGACCAGGAGAAGTCACTGAAATCGCTGGCCAAGCAGGCGCGGCCCTCGACCCTCTCGGCCGGTATCGATTTGCATCGGCTCTACGAAGCCAACCTGATCAGCGGAGTGGTCGACATCGCCCGACCCAATCATTTCCCGGGGAGCGTCGAGTAATTCGCCCGTTGTCGAATTTCCGTCGCGATACGGGCCAAGGGGTGGTCAATTAGAGGTCTGTATCCCGGTCGGAGCTACCGCCCGGTGTTCGCCGCATCACTTCTGGGTAATGCGGTTTTGTGGGGTGTATTTTCCGTTCCCGCGTCCAGCAATTGGGGTGCCGTCGGGTCCAGCTTGTGCGTTGGCACCGCAAGCTTGACGCAGTGCAAAGCCGTCAGAGGAGAGCGGCATCCTACCCATGTTCGGGGCATGTCCGTGTTGCCTCTATGG
>CBDUPF010000142.1:0-10024 GCA_965369035.1 uncultured Aliishimia sp.
CAGCGGTAATGCTCGCCAATCATGGCCCCGTGGTGGCCGGCAAGGACATCGAGGCGGCCTGCAACGCCATCGAGGAGCTCGAAGACACCGCGCGCCTGGCGATGCTGACGCGCGGAATGAACCCCCGCACCCTGACGGAGACGCAGGTCCGGGCGCTGATCACCAAATTCGATGTGGAGTGGGACGCATGAAATTTTCCGCCAACCTGGGCTTTCTTTGGAACGACCGCCCTCTGCCCGAGGCCATCCGCGCCGCCAAGGCCGCCGGCTTCGACGCGGTGGAATGCCACTGGCCTTATGACATCCCGGCCGACGAGGTGAAGGCAGCCCTGAGCGAGACCGGTCTGCAGATGCTGGGCCTCAATACCCGGCGCGGCGATGTCGGCGCTGGTGACAACGGCCTCTCCGCCATCCCCGGACGCGAGGCCGAGGCGCGGGCCGCCATCGACGAGGCCATCGCCTATGCAACAGCCATCGGCGCACAAAACATTCATGTCATGGCAGGTTTCGCCAAAGGGGACGAGGCCCATCGCACCTTTGTCTCGAACCTGAAATATGCTTGCGACGCCTCCACGCCCCACGGCATTACCATCCTGATCGAACCGCTGAACAAATACGACGCGCCGGGCTATTTCCTGACGACGACCGACCAGGCGCTGGCGATCATCGAGGCGGTGCATACGCCAAACCTGAAGCTGATGTTCGACTGTTACCATGTGCAACTGATGGAGGGCGATCTGACCCACAGGATCGAGGCGCTTCTGCCGTGGATCGGCCATGTCCAGTTTGCCTCCGTCCCGGATCGCGGCGCCCCCGATCACGGCGAGATCAACTACCACCATCTGTTCGAGCTCACACGCAGGCTAGGCTATGACGCTCCGCTTGGCGCGGAATACAAACCCGGCGGCGACACCGACGACACGCTCGGCTGGCTGAACAATCGGGCGGCCGATGAGACAGGCTTCCTGCCATGACCGCCCAACAGATCACCTTCCGCGAATTCCTGCTGTCGGAACGTAGCCAGCATCGGCTGGACAAGGACCTGATCTTCCTGTTGGAGGATATCGCGACCTCCTGCCGCGTCATCTCGCACCAGATCCGCGGCGGCGCGTTTGCCGGCCGGCTTGGCGCCACCGACGCAACGAACGTGCAGGGCGAGACCCAGAAGCAGCTGGACGTGATCGCCAACGAGGTCTTCGTCCGGCATTGTTCGAACTGCCACCGCGTCGCAGCCCTGGTCTCCGAAGAGGTCGACGAGGTCTACTGGCTGAAGGACAAGCCGCAGGCCGGCGACTACCTGGTCTATTTCGACCCGCTCGACGGCTCGTCGAACCTCGACGTCAATCTCTCGGTGGGCTCGATCTTCTCGATATCGCAGCTGCCCACGGCGATCGACGCCACCGACGACCGCTCGGTGCTGCGCGCCGGCTCCGAGCAGATCAGTGCCGGCTATTCCGTCTACGGCCCCTCGACCGCTCTGGTCGTGACCACGGGCAATGGTGTCAACGGCTTCACCCACCAGCAGGGCACCGGCGAATTCCGCCTGACCTACCCCGATATGGTGATCCCCGAAAGCACGGGTGAATTCGCGATCAATGCCTCGCGTTACAGACACTGGGACGCGCCGGTGCGGCGCTATTACGACGAGTGCATTGCAGGCGCCGAGGGTCCACGGGGAAAGACCTTCAACATGCGCTGGACGGCCTCGATGGTGGCCGAGGTGCACCGGATCCTGACCCGCGGCGGCGTCTTCCTCTATCCACGGGACGCCGGAAACGCCGATGCCGGCGGCAAGCTGCGGCTGATGTACGAGGCCAACCCGATGGCGATGATCGTCGAACAGGCCGGCGGCGCCGCTTCGACCGGTTCGGGCCGCATCCTGGACCTGCAGCCCACGTCGCACCATCAACGTGTGCCGGTGATCCTCGGCTCGCGGGAAGAAGTCGCTGTGCTGGACCGATACCACCGCGACGCCTGACCGGCGCGCCATCCCAAACCATGTACCGTCACCGGCGCGCGGCGCCACAAAGGAGCGCCATGCAATGCCCCTGATATCCCTACGCCAACTGCTCGATCACGCCGCCGAGAGCGGCTACGGCCTGCCGGCCTTCAACGTCAACAATATGGAACAGATGCTGGCCATCATGAAGGCGGCAGACAAGGCAGACAGCCCGGTCATCATGCAGGCCAGCCGGGGCGCCCGGGAATTTGCCAACGACATCGTTCTCGGCCACCTCATCCGCGCGGCGATCGAGATGTACCCGCATCTGCCGATCTGCATGCACCAGGACCACGGAAACTCACCGCAAACCTGCTTGTCGGCCCTGATGAACGGGTTCTCTTCGGTGATGATGGACGGGTCCCTGAGCGAGGACGGCACAACACCGTCGGACTTCGAATACAACGCCACCGTCACAGCCAAGGTCAGCGAGATGGCCCACCTGGTCGGCGCGTCGATCGAGGGCGAGATC
The DNA here is from genome assembly GCA_965369035.1 of uncultured Aliishimia sp. GTDB lineage: Bacteria > Pseudomonadota > Alphaproteobacteria > Rhodobacterales > Rhodobacteraceae > Aliishimia. The sequence continues at coordinate 2,471 of CBDUPF010000142.1, forward strand.
GGGCATCTCGGCTCTCTGGAAACCGGCAAGGGCGAGGCGGAAGATGGCCACGGATTCGAGGGCGAACTGAGCCGGGACCAGCTGGTCACGGATGCCGATGAAGCCGCGGAGTTCGTGCGGCGCACCGAGGTGGACGCTCTGGCTGTGGCCATCGGAACCAGCCACGGCGCCTACAAGTTCACCCGCAAACCGGATGGCGATATCCTTGCCATGGACGCACTCAGGAAGATCCATGCCAAACTGCCGGATACGCACCTGGTGATGCACGGCTCATCCTCTGTTCCGCAGGAGCTTCAGGAGATCATCAACCGGTATGGCGGTGAAATCGCGCCCACCTGGGGCGTGCCCCTGGAAGAGATCGAACTGGGCATCAAGCACGGGGTGCGCAAGGTCAACATCGACACAGACCTGCGAATGGCTTTGACTGGCGCGATCCGCAAGGTGCTGGCAGAGGACAAGGGTCAGTTCGATCCCCGCAAGTACCTGGCGCCGGGCGTGGAAGCCATGTCGGCGGTCTGTTTCGACCGGTTTGAACGGTTCGGCTGCGCCGGAATGGCGTCAAAGATCGCGGCCATTCCGCTCTCGGACATGGCCAAACGATACCAGTCCGGAAGTTTGAGGCCGTCTTTGGGTCGCTGAGGCCTGACCCTTTCGTCTTGGCAGCCATCGTATGCCTCAGGTGCGCGACTAAAGCAGACACCTACTGAGACCATTCAGTGGCGCCTTTTTTTGTGTCAGGGCATCCACTCCGTCTGCTTACGATTGGTTCGGTCGGTCAGTGAGTGCGACACCTCCACCGGTGTCCGGTGGAGGCAACCAGGATCAGGTCAGAGACCAGCGCTCCATCCAGCGCTCTCCGTCCTGGTCGAAATTCGATGCGAATTCGCCGTGAACGACGCGATCAGATGTGGCGAATGCCCAATTGGCGAACATCGGAACGACCGTCCCGCCGTCCTGCGCAACGATCATCTGCATCTCGCCATACATTTCACGGCGCTTGGCCTCGTCCAGTTCAGCGCGTGCCGCGACCAGCAATTCGTCGAACCGATCGTTCTTCCAGAAGCTGTCGTTCCACGCCGCGCCCCCCTGGAAGGCGGTGGTGAAGATCTGATCCTCGGTCGGACGGCCACTCCAGTAAACCGCGCTGAACTCGTGCTTCATCCAGACGTCAGCCCAGTAGCCGTCATTCGGAACCCGGTTGGTGTTGATGGTGATACCGGCCTTGGACGCCGAATTCTGGAACAGTGTGGCGGCATCGACGGCGCCCGGAAAGGCTGCATCGGCCGCCGACAACCGCACGGTCAGTTGATCGAGCCCGGACTCCTTGAGATAGAACTTCGCCTTGTCGGGGTCATAGGTTGTTTGCGGCACGTCGGGGTTATGGAACCGATAGCTCGGTCCGATCGGCTGGTCGTTGCCCACGGTGCCATGGCCAAACAGGATCTTGTCGACCAGTTCCTGCCGGTCGATGGCGTGTTTCAGTGCAAGACGTACATTAACGTCGTCGAGCGGCGACACATCCGTGCGCGCCGCAAAGCTGTAGTATTGCGGACCCGGTATGGAATGGATCGACATGTTGGGATTGCGGCCGAGAAGCGCCACCGTCTTGAGATCCAGCTTGTCGATGGCATCGACCTCGCCAGCGGCAAGCGCGGTGGTCCGGGCGTTCACATCGACGATAGAGAGCATCTCGATAGACTGAATGAACCCGCGATCCTGGTTCCAGTCGTTCTCGAACCGCTCGAGCCGCGCCACGACGCCGGGGTTGAACTCCAGCAGCTTGTAGGGGCCGCAGCCGTCGCCGGAGCGCCAGTCGATTCCGCCGGCACCGTCCGAGGGACAGATTGCCATGTGGTAATCGGTGAAGACGAAGGGGAAATCGGCGCTGCCGGACTCCAGTTCGAAGATCACCGTGTCTTCACCCTCTTTGGTGATCTCGACGATAGGCGCGACAAGCGGCTTTGCGGCCGAGGTCGAATTCTCGCCCCGGTGATAGTTGATCGAATCGATGACGTCGTCCAGCGTGACCGGCTTGCCGGAGTGGAAGGTCATGCCGGGGCGGATCTTGAACCGCCAGATCTTGGCATCCGGCGTGGCCTCCCAGCTTTCGGCTACATCGGGTTCGGCCGAGCCATCGGTCGCCACCTTGGTGAGGTATCCGTTGAACCCGAAGGTCAGCGCAACCTCAAAGCCGTTGGTCCAGGTCGCTGGATCCAGCGTATCGCCGGACTGGCCATGGCCCTTGGCCACCCGGAGCGTGCCACCGCGCTGCTGCTGGGCCCGGGCGGGAGTGAGCCCCAGGAGCGTGCCTGCAGAGGCAAGGCCGGCAACGGCCGCCGTGGTGCCGATGAATGCGCGGCGGGTTGGTCGGCCACGTCGGGTCGGTTTGGTCATTTGGCTCATAGCTCCCTGTTTTTGTGGTTTTGACGAGTATACTGCACCCGAAGCCTCACGGAAACGAATTCTGAAAAGCCCTTCTGAACGCGCTTTCGAGTCGTGCTCCTGTCAGACGGCCAGATCCCAAACCAACCTGTGATGCAGGGGTGTTCTTGCGTTGGCGCAGCAGTTTCTGCCCGCCGCATCGCCTCGGCGAAGTCGGACAGCCTGGACACTAGAACTGAGCGCCTTCACAGCATCGACGGCTTACCAACTGCATTCGAGCCTAAGCGGAGTCACCTTTCATTGCCGCGCCGCAAAAGGTTCGCAAGTCAGCGGGGATCGAGCAATTGCGGCAAACGGCAGCGATGTCCGCTTGGTTTGATTTCGCTGCACGGGCTGTTTTTGCGCTCATGGCGAAAATCCAATGACGGGCTGCGATGCAGCATCTTGAGAGTTGGCTGAAAGTCGGGTCCGGACCGACTGCACCTTCCGATCCAGCATTTCGTCCGCGGTTTTGCGAGGCCCGCTTTCTGAGCAGCATCGCCAACCGCCCTCACCCAACCCCCCACACGCCGAAGGACTGGTATTCCATACTTATGTGGGTGCGTGACCTTGGGTAAGAAGGGTGCACCACTCACCGCTGCCAAGGGACACTCCAGATGACCCACGAAATCTGCAAGACATCCTCCGCCGCCGCTGTGCTCTCCCAGAGCGACATCCTCGTCAACTTTTCCAGCCAGGCAGGGCGCGAGGTCGAAATGACCCGCGACGCCCGGCTGCTGCTGGAGCGCGAGATGGCCGGAACGCTGGGTAACCCGCTGACCGCGCTGATGGCGCAGGTTGCCATCGAATATCGCGACATGGCGACGGGCCCGGTTGGCGCCTGACCTTCGAACCGCCTACGGGCGTTCGAAATCTGCACCGGTTCGAACCAGTTGCCCGAGACGCCCCGTAGCGTCAGAATTGCTCCCTTCGCCGAAATCCGGCATAGTCTCGACCCAGAGCAGACACATGCGCCCGAACAAACGGGCGCCGAGGGATGGAGCATACAGGGCATGATCCGGACAATCGGACTGACTATCGGCATTACCGCGCTGGCAGCCTGCGGAGACGGGCGCGGAACAGCCTATTCAAGCGCGCGCGCACAGAATTCGACGGTGGGCTACATACCGGTGACGCCTGGTGCACAACCGGTCTATGCCACCGGAGCGCCCGTCCTGACGCAACCCATCGCCGTAACCCCCGGCGCGGTGCCGGTCGGGGCCACCGCAGGCGGAGTCACCACGACCACGCTCGACCCCGCCTCCCCCACGATCGTCGCCGCCGCAGTTCCTGCTGCAACCACGGCGCCGACCCCGGTAGTCCGTTTCGCCACCGGTCCGATCTATTCCGCTTGCCTTGGCGCGGGACGCGCCGGTGCGACACAGCAGCGCTGCGGATGCGTGCAATGGGTCGCCGACCGGCAGTTGACCGCAGAACAGCAACGGCGCGGGGCGAAGTATTTCAGCGATCAGCATGATCTGCAGGAAGTGCGCCAGTCCGACGGCCGGTCCGATGCGGCATTCTGGGAAGCGTGGAAGGCTTTCGGCTCCTCCGCCGGCGAGATGTGTCGCGCGACGTGAAGACCTGCGACGGGGCCGCTACTTCTGTTTCAGCCGGAAAACGGCGGACATGCCGTTGCCCCGGTCGGATGTGAAGCGCATGCGGCCGCCGTTCACCCGGACCTCCTGGCAATTGTAGCCAAGCTCATCACCGCCCCAGAAGAGATCGCGGCAGAAAAACCCCTCTCTCCAGGACCAGTTGCCGGATACGTCCCATTTCGCGCCGCGTCCCTCGATGCGCCCGTCCGGCGTGACGCGAAGTTCGACCAGCGGACGACTCAGCGTCTTGCCCGTCACGTGGCGAAGAAACTCGCCCTGCGTGTCGATGCGGGCGAAATCGGCGCTGGCCGTGGTCGCGAAGACGGCCAGAGATGCCGCGAGGCAAGCTTGGAAACGTCGCATGCATGTCCTCCGTAATTTGAATGTTACGGGGAATACGCGGCGAAGCGGAAACCGGATCAATCGATATGTAGCGCGATCAGCGCAGGCCGAGAACGTCCAGCATGTCGTATTGCCCTGGTCGCTTGTCCTGACCCCAGAGCGCGGCCTTCAGCGCACCGCGGGCAAAAATCGCCCGGTCGGTCGCGACGTGGCGCAGAACAATCCGCTCCCCCGCGCCGGCAAACAACACGTCGTGCTCACCGACGATGTCGCCGCCGCGGATGGCCGAGAACCCTATGTCGCCTCTGTTTCGGGCACCGGTCATCCCGTCGCGGCCGCGATCGGCGACATCCGCCAGCGTGACGCCCCGGCCTTCGGCGGCGGCTTCCCCCAGCATCAGCGCGGTGCCCGATGGCGCATCGACCTTGCGGTTATGGTGCGCCTCGATCACCTCGATGTCGAAATCCTCGTCGAGCGCAGCCGCGACCTGTCGGGTCAATTGTACAAGCAGGTTGACCCCAAGGCTCATGTTCCCCGCGCGGATCTGCGGGCAGTGGTGGCCGGCGGGCTCCAGCCTGGCGATCTCGTCTTCGCTCATGCCCGTGGTGCCGATGACGTGCACCGCCCGGGCCTGCGCGGCGATCGTCGCGAATTCCAACGTGGCGGCCGGCGCGGTGAAATCGATCACCGCCTGCGCACCCGCCATCGCTTCCAGCGGGTCGTCGGTGACAAGGATGCCCAGCGCGGTACCGCCCATCGCCTCGCCGAGGTCGGCGCCGATCCAGTCATGGCCTTCCCGCTCGACCGCGCCCACCAGCCGAGCCGTTTCCGACTCGCGAATGGTTCGGATCAGCATCTGGCCCATGCGCCCCGAAGCCCCGGTCACCACGATCCCCGGTGTTTCCGTCATCTGTCGCCCTCTCGTCGTTTCGGCCCCGGCTTAGCCTGCAACGCCGCGCTTGGCAAAGGCCCGGCGCGGGCTTAAGTGGGCAATATGAGCAAAAACAGACACCATGACGGTCCCGGACCCTCGCAACGGCAATTGCGCGTGGGAGAGCTGATCCGGCGGACGCTGGCTCAGGTGCTCGCGCATGGCGACGTGCATGATCCCGAACTGAACCGTCTGTCGATCACCGTGGGCGAGGTGCGAACCTCTCCGGACCTCAAGGTCGCGACGGCCTATGTCATGCCGCTGGGCGGACAGGGGCAGGACGAGGCGATCGACCTTCTGGCACGCAACAAGGCGGAATTGCGCCGGGTCATCGGCAAGAAACTGGGCCTCAAGTACACACCCGACCTGCGGTTCCGACCGGACGAGACCTACGACAGGATGGACGAGACGCGCGCGATGCTGTCACAGGACACGGTGCGCCGGGACCTGGGCGAATGATCCTGGCCGGTCTTGCGGCGCTCCTGCTCTGGACCGGGACGGCACAGGCTGCGCCCGCCTGCGAGGACATCGTGCACGACGGAAACGGCTACACTGTCTGCCGCGTGGATGTGACCCGCGACCGGCTCGAGCTGTTTCTGCAACGCCCCGATGGCGGCCCGCACGGCAGTTTCGGCAGCATCGACGCCCAGCTCTCAGACACCGGTCAGACGCTGAGCTTTGCGATGAACGCGGGGATGTATCACGCGGACCGGTCGCCGGTGGGTCTCTACGTGGAGAATGGCCGCGAGGTGCAACGGCTCATCACCAATCCGGGGCCGGGGAATTTCGGGCTTCTGCCGAACGGTGTTCTCTGCCTCGGCGAGGCGCGGGCCGACGTCATCGAAACCCTGCGGTTCGAGCGTGAGGCGCCCGCCTGCCGCCACGCCACGCAATCGGGGCCGATGCTTGTGATCGACGGCGAGTTGCACCCCCGCTTCCTGCCTGACAGCACCTCGCGTTATGTCCGCAACGGCGTGGGAACGAGCGCCGACGGTACCGAGGCCGTCTTTGCGATCTCCAACAATGCCGTCACCTTCCACGAGTTTGGCAGCCTTTTTCGCGATGTTCTGGGCACGCCCAACGCGCTGTACTTCGACGGCAACGTTTCCCGTCTTCATGCGCCCGCGCTGAACCGTTCGGATCCGGGCTTCCTGATGGGGCCGATCATCGGGGTCGTCAGCCCGGCGGATTGAACCATCCACAGGTCAAGGGAACCGGCCGCGATACGCCACGGGTTGATCCGGCGGGCCGGTCGCGCTACTCCGCCCGCCTGAAATGCAAGAGGGTCAGACAGTGGCACGCAAACGCAAGGGGCGCGACATTTCCGGCTGGCTGGTCGTCGACAAACCGGCGGGCATCAGTTCGAACGCCGTGGTCAACAAGGTCCGCTGGGCGTTCGACGCGAAAAAGGCCGGGCACGCGGGCACGCTCGATCCGGAGGCGACGGGGGTTCTGGCCGTGGCACTTGGCGAGGCGACGAAGACGGTTCCCTTCGTGACCGACGCGCTCAAGGCCTATGTCTTCACTGTCCGGTTCGGCCAGGCCACCAACACAGACGACGCCGAGGGGGAGGTCATCGCGACCTCCGACGCGCGGCCCACGGATGACGAGATCAAGGATGCGCTGATCGGTTTCGTCGGCGACATCATGCAGGTGCCGCCGCAGTTCTCGGCCGTGAAGATCGATGGGGAGCGCGCCTACAAACGCGCCCGCGACGGCGAGGCCATGGAGATCGAGCCGCGCCCGCTCTGGGTCGAGGAACTGGTTCTGGTCGACCGGCCCGATGCGGACACGGCCGTGCTGGAGATGACCTGCGGCAAAGGCGGCTACGTGCGCGCCATCGCCCGCGACCTGGGCGAGGCATTGGGCTGCCACGGCCACGTGACGCAGCTGAGGCGGATATGGTCCGGCCCGTTCGAGGCCGACGCCGGGCTCACCTACGAACGGATCGAGGCGATGGCGCGCACGCCGGAACTCGATGCGTATCTGCTGCCGCTCGAAACCGGGCTGGAGGATGTGCCCGAACTGCGCACCACGCCCGAGGGCGCCGCGCGCCTGCGCAACGGAAATCCCGGCATGGTGCTGGCCTCGGACGTGGAGTACGGAGAAACCTGCTGGGCGTCGCTCGACGGCGTGCCGGTTGCGGTCGGAACCTACCGGGCCGGGCAGTTGCATCCGAACCGGGTTTTCGTGTCCGGTGAAGACTGATACCAACTTGCGCTGACGCTGACTCTCTCGCGGGGGATTCCCTTTTCTGGCGTT
>CBDUPF010000143.1:0-9999 GCA_965369035.1 uncultured Aliishimia sp.
GGGCGATGCCTCGGCCGAACAGATGCGCGTGCTGGCCGATCTGGCCGAGTGTTATGGCTACGGCGAGCTGCGCATCAGCCACGAGCAGAACGTGATCCTGCCCCATGTGCACAAGTCCGACCTGCCGGCGGTCCACGCCGCGCTGAAGGACGCCGCGCTGGCTACGGCGAACATCGGGCTGATCTCCGACATCATCGCCTGCCCAGGCATGGATTACTGCGCGCTGGCGACGGCCCGGTCGATCCCCATCGCGCAGGAGATCGCCACCCGCTTCGACGAACTGAAGCTGGAGCATGAGATCGGCGCGCTGAAGATCAAGATCTCCGGCTGCATCAATGCCTGCGGTCACCACCACGTGGGCCAGCAGCATTGGGTGAACGCGCGGGTCCCGGATTCTCCGCCGACGACATCGTGCCGGCCATCGAACGGCTGGTCTACGCCTATCTCGATCTGCGCGAGAACCCGGGCGAGACTTTCCTGCAGACCTATCGGCGCGTGGGGATCGGGCCATTCAAGGCCGCGCTCTACCCTGCGCAGGCCGTGGCGGCGGAGTAACCGGGCATGACCTATGTCACCCCGAAGGCGCAGTTCCAGTCGCCGGAACAGGCGCGCGAACTGGCCGACAAGGTCCGGGCGCTAAACGACGCCTACCGGCATCATTCGGCGACAGAAGTCATGCACCGCGCGCTGACCGACCTGGGCCAGATCGCTCTGGTCTCGTCCTTCGGGGCCGAATCCGTCGTGCTGCTGCACATGGCCGCGATGATCCGTCGGGACACGCCGGTGCTTTTCATCGACACCGCGATGCTGTTCCCCGAAACGCTGGTCTATCAGCAGGAATTGAGCGAGCGCCTGGGCCTGACCGGCGTGCGGATCGTCCGGGCCGGCGACACGGCGGAGAAGGACCCTGACGGCACGCTGCACCAGCGCGACACCGACGCCTGCTGTTTCCTGCGCAAGACAGCGCCGATGCAGGCGGCACTCGATGACTTCGATGGCTGGATCACCGGGCGCAAACGGTTCCAGAGCCAGACCCGCGCCGCGCTCGATTTCTTCGAGGTCGAGGACGGAACCGGCCGGATCAAGGTCAACCCGCTGGCCCATTGGGCGCCCGAAGACGTGCGCGCCTACATGGAAGAAAACCGCCTGCCCCGGCATCCGATGGTGGCGCGGGGGTATCCGTCGATCGGGTGCGCGCCCTGCACCTCCCCGGTAGCTGCCGGCGAGGACCCGCGCGCAGGCCGGTGGCGCAACGAGAACAAGGACGAATGCGGCATCCATTTCGTGAATGGCAAGGCCGTGAGAACGGGAGCTTCGGCATGACTCAACTCATCAACGACAGCGGCTTCGTGGCCGACGACTGGACAGGCGGTTTCGCGCCGCTGGACGAGGCAGCGAATGACCGGCGTGCTCTGGACGTCGCATCGGATACCGACCCCGCCACTGTGCCGCTCGGGGCAGAGATCATCCGGGTGGCATTCCCGTCTGCCGGCGACGGCCGCGGGTTTACCATCGCGCGCGTCCTGCGCCTGCGCGGATACCGCGGGCGCCTGCGCGCCTTCGGGCATGTGCTGGCCGACCAGTACGCCATGGCCCGCCGCGCGGGGTTCGACGAGGTGGAAATCCCCGACGACCTGGCCGCCCGCCAGCCCGAAGACCAATGGAAATTCCGCGCGAACTGGCGCGATCACCACTACCAGGCGCACCTGCGGGGCGACCTTCTGGCCACGGTCTAAACCAACGCGGCCGAATGCCGCTTCCCAGACCCGGCAAAAACTATTTACATTAGAGGGCGCAGGTACATGCCTGCGTTGACCCAGTCATGACCGAGCAGAGACCCGTGAACGAAGCCACCGCAGTCAAAGCGACGCCCACCCTGCCCGATGCGCAGACGATCACCGATGTGCGTCATTATACCGATCGGCTGTTCTCGTTCCGATGCACCCGGCCGGCCTCGCTGCGCTTCAGGTCGGGCGAGTTCGTGATGATCGGTCTCATGGGCGACCCGGACCCGAAGACAGGCAAGCAGAAGCCGCTTCTGCGTGCCTATTCCATAGCTTCGCCCTCATGGGACGAGGAACTGGAGTTCTATTCGATCAAGGTGCCCGACGGTCCGCTGACCTCGAAACTGCAGCACATCAAGCCGGGAGATCAGATCATCCTGCGTCCCAAGCCCGTGGGCACGCTGGTGCATGACGCCCTGCTGCCGGGCAAGCGCATCTGGTTCTTCGCGACCGGCACCGGCATTGCGCCCTTCGCGTCGCTCCTTCGGGATCCGCAGACCTACGAGGATTACGACGAGATCATCATCACCCATACCTGCCGCGAAGTGGGAGAGCTGACCTATGGCGCGGAGCTGATCGAAAGCATCCGCAACGACGAACTGCTCGCGGAACTGATCGGCGAGGGATTTCACGAAAAGCTGCGCTACTACCCGACCACAACGCGGGAAGAGAGCCCGAAGATGGGCCGCATCACCGACCTGATGCGCTCGGGGGAGGTGTTCCGCGACCTCGGCACGGAGCCGCTCAACCCGGAGACCGACCGCGCGATGGTTTGCGGCAATCTCGCGTTCAATCTCGAGATCAAGGATCTTCTGGAGAGCTACGGCCTGGAGGAAGGCGCAAACTCAAAGCCCGCCCAATATGTGGTCGAGAAGGCGTTTCTCGACTGACGGAACCGTTTCCTTTCGGGATACCACGCCACCTTCGCAACGGCTTTTCAACTCGAAACCGCTGCAGGTACGCCGGGCCGGTTCAACCAGCCCGGCGTCGCCTGTTCATGGGTGATCAGAGACCGAGCGCGTCCCTGACGCGGTCGAGCGCGCCCTTCAGAAGCTCGGGATTGTTGCGGGCCTGATCCAATGCCGCCGTCAGCAACGTCTTTTGCGTGGCGGCGAGGTCGGAATTCTGGATCATTTCCGAAACCTTGTCGAAATCGAACCCCTCGACGGTCAGAAGCTCCGACGGGCTCTCCGCGGCCACGGTCGTATCCGCATCTGCGTCGCTGGTCGCTTCGGGCGCGGCTTCGGTCGCCTCCGCAGCGGCGGCGTCATCCTCGGTCGCATCGACTGCTGGTTCCGTTACGTCGGCGTCCGCCGCCCCTTCGACCGCCGTTTCGACCTCCTCGGTCGCTTCACCGGCTGCCCCGGTCACATTGTCCATCGCCTCTTCGGCCGCTTCGACGGCCTGGTCCACGGCCTCGCCGGCCGCATCGGCCGCATCCTCTGCAAAGGACTGGGCGCCCGCCGCGGCGTCCTCGGCGGCCTCGCCGGCGGCGTCCACCGCACTTTGCACGGCATCACCGGTCGTGTCCGCCGCGTCCTCGATGCTTTCCGCGGTGGTGGTCGCCGCATCTTCCACGGCCTCGGCCGCTTCTTCTGCTGTCTGTTCCGTCTCCGGTGCATTCACCACTTCGCTCGCGTCGGTCGCGATCTCGCGCGGGGTCTGACCCGTGTAAAGCATGTAGGCCCCGCCTGCGATGACGACCGCCACCAGAATCCAAACCAAGTTTCGCATGTTGTCTCGTCCTTTCAGACCATTCCGGGGAGCGGTGCCCCGATCAATATTTCCTGTCGTGACATGGCCTTGCAAGCCAACAGCCACAAGGGGAAAATTTTCCTGATTTGACGCGGCCGGGCCGATTACCAGCTTGAAAGCGGACCACGGCACGAGTACCTTGCCACCTCAATCGACAGCCACAATCAAAGGAAAAATACCATAGCCCGCAGACCTCACAACGCGCCGCCGACCCGTGACACCGGCCCGCGCGTAAACGACAAGATCCGTGGCTCGGAATTGCGCCTGATCGGCGCAGAGGGTGAGAACATTGGTGTTGTGAGCCCCAGTCGTGCCCTCGAGCTTGCCGAAGAAGCCGGCCTTGACCTCGTGGAGATTTCGCCGAATGCCAATCCACCGGTCTGCAAGATCATGGATTTCGGCAAGTTCAAGTACGAAACCCAGAAACGAGAGGCCGAGGCGCGCAAGAAGCAGAAGATCATCGAGGTCAAGGAAGTCAAGTTCAGGCCGAACACCGACATCCATGACTACGAAGTCAAGATGCGCAACGTCTTCAAATTTCTCGAGAATGGCGACAAGGTGAAAGTGACCTTGCGTTTCCGCGGCCGCGAAATGGCGCACCAGAACCTCGGTCGCGAGCTGCTGGAGCGGGTCGCGGACGACGTCAAAGAGATCGGCAAGATCGAGAACATGCCCAGGATGGAAGGCCGTCAGATGGTCATGATGATCGGTCCGGTGACGAACAAGTAGCCTCGCGAAGCGATACGCGCGACCCCAACGCCCTGCGCAGTCCTGCCAGGGCGTTTCGCGTTTGCCTCCCTCGTGTTCTTCCTGCCGTGCAATTCGATTGCCTGCAGAGATGCGCCCGCCTAGGCTCCGGCCACCGGATCACGGGTCGGGAGGGACAGATGGAAGCGGAGTTCTGGCACGAAAGATGGCGCGAGAACCGCCTGGGATTCCACCAGTCGGACTACAACGCCCTGATGGTCGCGCATTTCGACCGGCTGGAACTCGGCGACGACGCGCGTGTCTTCGTACCACTTTGCGGCAAGACGCGCGATATTGCCTGGCTTCTGACGCGCGGCTACCGGGTGGTTGGTGCGGAGCTGAGCGAACTGGCCGTCAACCAACTCTTCGCCGATCTCGGGATTGCGCCCGCCCTGTCCGACGCGGGGCCGCTGCAGCATTATGCCGCGCCCGGTATCGAGATTTTCGTGGGCGACATCTTCGACCTCGACGCGGAAAGGCTGGGTCACGTGGATGCGGTCTATGATCGCGCGGCAGTCGTGGCGCTGCCGAAGGACATGCGCGGATCCTATGCGGCACATATGCACGCGATCACCAATGGCGCGCCCCAGTTCCTGCTGAGTTTCGAGTACGACCAGAGCGCGATGGAGGGGCCGCCGTTTTCCGTCGACGCGGCGGAGCTGGAGCGGATCTACGGCCGGACCTACACGCTCACACCCCTTGTAGAGGCGGAGGTCGAGGGCGGGTTGAAGGGCACCGTTCCGGCGACCGAACGCGCCTGGCTCCTGCGCTGAACGACCCCTACGGCCGCTGCACCGCGGCAATTTCTGGGCGGCAAAGGAATCCTTGACCGGTCCGCGGCTCCTCCCGCACTGTCCGGGGAACAGGGGTCGCCTTTGTCATTGAATTATCTTGACGATACCGGTTTCAGCGACCCTCATCGACTTGGAGGAGACACGATGAACCTGCGCCCGGACCCGACATTCTACCCCTCGCCGAAGATCGCCATGCAGGCGCCGGTCGAGAACTATGCATTCACCTTGATGCTGAGCCCTGACGCGTCGCAGCCCGATGGCGTGGCGGTCGTGGACGTGAACCCGAAGTCGGACAAGTACGGGCAGATCGTCCATCAAATCCTGATGCCCAACAAGGGTGACGAATTCCACCATTTCGGCTGGAACGCCTGTTCCTCGGCGCTCTCGCCGCTCAGCGGGCATGCGTTTCTCGAACGCCGCTACCTGATCGTTCCGGGCATCCGGTCGTCCCGGATCTATGTGATCGATGTGAAGGATCCGCTGGACCTCAAGATCCACAAGACCATCGAACCCGAAGAGGTTTTTGCCAAGACCGGCTATTCCCGCCCGCATACGATCCACTGCGGCCCCGAAGGCATCTATGTCTCCACCCTTGGCGGTGGCGGGGCGGACGGGACGGACGGGCCTCCGGGCATCTTCATCCTCGACTGCCAGACCTTCGACATCATCGGCCGGTACGAGATCGACAGGGGCGCACAGACCAAACACTACGATTTCTGGTGGAACCTGCCGCGCGACTACATGGTGAGCTCCGAATGGGGCCTGCCGCCGCAGTTCGAGAACGGCCTGGTGGCCGAAGACCTGCTGTCGAACAAATACGGACATGCGATCCACTTCTGGGACCTTCGTGGGCGGCGCAACAAGCAGACCATCGACCTCGGCGCGAACCAGCAGATGGCGCTGGAGATCCGGCCTGCCCACGATCCGGCCAAACAGCACGGCTTCTGCGGCGTCGTGGTGGACACGACCAACCTGCAAGGCTCCATCTGGACCTGGTGGCAGAAGGAGGACGGCACGTTCGAGGCCAAAAAGACCATCACCATCGACCCGGCACCCGCCTCGGCCGACGACCTGCCCGACCTGCTCAAGGGGTTCGAGGCCGTGCCGCCGCTGGTCACGGACATCGACCTGAGCCTCGACGACAAGTACCTCTATGTCTCCTGCTGGGGACTGGGCGAGATGCACCAGTACGACGTCTCCGACCCGATGAACCCCACGCTCGCCGGCAAGGTGGAGATCGGCGGCATCGTCGCAAAGCACAAGCATCCGAACGGGAAGGACTTCGGCTACGGCCCGCAGATGGTGGAGATCAGCCGCGACGGCAAACGCGTCTACTGGACCAACTCGCTCTACTCGACCTGGGACGATCAGTTCTACCCGGGCGACCGGGGCGGTGCGATGGTCATGGCGAATGTGGGAGAGAACGGCGGGCTGAAGCTCGACAAGGACTTCTACGTGGAATTCCCGAAAGGCTACCGCAGCCACCAGATCCGGTTGGAGGGCGGCGACTGTTCCACGGACAGCTTCTGTTATCCCAACGCCTGACGCATGCAGGGCGTATTGACGGAAACGGCGGGCCTCTGGCTCGCCGTTCTTCTGAGCGGCATCTATCACGGCGTCAATCCCGGCATGGGCTGGCCGCTGGCGGTGTCTTCTGCGCTGATGGAACTGGACCCCGACCGCCGGCACACCGCGCTGTTTCGCGCGCTGGGGGCGCTGTCGCTGGGCCATTTCCTCGCGATGCTCGGGATATTGCTGCCCTTTTCCCTGATGCTGGTGCTGGTGGAGTACGAACGAGCCATCCGCATCGGCGCGGGGATTCTGGTGATCGGGCTGGGGATGTGGATTCTCGTCACCAACCGGCACCCGCGTTTTCTGGCCCGCGTGCCGCCGTCGCGTCTGGCGCTCTGGTCCTTTCTCGTCGCCCTGGCGCATGGCGCGGCGCTGATGCTGGTCCCGATCTACCTCGGGCTCTGTGCGACCGACACGCTCGATTCCGGGCATCTCGCGGCGCAGCAACTGATGCGCAACGCGAGTATCGGTCTCGGCGTGGCGGTGGCGCACACGCTTGCGATGATGCTTTCGGGCGGCGCGCTGGCCTGGGGCGTCTACCGGTGGATGGGCCTTGGCGCGATCCGGCGGAGTTGGCTTGACCTCGAACGCATCTGGGGACTGAGCCTGGTTCTTGTCGGCGTGTTGGGGATCTGGACGGCGCTCTAGACAGGCGGCCCTGACTGGCCGAATGGAATGGCAATCTCCGCCCCGTCGGCGAACAAACCCCACGGCGGACAACGGAATGTCAACCGTTCCGGTCTAGATGTTCGCGCTATGTTCAGTTCGACCAGAATGGTTTCGATGGCCGGAAAGGCCCGCTTTTTCACCCTGCTGCTTGCGCTGTTGGCGCAGGTCGCAGGCGGCGCAGGCTTTGCCGGTCCGCAATCCCTCCTCGACAACACCGTCCTTGCGAGCGCCGATTCGGCGCTCATCGACACGGCGCGCCCCGCGGTTGCGCTGCTGCAGGGGCCGCGACCCGCCAGTCTCGCGGCCCCGCGCGGAAGCAGCCTGTTCGCCAGTCGGGAAAGCGGTGGTTTCTTTGCCGTCCGTCCCCGACCCGAAGCACCGGTCGCCGCCCCGCTGACCCATTTCGGCGTGGACGGGCTGCGCCAGCTGATCGCAAGTGCCGAAGCGGGCAAGGCTCAGTACGACGCCGTGCAGCACGGCGCAAAGATCAAGCCGCCGAAACCACCCACCCGCATGACCATCCGCGAGATCCTGGCATGGATCGACGCCACTCCCGGCCAGCCGCACGCCATCGGGCGCTACCAGATGATCCCGCCCACCCTGCGCCGCGTCGTAGGTCAACTCGGCATCAGCCTCGACGAGCGGTTCTCGCCGCGGATCCAGGATCTCTGTGCCGACGTCCTTCTGGAGGATGCGGGGCTGAGCGCGTTCCTGAACGGACAGATGACCCAGACCAAGTTCATGAACAACCTGGCCAGAATCTGGGCCGGGCTGCCGAATGCGAGCGGCCAGTCGCACTACCATGGCTATGCCGGCAACCAGGCGGTGCTGACCTGGGCCCAGTTCGAATCCCACATGGAGAGGATCTTCCCGCGCGGTTGATCCCTCCGGTGTCGGACCCGCTCAGGGGACGAGCCAGCGGAACGCCTCGCGCAGAACGCCCTGCGCACCCGTATCGACAACCGGGCCGTGGGCCATGATCAGCCGCTCTGCCGGCCAGGCCAGGACCTTCTCGGCCGCAGTCCGCGCCGCCCTGCGGTCAGAGAAGGCCACGCGAAACTTGCGCGGCACGCTGGGCGACGGCGCCGTCATCAGGTCGAGACGCGCGACCAATGCCCGCCAGCCGGAGTACCAGCCCCGCGGCATCTGCTGGATCAGGTCGGTCACCAACACGCACCCGCTCGCGCGGTGAAAGAAGATCACTTCGGTCGTGATCCGGTTTCCTTCCATCACCACCTGATCGATCTCTCCATCCCAGGCACTGTCGGCCGCGCTGCCAAGGATCGCGTCGAATGTCAGGTCCGGCCGCTTTCTTGCCAACCCGGGCGCGGCAAGGGCGCGGGCATCCGGGTAGGCATTCCGCCACGCGTCGAGATACATGTGGTGCAGGCTGTTGGGCGCAACGAGGTGCCGGACCTCTCCCAACGCATCGACCGCGGCGCGCAGTTCGTCGGTCAACGCGATGGGCGACCAGAGGAACAACCCGCCATCGGCCAGGCGGATCGCGGCCATGCGGGTGGGATAATGACAGCCCGCTGCCGCCACGATCTCCGGTCCGTCGGCGATCCAGATGTCCGGCCCGAAAGGTATCAGCATGTGCAAAGCCCTTTCGTTCGAGGTTGGGTCCCGTCCACCCTTGGGCAACATGCCGCGGCAGGGCAGGAATCGCAATTATGTCAGCGTCTGCCAGAAATATCGGGTCAGGTGGAAGAAGACAGGTGCTGCGAAGATGACCGAATCCAGCCGGTCGAGGAAGCCGCCCTGCCCGTCGTTCATGTGGCCCCAGTCGGTCACGCCGCGGTCGCGCTTGATCGCCGCCAACACCAGGCGGCCCATGCCGCCGACCGCCGCGATCACCGCCCCGATGGCCGCCGCCTGAATCGGGGTGAACGGGGTCAGCCAGAACAGCCCGGCCCCGATGGCCGCAGCGGTCACCACGCCGCCTGCGAACCCCTCCCAGCATCGCGATTTCGACACGGACGGGGCAATGGGGCGGCGTCCGATGCAGGCGCTCCAGAAATGCTGGGCGACGTCGGCGCTTTGTACCACCACCACAAGAAAGACCATCAGGAACAGGTTGGCCGACTCGAACCCCGGGATCTCGAGAAAGAGCAGTGCAGGAACGTGGCTGAAACAGAACACCGAGATCATCAGCGCCGATTGGGTTTCGGCCACTCGGGTCAGGAAGTTGTCGGTCCGCCCGTGCAGGACCGACAGAACCGGCAGCA
Source organism: uncultured Aliishimia sp. (assembly GCA_965369035.1). Taxonomy (GTDB): domain Bacteria; phylum Pseudomonadota; class Alphaproteobacteria; order Rhodobacterales; family Rhodobacteraceae; genus Aliishimia. Next base: position 9,550 of record CBDUPF010000143.1, read on the forward strand.
ACAGAAAGGCATAGACCGGGACGAACACCGTGTAGAAGCCGTACCATCCCTGCCAGATCGACCAATACTGCACCGGCAGCACGAAGAAGAAGGACGCCACGAACGCCCAGTGATCCGCCTTGTTCCGCGTCGTCAGCGTCAGGAACTCGCGCAATGCTCCCATCGAACTGATCGCAAAGAGCAGCACGACCCCACCACGCCCTGTCAGGTAGGTCAGCCCCAGCAATGCGGCCATGATCCACCAACCACGCACGCGCGCACTGAAATTCTCGACGACCGGATCGTGGGCCCCATGCGCCGCGCGCCACTGCTCCAATCCGGCCGCAACGATGGAAAGGCCGACAAGCAGCGCACCGGTCCAGAGGAGAAGCTGTGGCAGGTCCGCCGAGGCGCCGGTCATGCGGCCTTACCCCTTCTCATAGCGTTATCGACGGTGCGAAGCTGTTGGTA
>CBDUPF010000144.1:0-9958 GCA_965369035.1 uncultured Aliishimia sp.
GGCCGAAGCACCAGCTTGACGCGACCCGCAAAGCGCAAGCACAACAGGTGCGAGACGCAGACAGCGCCCGCACCAGTACCACCCAAATGTGAGAAAGTCCGCTTCGTCCGCTGAGCGGACAACAAGCATGTAAGGCTCCCGTAGATTTCTTTGTGAGCCTTCGCTCGTACTACAAAGGGTTTCGTCGAAGGCTGAACCACGATGCGCAAAGGGAAGGCGCTCTGAGGGCTGCTCTCGCGCGGCTCAGTCGAGGGTCCGGGCCTCGTCTTCCAGCATGATCGGGATGCCGTTGCGGATCGGGAAGGCCAGCGACGCCGCTTCGGACACCAGTTCCTGCCGCTCCTTGTCATAGCGCAGCGTGCGGCCCGTGCGCGGGCAGACCAGCGCCTCCAGCATCCGGCGGTCGAAGGTCGGTTCGTTCATTGCATGACCTCGTCGTGTTCACCGCCGCGCAACGCGAATTCGATCAGCGTCACAAGCGTCTCGCGGCGCGTCCGCAGCGAGGGCGCCTCGAGCAGAGCCTGTTTGTCCTCGTGATCGAAGTCCAGCATCATCGACAGGGAATTGATCAGCAGTTCGTCCTCCGCCTCGCGCAGCGTTTCCCAATCCGCAGACAGCGAGCGCGCGTCGAAGTACCGGCCCAGCAGGTCGAGGAACGCCTCGCGGTCGAACGTGGGATCGGTCTCCGTGGAGGCGAGGTCGCGGGCGAACCCGTCCCATGAAACCTGGCAGCGGCGATAGGGCGCAAAGCACTCCACCTCCGACTGGATACGGAACCGCGAAATCCCGGTCAGCGTCACCAGGTAACGCCCATCCTCGGTTTCGGAGAACTGCGTGACACGCCCCACGCATCCGATGGCGTGCAGTCTGGAGCCACCACGGCCCAGCACCTCGTAAGGCTGGATCATCCCGATCAGCCGCTCCGGCGTCTTCAACGCATCCTCCAGCATCTGGAGATAGCGCGGTTCGAAGATGTGCAAGGGAAGACGGGCGCGCGGCAACAGCAACGCGCCCGGCAGCGGGAATATGGGTATCGTCTCGGGCAGATCGCCAGCTTTCATCATGCCTTGCAACCTAGCCCCGAAGGACGATCAGGCAAATATCATCGACGACAGCTTGCGGCGTCCGTTCAGCACGATGGGATCGTTGGCCTTGAGCGCATCGAACATCGTGAAGAGCTGCGTCTTTGCCGCGCCGTCGTTCCACTCCCGGTCGCGCCGGAACAGCTCAAGCAACTGGTCGACCGCGCCCTGTACGTCGCCCTTCGCATGAAGCGCTTGCGCAAGGTCGAAGCGCGCCTGGTGATCGTTCGGGTCGGCCTCCACCTTCGCCTGCAACTCCGCGACCGGACCGGCATTCGCCGCCTGCTTGGCCAGTTCCAGTTGCGCGTGTGCCGCGTCCAGTTCCGCACTGTCCGAGATCTCGACCGGGGCACCATTCAGGATCCCCTCCGCATGCTCCAGATCGCCCAGCGCGATATAGGCCCGCACCATGCCGCCATAGGCAGCCGCGTGGTTCGGCTCCTCTCCCAGAATGGCGGCAAAGGTCTGCGCCGCATCCGATGCCGCACCCTCGGACAACATCTGTTCGGCCGCCTCGACGGCCTCGTCCAGCGGGTTTTCTGCCGCGGCATCGCCACCACCGGCCTTGACCACCCGGTCGACGAAGGCCTTGATCTCGGATCCGGGCAGCGCACCCTGGAAGCCGTCAATAGGCTGGCCCTTGTAGAAGGCATAGACGGTCGGGATCGACTGGATCTGGAGCTGTGCCGCGATGCGCTGCGCCTCGTCCACGTTGACCTTGACCATCTGCACCGCGCCGCGGGCTGCGCGCACCGCGTCCTCGAGCAGCGGGCCCAGGGTCTTGCAGGGGCCGCACCACGGCGCCCAGAAATCCACGATCACCGGCTTGGCCATCGACGCCTCGACCACGTCGGCCATGAAGGTCTGTTCGCTGCCGTCCTTGATCAGGTCCGCGTCGTCGGGCTTTGCGGCCCCGAGATTGAGTTCAACCATGCTGTTTTCCCTCCAAACGGGATCGATTTCGAGGTGTTATATGGACCGGATGCCGGGAAGTGCCAAGGCCCGGACCTCAAAGATCGAAGGTCGCGAAGACCGGCGCGTGATCGGACGGCTGCTCCCAGCCCCGCACGTGGCGCAGGATACGGCTCGAATGCCCGGCATTGGCGATGTCCGGCGTGGCCCAGATGTGATCCAGCCGGCGCCCCTTGTCGGCGGCGGACCAGTCCTTGGCCCGGTAGGACCACCAGGAGTAAAGCTGACCGTCAGGAATGTCCTTGCGGATGATGTCCACCCAATTGCCCGCATCCTGCGTCTCTGCCAGATGCTCGACTTCGATCGGCGTGTGCGAGACGACCTTGAGCAGTTGCTTGTGGCTCCATACGTCATCTTCGCGCGGGGCGATGTTGAGGTCGCCGACAAGGATCGACTTGCCGGACTTGCCCGCATGGAACCAGTCCCGCATTTCGGTGAGGTAATCGAGCTTCTGGCCGAACTTGTCGTTCATCTCGCGGTCGGGCACATCGCCACCGGCGGGGACGTAGAAATTGTGGATCGTGACCCCGTTTTCCAGCTGTGCGGCGACGTGCCTTGCATGTCCCAGTCTGGCGAAATCCTCCGAACCGGTCTCGACCATCGGCAGTTTGGACAGGATCGCGACACCGTTGTATCCCTTCTGGCCGCGCGCCGCGACATACCGGTAGCCCAGCGCCGCGAACCCCTCCAACGGGATCTTGTCGACCGGGCTCTTGCACTCCTGCAGGCACAGAACGTCCGGCATTTCCTCCGCCATCAGCCTCTGAACCAGCGCCGCGCGCAGACGCACCGAATTGATGTTCCATGTCGCCAGCGTGAAAGCCATGCCACCCTCTCCTGCTCGAACCCGCACCTGTCTACCGGGATCGTCGGCGATATCCCAGCCGCAAAAGCCGACGCCGCCCCGATCAGGGCGGCGTTACAGGTCATTGCCAAGGGGTCAGGAATGCTTGCCCTTGCGTCTCAGCCCCAGAAGACCGAATGCGGAGCCCAGCAGAACCATCGACGCAGGCACCGGCACCGCGCTCACGCTATCATCGTACGACACGGAGATCGAGAAGACCGACGCCACGCCATAGCCGCCGCTGTTGAACTGCTGCATGCCGGACGCTGTGGAATACATGAAGCCCCGGTCGGAGGTGCCCGTCGCCTGTGCGGCATCGCGTTCCCAGGAACAGATGAAGTCGTTGGGCGCGCCGTCGCGGTCGAGGACCATGAACCAGCCGCGATCCACCGCACATCCGCCCCAGTTGTTGTTCACGTACCAATGCCGATCGCCATAGTCACCCCATGACCCCTCGGCCGAGAACCATTCTCCGGTTGCAAAGGGATTGCCCGACTGGCCGGTTGTCGGGAATCCGGTACTGCCCCAGGTCGATCCGGTCAGGTTTCCGGGCGCGAAGAAATCGGTTTTCGTCGTCCCGGCCGCGTCGAATTCGAAATAGGCAACTTCGGAAAGCTGCCCCTGGACGTCGGCATGCATGGAGACCCGCACGTTGTCCACGAGGTCCCAGTTGCTGTCCACCCAGCCGTCCTTGAAGTCGATGCCATTGTTGGCGATGGCATCCGCACCGGTCACGCCTTCGTTGACCCCGCCGGTGGCGGCCCAATCTTCGTAGGGGTCGACCACGGTTGTCCCGGATTGCGCAGTCGTGTCCGACGCCTTGAGCACCACACGATTTACCGTTGCGGCATGGGCCGACCCCACCAGACAAAGGGCGGCGGCCACGGCCAATCCAATTCGCGATTCCACTTTCATAAACAAGACCTTTCACAAAACTTTCGTTCGATGAAACTATCCGGCAGGTGGCGGTGATGCCACCCTTCTCGCCTGGCGGGTCATTTCGGAGAAAACTATCTCGGAATGATGGGCAATGCGGTTCTCGCAGGCTGCGTCGTCCTCGGCCTGGAAACAGTCCCTGGCCGTACGCCTCCAGATTGCGAGAATCGGTTTCTAGCCGTTGGGCGCGACCAGAACCTTTCCGGAGCGCTTGCCCTTCCACGTGTAGGCCGCCGCCTCGCGGATTTCCTCCAGCGTGAAGTGACGGTCGATCGGCGCGTACAATTCGCCTTTCAGCACCATCTGCGTCAGCGCGGCATAGGTGTTCATCCGCTCTTCCTTCGAGGCATTTTCGAACCAGTTGACCAGCCAGAAGCCCCGCACGCGGATGTCGCGGAAAATCAGTGCCCCGGCGATCATCTGGCAGGGCTGCATCGACATGGCGCCGTAGTTGACCAGCGTCCCGCCCCGCGCCAGCGTGTCGCCCAGCCGTCCGAATGTCTCGCCCGCGACCGCGTCGAGCGCGAGGGCCATTTTCGCCCCGGTCTGCTGCCGCACCCGCTCGGCCAGGTCCGGGCCATCGACCAGCACATGCTCGGCCCCCAGCGTCTTTAGACCCGGGATCGCGCTGTCACGCCGGACCACGTTGACGAGATTGATGCCCCGTGCCCGGCAGAGCTGCACGACATAGCCGCCGACGCCGGAATTCGCGGCGGACTGGATCACCCAGTCGCCCGCTTTCAAGGTCACGAACTGCTCGAGCAGCAGCAGCGCCGTCGCCGGGTTGACCGCCAACATCGAAAGCTGATCCACGTCGCCATCCGGCAGCGGCACGAAATGGCCGATGGGCGCGGTGATTTCCGTGACCCATGTGCCCGCCCCCGCTGGCAGAAGCACCAGCTGGCCCACGTCAAGCCCGGTGCCGTTCACCTCGACCACGCGGCCCAGCCCTTCGTTTCCGGCCACGGCGGGAAGTTGCGGTTTGACGCCGTAGTCGCCAGCGATCTGGATCAGGTCAGACGGGTTGATCGGCGACCGCAGGACCTCGGCCCGTGCCTCGCCTTCGCCCAGAGCCGCCGAGGGCTCCTCGACCACCTTCAGCACCTCGGCCGGATTTCCGAACTTTTCGTAGATGACCTTTTTCATGGCAGTCTCCCCTGTTCTGGGGCGCAACCTGCACCCTCACGCCGCGAACGGAAACCCCGAACCCCACGTCATGAGACCGGGCTGCCATCCTCCGCACGCCGAAAAGGAAAAGGCCAGGCAAAATGCCTGGCCAGTTCCACGGGGGGGGGTGCAAACCAAATTTCATGCCTGGAACATGAACATCTGTAACGCCGATGCGACGGGCCGGTTCCCGCATTCGCGAAAAAAATCAGGCAACCAGCCTGTAGCCGCCGGACTCCGTGACGAGAAGCCTGGCATTGGACGGATCCGGCTCGATCTTCTGGCGCAGCCGGTAGATATGCGTCTCCAACGTATGCGTCGTTACCCCGGCATTGTAGCCCCAGACCTCGTGCAGCAGCACGTCGCGCGCCACGACACCTTCGGACGACCGGTAGAGGAACTTCAGGATGTTGGTTTCCTTCTCGGTTAACCGGATCTTCTTGTCGTCCTCGGTGATCAGCATCTTCATCGCCGGCTTGAACGTGTAGGGGCCAAGCTGGAACACCGCGTCCTCGGACTGCTCGTGCTGTCGCAACTGCGCCCGAATCCGGGCCAGCAGGACCGGGAACTTGAACGGCTTGGTCACGTAATCGTTGGCCCCGGCGTCGAGGCCAAGGATCGTGTCCGCATCGCTGTCATGGCCGGTCAGCATGACCACCGGGCTTTTCACACCCTGCTTGCGCATGAGACGGCAGAGTTCGCGCCCGTCCGTGTCCGGCAGGCCCACATCGAGGATCACGAGGTCATAGAGCCCCTCGCGGGTCCGTTCCATCGCCTGCTGTCCCGTGCCGGCCTCGAACACGTCGAAATCCTCGGTCATGACGAGCTGTTCGCTCAACGCTTCGCGCAGGTCTTCGTCGTCGTCGACCAGCAGGATCTTCTTCAGTTGAGCCATCTGTCAGCATCCTCCTGAATTGCTTGCGCCTGACATGCGCCGCCCTGACCCCCGGAACAAGATTTGCGACAATTCTCTCACAGTCTCGTGTTGCGGCACTGGCATTTGGCGGGGAAATGTTTCAAACCCGGGGCCTCGGATGACAGGGTCCGGGGGGTCGTCGCAGAGGTTTCATGGGGTTCGCACCCGACATCGCCGAGAAGCTGGCCCGCGCCAGGGCCGATCTGCGCATGGGTCTGCCCATCGTGCTGGCAGGGCCGGACCCGATGCTGGTGCTGGCGGCCGAAACCCTCTCCGCCGACCGGCTCGCCGCCGTGCAGGCGCTCAGCCCCGATACCGTGCTGGCCATCACCGATCACCGCGCCCGGACGCTGAAGGCGCGGGCCTATGACGGGGATCTCGCCCGCATCGTGCTGCCCGCCGACGCAGGGCTGACCTGGGTTCTCGGCGTCGCCGACCCGGCGGACGATCTCAAGACCCCGATGAAGGGGCCCTTGGTCTCCGCGCGCGGCGGCGATGCGACCGCTCATCGCGCGGCGCTGTTGCTGGCCAAATCCGCCCGGCTGCTGCCCGCGGCACTCCTGGCCCCCCTGCCGTCGGAGACCTTCGCGCGGGACAACGACCTGACCGTCATCCCGGTGGAGGCAGTGATTCCCGCGTTGACCATGGCGCCCAGTCTGTCGCCGGTGGTGTCCGCGCGTCTGCCGCTGTCCGTGTCCGAATCCGGGCGGCTGCACGTGTTCCGGCCCGACGACGGCAGCGAGGAGCACTACGCGGTGGAGATCGGGCGCCCCGACCGGACCGCGCCGGTGCTCGCGCGGCTGCATTCGGCCTGTTTCACCGGCGATCTGCTGGGCTCGCTCAAATGCGACTGCGGGCCGCAACTGCGCGGGGCGCTGGCACAGATGGGGGCGGAGGGCGCAGGCGTCCTGCTCTACCTCAACCAGGAAGGCCGGGGCATTGGCCTCGCCAACAAGATGCGCGCCTACAGCCTCCAGGATCAGGGTTTCGACACGGTGGAGGCCAATCACAGGCTGGGGTTCGAGGATGACGAGCGCGACTTCCGCCTCGGCGCGGAAATCCTGCGCCGGATGGGGTTCTCGCAGGTCCGCCTGCTGACCAACAACCCCGCCAAGGTCGCGATGATGAATGAGTGCGGTATCGAGGTGGTCGAGCGCGTGCCGCTCAAGGTCGGACTCAACCCGCTCAACGCGAAATACCTCGACACGAAGGCGAAGAAATCGGGCCATATCCTTTGACAAGGGCGCCCGGAACTCAGGGAGAACGGCATGCAGGGCGGATGCTATTGCGGATCGCTGCGCTACGAGGTGACGGCGGATCCGGTGATGAAGGCGCAATGCCATTGCCGGGAATGCCAGTACATTTCGGGCGGCGGTCCCAATTTCTTCATGATCGTGCCGAATGACGGGTTCCGGTTCACCCGCGGGGCACCGGCCAGTTTCGCGCGGTCGGACCTGGAGCAGCCGCGGACCCGCCAGTTCTGCCCGACCTGCGGGACGCATGTCACCACGCTGCTGCCGCAGCGGCCGCTGACCGTGCTCAAGGTCGGCACGCTCGACGATCCGGCGCGCGATTACGGCGGGCCGGAGATGGCGATCTTCATGAAGGACAGCCAGCCGTTTCATGTCGTGCCCGAGGGCATGCCCTGCTTCCAGGACCTGCCGCCGCGAAGATGATGCCACGCCGATGACGCCACATGACCTCGTCCTGACCCCGCGCGGATTGCGATTCGAGGGGGCGCTGTTCCCCTGCACCATCGGGCGGGGCGGGCTGACGGCGGACAAGCGCGAGGGCGACGGCGCGACGCCGCGCGGTGTGCACCGGATCGTGGGATGTCTCTTTCGGCCGGACCGTATTGCGCGCCCCTGCGACTGGGCGGTACCGATCGGGCCCGGGGATCTGTGGTCCGACGATCCTGACGCGCCGGACTACAACCTGATGGTGCGCGCGCCCTACGAACCCAGCCACGAGGCGCTGCGCCGGGCCGACCCGATGTACGATCTTGTGCTGATCACGGACTGGAACTGGCCGCGCGCGGTCAAGGGCCGCGGGTCGGCGATCTTCGTTCACCAGTGGCGGCGGCCGGGATATCCCACCGCGGGATGCGTGGCGGTGTCGCGCGGGGACCTGCACCGCATCGTGCGGCGGATCGTGCCGGGCACCCGCCTGATCGTACCCTGAGGTGGCCTAGCCGGTCTGGCGTTCTCCGAAGATCGCGGAGCCGACACGCACATGGGTCGCGCCCATCGCGATGGCGCGTTCGAAATCGCCGCTCATCCCCATGGAGAGCCCCTCGAGCCCGTTGCGCGCCGCGATCTTCGCCAGGAGCGCGAAGTGCAGCGAAGGTTCCTCGTCCACGGGCGGGATGCACATCAGCCCCCGTACCGGCAGGTCCATGCCCTGGCAGTCGCGGATGAAGCCGTCGGCATCCGCCGGAAGGACACCCGCCTTCTGCGGCTCCTCGCCGGTATTGACCTGGATGAACAGCTCCGGACAGGCGCCGTCCTCCTGGGCGATGCGCGCGATGGTTTTCGCGAGTTTGGGACGGTCGACCGAGTGGATGGCCTGGGCCAGGTCCATCGCCACCCGCACCTTGTTGGTCTGCAGCGGCCCGATCAGGTGCAGTTCGATCCCGTCGTAACGCTCCCGGAAGGCGGGCCATTTGCCCTGCGCCTCCTGCACGCGGTTTTCGCCGAAAACGCGGTGACCGGCCTGCAGCACAGCCTCCACCCGTTCGTCGGGCTGCATCTTGCTGACGGCGATCAATGTCACGCTTCCCGGCGCGCGGCCCGCGTCGGCCTCGGCCGTGGAAATTCGGTCCTGGATATCAGAAAGCCCGGTCATGCGCCCATAGATGCCGGGACCACCGGGAAAAGAAAAGGGGGGCACAAACGAAAAGGGGCAGAGCCGATTGGCCCTGCCCCGATCCGTTCAGATGACGATCGACTTAGAAGTCGAAACGCACACCGAGATCGGCGTTGGTGTCGCCGTTGCTGTCGTTTTCGATACCACCGCGGAGCGACGTGCCGCCACCCAGGTCGTGGTTGAAGTCGATACCGTACGATTCGTCGGTCCAGTAGTCTGCGTCCGCGACGTAGGCTTCGATATCGGTCGATGCGCCAACGTCAAAGCGGCCTGCCAGAACCCAGTGGTCGCCAGAAGTGCCGTTGTCGGCATAGGCCAGCGTGATGTTTGCCGGGCCGAGGTCGCCGCTGACGCTTGCGGTCCAGTCGGTGTCGGTTGCGGAGTTGGAGTCCTGCGCACCCAGTGCAAAGGTCCAGCCGCTCCAGGTGTAGGCACCGTAGATCGCGCGACGGTCGTTGACGTCGGAAGCCGACGCGTGAACCGTGAAGTCGCCCATCGTGTAGATGACTTCAACGCCGTTCTGACCAGCAGCACCGTTGCCGTCGGAGTCGTATGCGTCGCCGCGGAAGTTGTACGCGGTGTAGTCATAGCTCAGGCCGGTCAGGCCGAGGTCGATCGGGTACTGGCCGGGCATGAATTCGAGCGCGCCGAAGATGTTGCCGACGCCGACTTCGAGGCCACCGGAACGTGCGAAGAAGCGAACACCGTTGATGCCGGTTTCTTCACGGTTGGCGTTGTAGATGCCGCTGTGGTCGGAGGACGCTGCACCAACGTTGGACGTGGAAGCGGCGCCGTCGTTGTCCTGCTGGATGCGGACACGAGCACCGAACTGAACGCCTGCATCGGATTCAGCAGTCGCGTCGATCTGCAGACGGAAACGGCTGGTGATGTAGGTTTCGTTGACGGAGTTTTCTTCGTAGGCGACACCAAAACGGCCATACCCGCCGAAGGTCACTTCCGCAGCTGCGACGCCGGCAGTGGCGACGAGTGCGGTCGTGGCGAAGAGGACTTTTTTCATGAGCTTTCCCTCGGTTTTCATTCAGTACCCCGAACCGGGGAATCCGGTGAGGGCATGTGTGGTTCTTTCTCTTTTTGGGCGCCATTTGGCAAGCGCTGCAGCCTCCAGCGGATCAACATGGGCACGGATGGTGCAGCTTTGCCACACTCGCCTCGGGC